>DAIDIT010000185.1 GCA_027451705.1 Pseudomonadota bacterium
CTTCTTGTAGAAGTCGAGGATGGCCTCCTCGCGGCGCGCGCCCGCGGCCTGCAAGACCGGCTGCAAGCCCGGTCCGCCGAAGAGATCCTCGAACGTGGAGGCGATCTCCGGCCGCCGGTCCTCCAAGAGCCAGTTGATGTAGTTCATCATGAAGTTCACCAGCACCTCGCCCGGCTGGTGCTGGAGGATCGGCGCGATCTTCTTCAGCCCGAACCCGGTCCACCCCGTTGGGTCGATGAACACCAGCGAGAATGCGCCACCGATGAACTTGAGGATCTCGGGGATGGCCTGCTCGAACTCGTCGTGCAGGGCGCGCAGCTCGATGTCCTTGATGGCGCTGATCGCCGTCGCGAGCTTGGCAAAGGCGGCGGCATCCTTCTCGATGAAGAGGCACCGGATGCGCGGGTGCTTGCCTACCTTCGCGAGGCCCTCGCGCACCTCGCGGAGCTTGCTGATCGCGATGATGAACGAGGTGTCCTTGAGATCCTCATGCTCGGCCTGCCAGGGCCCCGAGAAGCCGTCGACGTAGACGAATTCGGGAGCACGCCAGCCGATGTTGTAGGCCACGCGCTCAAGGTAGCGTTCGAGGAAGAAGTGCTTCAGGTAGGTCTGCTCGCGGCCCCGATAGTAGTCGAGCGACTGCATCGTTGATCCTTCGCTTCATCCTGGCGCGGTCACGGCGCGGCAGTCCTTCGCAGCTGCACCAGCTCCGATCCGCGCCCGACCGAAGCCGGCCGCGGCGATGGCTTGCCCTTCGTCCTCAGTGATCGCACGGCGAGCGGCGCTTCGTCGACCAGCGGGTCCCGCGCGTCGAGGAGGCAGTGGCAGCCGCGGAACGGCAGCCCGAGCGCGCGCCAGAGCGCTTGGTCCTCCTTGCAGAGCGCGGGGACGATCGGCGCGGCGAGCTTGTCGATGGCGTAGCGGAATAACTCGACCTGGACGTCGAACGGGATGCGGTACTTGAACCCAGACGGATCTCGGTCCTCGGTGAGGTAGTCGAAGATGCTGTCGTCGCGCCCGTTCTTCTTGGCCGCCTGGCGCAGCGACGTCGCCGACGTCGCGCGCAGAGCGCCGAGCGTCACCATCTCGGGGCCGACCTTGTTGATCTCTCGGATCGCGGCGGCGTAACCCGACCGCCACCGCGGATACGGTAGCATCGGATCGAGCCGGAACCGCACGGGCCAACCAGCGGCCTTCATCCGGCGCGCGGCCTCGAAGCGCTCCGACGGCGGCGGCGTGCCGTGCTCCCATCGCGCCGCCACATCCTCGGCGTTGACGGACCACGAGAATACGACCTGCCGCGTCGGCTCGAGTTCGAGCGCGTGGTCGACCTGCGTGGACTTGGTGAGGAAGATGAGCCGGTGGCGCGTCTGCGCGGCGAAGCGCGGGACGATCCAGTGCGAGAGCGGCTTGCCCGTGACCTTCTTGTACGCCTTTTCAAAGACGAGGCCGTCCTGCAGCTCGCCGACGATCATCATCTTGGGGATGGGATCATCGAGCCACGTGTCGAGTTCCTTCATCATGTCGTCGACGTTCGTGTAGACGAG
This sequence comes from Pseudomonadota bacterium, assembly GCA_027451705.1. GTDB lineage: Bacteria > Myxococcota > Myxococcia > Myxococcales > JAKAPL01 > JAKAPL01. The sequence goes on from DAIDIT010000185.1 coordinate 1,548, forward strand.
GCCGTAGAGGTGATCGGGATTGAAGCGAAACCACGGCGTCGTCTGCAGAAAGCAGTAGGAGCAGCGGTAGGGGCATCCACCCGCGGGCACGAGCTGCCAGAACTTGAAGCAGACGATTCCCGAGCCTTCGCCCGGGCCGCCGAAGCGGCGGATGAAGTTCCCGCCTCTACGTCCGGTGAGCATGGGCTCCTCTCGTCGCGATCGCGTGCGGCCGCGCGACGGCGCGCGCATGGTACGCGCGCAGCAGCCCGACGACGACGCCTTGAATGATGGCGGACTCGGTCCGGATCTCGATCGCGCGAAAGCGCGGATTCTCGGCGACGAGCGTCCTGCGCTGGCCGCGAACGCGCAGCCGCTTGAGCGTCGTCTCGCCGTCCAGCGTCGCGACCACGATGTCGCCGTCGTTGGCCATGGGCTGCTGGCGCACGACGACCTGGTCGCCGTCAAGGATTCCCGCGTCGCGCATGCTGTCGCCGGCGACGCGCAGCGCGAAGTGGGTGCCACGCCCGGTCCACTCCGCGGGCACGGGGATGCGCTGCTCGACGTTCTCCTCGGCGGTCACGGGCACGCCAGCGACGACGCGCCCGACCAGCGGAACGCGCGCGACGGGCGCGTGCTCCGCGCACAAGCGGAGCTGGCGGTGGCCGCCGGCGAGTTCGACGTAGCCCTTGCGCTGGAGCGCGCGGATATGATCGCGCGCGGTGCCCGTCGAGCCCCAACCGAACTCGGCGCACAGTTCGCGGTAGGTCGGCACTGGCACGCCGCGGTCGACGCGGCGGCGCACCGCTTCGAGCACGTGCGCTTGAATGGCGGTGAGCTTCTCGTCCACTTCTTCTCGGCTACCACACAAATGAGTGGTAGTCAATTCTCGTCTGGCAGCACAGCGAGTGTCGCCCGGAGTTCCGCCCACCGCCGCCGCTGGTCCTGCCAGTCGAGCGACTTGAGGACGGTGGCGCGCAGCCGGCGCTCGCTGATGGGCTGCTCGCCCGGCGGCACCTCCAGGAACAGGATCTCGGCCTGGAGGTCGGGGGCGAGCAGGAGCAGATCCATGAGTTGCGTGACGCGGGCCCGGGTGAAGCCGAGTGCGCGCGCCATCGTCGCGTAGTCGGCGAACTCCCCGGAGTCGACACGGTGTTGGAGCGCGTGTGCGAGGGCGAGCTGGCGCGCGATGCGCGCGGGGTAGCGACGCGGCGGCTTCGCGGCGGCCTCCGCGGCAAGGCGCGCGCGGGCGCGGACCTTGGGCTCGAACGCGACGGAAATCTCGGTCATGAGGCAGCCTCCATGGCGGAACCGGCGCTCACCGGCCCGTTGTCGTCCAGATCGTAGAGCTTGATGCGGAGCTGGCCCGCCTCGACGTCGTAGGCCACGCGGCGCACGAGGGTGTGCAGGAGCTCGCGGCGCTCGGCAGGAACGAGCGCATCCCACACCCCGTCGAAGCCGTCGAGGAACTCGGCGACGTGCTCGGCCTCGTGGCGGACGCCGGCGGCGCTTCGCAGGCGCGCATCCACCTCGGCGAGCTCGGCGCGCACGCGGTCCATCTCCGCCTCCAGTTCGCCGAGGCGCTCGACGAGGAGCTTGCTCCCGGCGCCCGCGCCAGAGAACGCGGCCAGCAGCTTCCGGGCCTCCTCGTCCAGCTCGGCGAGGCGCGCGTTGAGGCGCTCGTTCTGCGCGTGGACCTCGGCCACCGAGCCATCGTCCTCGTTGAGCTGCCCGAGGATCTCGCGCTGGAGGTCGCCGCGCTTCGCGGCCTCGCGCACCTGGGCAATGACTGCGCCCTCGACCTCGTCCGCCGGGAGCAGCCCGGTCGGGCAGTCGATGCCTTCGTTGTTCTCGCGGCGGCACCGGTAGTACCGGTAGCTCTTGCCGTTGCGCCCGCGCCCGACCGACGAGGTCATCGCCGCGTCGCATGGAAGGCAGCGCAAGATGCCCGTGAGCAGGTACTCGGGCCGCCGGCTGCGGCGCGGTCCGCGCCCGGTGGAGCGGGCGGTCAGGATCTTCTGGACGCGCTCGAAGACATCCGCGGCGACGATGGGCAGGTGCTCGCCCGGGTGCAGCTCATCCTTCTGTTTCACCTGGCCCACGTAGAGCGGGTTCCGCAGCAGCCGGTGGACCGCGTTCTTGTCCCAGGCGCGCCCGCCGATCCGCTTGCCGGTCTTTGTGTCGTGGCGCTTCTGCGTGTGGCCGAGGGCGTTCAGCTTCTCGGCGACGGCACCGATGGAGCGCGTCTTGAGGTACAGCTCGAAGGCGAGTTTGACGACGCTCGCCTCCTCGGGAACCACGGCGAGCGCGCGGCGTTGCTCGTCCACGCGATAGCCCAGGACCGTCGGGCCGCCGGTCCACTTCCCGCGGCGGCGCGCGGCGGCGATCTTGTCACGCGTCCGCTCGCTGATCAGCTCGCGCTCGAATTGGGCGAACGAAAGCAAGACGTTCAGCACCAGGCGGCCCATGGACGTCGAGGTGTCGAAGTGCTGGGTGATGGAGACGAACCCGACGTTCTTCTTCTCGAACCGCTCCATCATCCGGGCAAAGTCGAGGAGCGAGCGCGACAGGCGGTCGACCTTGTAGACGACCACCATGTCGACCTCGCCGCGGTCTATGTCCTCGATGAGCCGCTGCAGCGCCGGGCGCTCCATGTTACCGCCGGTGAAGCCGCCGTCGTCGTAGTGCGCCGGCAGCACGGTCCAGCCCTGGGCGGCGAAGGTGCGGATGTAGTGCTCGGACGCCTCGCGCTGCGCGTCGAGCGTGTTGAAGTCCATGTCGAGCCCTTCGCTCGTGGACTTCCGTGTGTAGATGGCGCAGCGGACGATGCGCGGCGCCTTGCCGTTCGCCGCGGTCATGCGCTCTCCTTCGCGAGCAAGCCGAAGTACCCGTAGCCGTTCCAGCGCGTGCCGGTGATCTTCCTCGCGACCACCGAGAGGCTCTCGAAGCGCTCGCCGAGGTACTCGAAGCCTTCGTCGAGGACGGTGACCGCGTGCTCGACGCCGCCGTGGGTCCGGCGCAGGACCGTTCCGGGCACGGGCAGGCGCGGGTCGCGCGGTCGCGTCGCGCGCGCCATTTCCTCGGCCGCGCCCGGCGGCAGGCGTCTGCGCACCGGCGCCTGGGCCGCGAGGCTCTCTGCCCGTGCCCGGGCCTCCTCGGTGAGGCCGCCGTACTTCTTCTCCTGGAGCCGGTAGGCGATGCGCTTGAAGAGGTAGTCCTTGTTGCGGATCGTCGTCTCCTCACCGAAGAGCGCCAGGTACCGCGCGCGCAGTTCCTCGACGGTGAGCTTCCGCAGCGCCACCATCTCTCGCAGCAGGCTGTCGTCAGTCGTTGCCATCTGGTCTCCCTTTCCGCGGCCTCTCCGGCCGCTAACCGGCCTTGGTCGAAGTCATGAGGGCTCGGTTCGGGACCCCAGGCAAGGCGACTTTCTCCATGTTTTCATGTGGTTGAGATGACGGGTTAGCATCCTCTCGGGCGAGCGCGGCGCGCGTGAGTAGGCGCCGCAAGCCGCGGGCGAGGATCTGCGCGGCGGCCCTCCGGCGCTCGTCGGGAGAGAGTTCGTCGTGCTCGTCGGTCGTCCTGATCACGTCGTCCATCGGTCGCTCCTGGTCTCTGCTGCTTACCTACCGGGAGGTAGTTCGAAGTGTCGGGACGATGATCCTCCCGACAGACTTTTAAATTGACCTGAGATGCATCTGGCCTTATGGTGCGCGCTTCCTCCGTATCGGTCCCGTCTGTGCGGGCCGCGCGGGAGGGTCAGCGCGATGGCGCCAAAGGAACAGCCTGGCCGTGGGGCCGGGAACAAGAGGCGTGGTCGTCCGCCCATCGAGGCGATCACCGAACCCCAGCGCCGAACGCTCGCCGCGATCCGCACGCACATCTCTCGCCGCGGCTTTCCGCCCACGGGGCAAGAGCTGGGTGAGTTGCTGGGCATTGCATCGGCGAGCGCGCACGAGCTGGTTCACCAACTCGTGCGCAAGGGCTACCTGCGACGCGAGCCGGGCAAAGCGCGCTCGCTCGAGGTCCTCAAACAGCCCGAGCCCGAGGTGGCCGAGTTGGTGCCCATCCCCATCGTCGGAGCGGTCGCCGCCGGGCAACCGATCCTGGCCGTCGAGAACATCGTCGGCGAGCTGCTTGTCGAGCGGCATCTCGCCGGCCGCTGGCCGTGCTTCGCCCTCGCGGTCAAGGGCGACAGCATGATCCGGGCAGGCATCCACGAAGGCGACCACATCGTCGTGCGGCAACAGCCGATCGCCGAGAGCGGTGACATCGTCGTCGCCCTGCTCGGCGACGAGGCAACGGTGAAGCGGCTTCACATCGCCGGCGATCGGATCGAGCTGCGGCCGGAAAACCCGCGGTTCCGCCCGATCGCGGTGGGCCCCGATGACGACCTACGCATCGCCGGCAAAGTCGTGGCAGTGAGGCGCGCCACCGCGCGCGCCCGGAGGTAGACCAGATGGCCAGCTTCAACCTGCGGCATTTCGCCAATCCCGACGCGCTGAAGACGATCTCGGAGAAGCATCTCATCGCCCTCTTCGCGCAGCCCCGATGGTCCACCTACCTCGAGCGCCGCGGCGTGGTCCTGCCCGCGCTCGGTGGCGCGCTTCGAGCGGCGGAGCCCATGGCGAGCTACGAGGGACGCGCGCACGAAGTGCAGCCTCCGGATGGCATCGACTACGAGCGGCTCTCCGGCGTCCTGGTCGATCCGGACGACGACATGCCGGCCGACCTGGTCGATTGCCTCTACCTCATCGACGAGATGGCGACACCGGAAGGGATGGAGGAGCTGATCGAAGGCGCGGGCGATCTCATCAAGCTCGACGAGTCCGACGAGCAGACGCCGGCTGACGTCGCTACGCAGATGTTCCTCAAGGCGCGTCATTTACTGGAGCGCAAGCACGCGGAGCAGTTTGTCGAAGAGAGGAAGTCGTTCACCTACTTCCTCTCGGCGGAGCAACCCAAGGGGAAGTTCCAGGCGCCGGGAACGAAGAAGCTCGAGGCGATCGAGCGCGACCTCGGCCAGTGGTTCCTGCAGAAGAAGAAGGGGGACCAGGTTCGTGTCTTCTCCTATCCGAGGTCCGACGACGTCTGGTTCCTGGTCCGCCATGGTGAGGGCTTCCGCCGCGAGGGAGCGCAGAAGGGCGGGGAGTCGACTTGCGTCTTCTTCCGGCCGGAGAAGCACGACGTGCTCGTCTACAACCCGGCGATCGGTGAGCTGCGGATCAACGCCGGCAGCGCGGGCGAGTGCGATCTCTACCGGCGCACGTTCGGCCTCCACTTCTTCGGTAGCTCCGAGCACTTCCCGAACGAGAACACGAAGTACACGCTCGAGCCGCTGCGGACGGACGGCCCAGCCTCGCTCGCATGCGGCGACGTCGACGGCATCGATTCGATCCACCTCGTCGAGCTCGCCTACTACTGGGGCGGCGCGCAGAACGAGATCTCGATTCACAAGGCCGGCGACTTCTTCGCCGCCCTCGCCTCACGCCCCAACGGCAGAATCCAAGGAGCGAAGATCATCGGCGCCAAGTTCCGGGTGAAGTTCGCCGACTCCAAGGTGCCGCGCATGGTGGGCATCCGGCCGCCGAACGTGGCCAAGTTCACCCGCGACGACGACGGCCAGCGTGTCGACGAGTGGCTCGCGCTGCGCTCGTTCAGCTCGATCGCGCGCGGATCCGATGCGGAGGCTTGATCGACTCTGGCGTGCCCTCGGCGACGTTCCGGTCCTGTCCGGCGTGCGAGCCTTCTGGGACGACCTCGCCGGCGCCGACGCACCGGTGCTTCGCCGGTTCCTTCGCCCGTTGCCGGAGCTGGCATCGACGTACCCGTGCCCAGCGCCGGGAGCGGACGGTTGCCCGCGCGGCGTCGTGATCCACGGCCCCGACGACATCGTTGCCGTCTGCCGCGCACGCCCGCGCGCCTGCGAGACGCTCACCCTCAAGAAGGCCGATATCGCCGCCTACGAGCTCGACCTCGCGAAGCTCACCGCGCGCCTGCGCACCCTGCTCGACCTCGGCGGCGATGGCGCGGCTCCAACGGGCGACCACGAGCGGTGGCAGTACGTCGGCGCGTATCGGCCCGTCGCTGGCCATGCCTTCCCGGTCTATCTGGCGCTCGTCGCCGGCGCACAGCCGCGGACAAGCCTCATCGAGGACCTGGTTCGGCGCGAGGCGCGGCCGTTCGTCTTGCTGCTCCCGATCAGCGACTCGATGACGCCGGAGTCCGCGCAGGAAATCATCGCGCATCGATCGATCGCGCTCGGGCTCGACGAGATCACCGGCGTCGACGACCAAGACGATCTCGTGCTCGCGAAGCCGGCGGATGCGTTGCTGGCGCCCTTCCGCGAGGGCGTACTGCACGAGGCCGCCCGCGGCGCCGGCGACGGGACGGTCTTCTTCCCGACGCCCACCGGAGCCGCCTGGAAGGACGTCGAGATTCGGTTCCGCGACGGGCACACGGTGTCGGTACGCGCTCTCGGCCAGGAAGGCGTCTTCAACTACACGCAGATGGGCATGGCGAACCGGAAGAACGCCGAGCCGACGTTGCAATGGAGGTTGCTCAAGTCGTTCGCTGAAGCCCGCGGCACCCTGACGTGGGGCAGCCCGGATGCGCACCGCCGGAACCAGAAGAGGCGCGAAAACCTGGCAAGGGATCTGCGCGTGTTCTTCCGGATCGACGGCGATCCGATAGCTGCCACGCCGGACGGCGGATGGCAGGTCCGGTTCACGCTGCACGATGGATGAGCCCGTGACGGTCTACACCGTCGGCCACGGCAACAGGACGACGGAGGAGCTTGCGGCGATCCTCCGAGCCGCCGGCGTGGGGCGCCTCGTCGACGTGCGCCGCTTCCCCGCCTCTCGCCGCAACCCGCACCTCTCGCGCGAGGCCCTGGTAGCCGCGCTTCCGCCGCTCGGCATCGAGTACCTCTGGCGAGGCGAAGGTCTCGGTGGCCGCCGGCATTCCAAGGGGCCGAGCCGCCACCCTGCCTGGAAGGTGCCCGCCTTCCGGGCCTACGCCGACTACATGGACACGACCGCGTTCCGGGACGCGCTCTCGGAGATCGAGGAGATCGCGCGGCGGGGTCCGCCGTTCGCCCTCGTGTGCGCCGAGACGCTCTGGTGGCAGTGCCACCGCCGGCTCATCTCCGACGCGCTGGTCGTGGACGGCGTCGCTGTCATGCACCTCCTCGACCCGGGAAAGACGCAGCCGCACGTGCTGCATCCCGCGCTTCGCGTCGACGAGTGCGGCCGGCCTGTCTACGACAAGGGCGCCGTCGCCGATCTCTTCGGCTGAGCGCCGCGCCCGCGAAATTTCGCATGGGCTCCGCGAGCCTGCGCGCGACCAAGCGATTCTCGAAATCACCCGTCGGACCGGCAGCTTCTGCCGCCGCTCGCGCGGGCCCCGGATCGAAATTTCGCCAGTAGGGGACGAAGCCAGCCGCTGGCCGGGAGAACCGCGAGGCACCTGGGTCGAACGCCCCGAGGTCCTCCCCTGCCAGCGCTCCGGCCCGAGGAGTCTCGCATGGTCGCGTTCACCGATGTCCCCAGCCGAAGCAAACGAGACGTTTCCTTTCAGGAGACCAAGAACGGCTGTCCCAGTCCGGCCGGGAAGGCCGCGTTTCTGACGAGGAGGAGCAAGCGATGACCGAACCGAAGCACCAGGAACCACTCCGCCAGGCACTCATGGAAGTCGCGCTGGCCCTCGGCGGCGTCGTCGCCACGCACCCCATCGAGGACGAGGTCGTCCGCGCCCTCGCTGGTTCGATCGGAGCGATTGCCGACCGACACCTTTCCGATCGCTCCGGTAAGTCCCGAGCGATGGGTCCGTCCATCTCCAACGCTCGCCTCCAGCCGCACCCGGCCATCGAGAAGCTGCTCGCGCGCATCGGCGCGCCGCCCACGCCGTCGCCCGCGGCGGCGACCGAGCCCGGCAGCGAGGTAGACCGCCACGAGGCTGACGATGAGTGGCTGCGCCTCCCGGGCCTCTTCCGCCGCTGGGAGTTCGCCGAGGTGATCGACGCCGGCGACGAATACCTCGTCCAGCAGGCGGGGCACGACGAGAGCGGCGAGAGCCTGTTCGCCATCTACAGCCGGCCGCACGCCGGGAAGGAGGAAGCGCCGTGACCGGGGTCATTCATCGCACCAAGCACTCGCTCTCGCCCGCGCGGCGCCGGCTCGTGGAGCTGATGCAGGAGCTGAACTTCGGCCGCATCGAGGGGCTGCACATCCGCGACGGGGAGCCGTCCTTGGTGCCGCCACCCAGCGTCTTGCGCGAGGTCGTCTTCGGCAAGCTGAACGCGCCGAACCCGGCGCGCGGAAAGGAGGACTTCACGCTGAAGGAGCAGCACGTCGAGCTCTTCGACCTCTTCGACCGGGAACGGTCGGTCACGATCGAGAGCCTCGTCGTGCAGAACGGACTGCCGGTTCGCATGACCGTCGCGAACGCGGCCCGGGTCGCCTGACCCGGCAGAAGGACGGTCGCCACCAGACAACGCACTGGCCGCATGAGCGGAGGTCGTTGTGGGTGTCGCCAGCTTTGGCGCACTCGCAACGGCACGCCGCACGCGCGGTCGTCTGCCCTGAGCACGGCGATACCCATAGGCGACTTCCCCCGCGGCCCGAGAGGGCCCAGTGGGGAACGAGAACAAGTACGAAGGGTTAGACGAGTACGCAATTCGGCTGATCAGGCACAAGGCGCGCCAGCTCGTGGGCCGAGCGGGGTACGTCGAAGCGGACCGTCAGGACATCGAGCAAGTGCTGGTCATCGATCTTCTCCGGCGTATGCCATGCTTCGATCCGGCGCTCTCCAAGCGCGAGACCTTCATCACGCGCATCGTCGAGCACCAGGTCGCGACGCTGATCGAGGCGCAGAAGGCGGGCGTCCGCGACTACCGGCGCTGCGCGGGCTCCCTCGACGAGCGCCGCGAGGATCGGGATGAGGATACCGGCAGCTCGGCCTCCGACCTCCCTCCCGTCCTCGATCAGGAGGAGTACCGCCGCGAGGTCCTCGCAGCCTCACGGCGCGACGGGGAGCTGCTGGCCCTGCGCGCCGACCTCGCGCGCATCCTCGCGGAGCTGCCCCCCGACCTCCAGCGGCTCATCGAGGAGTTGCACATGGCCACGGCCAGCGAGGTGGCCCGGCAGAGGGGCATCCCCCGCGGCACCCTGTACGAGGCGATCGCCAAGCTCAGAAACCGCTTCGAGCGCGCGGGGTTAGGCGACTACCTCCGAGACGATCCGACAGATCGCGATGCCCGCCGGTAGGTCACGGGTGAACGCGAACGCACCGCCAACGAGAGCCTGGAGAACGCGATGAGCAAGGACGTCTACCGCTACCACTTCGACGAGAAGACCTCCCTTGCCGAGGTCCGGGACTCGCTCTTCCTGGCCGTCTTCTCGGCCGAGGGGCTCCACGGGCGGGCGCAGGTCCGACTCGATGCCGCCTTCTGCCTCGACGAGAAGAAGCGCGCCTGCGTCGTCGACGCCGCGACGCCGGTCGGTCAGGCGATCGCGCGGATCTTCACCGAGCTGCTCACGCGGGAATTCGGCGAGGAGGCCTTCACCGTCGAGCGCGTTGTCGAGCCGCCGCCGGCCGAGCCCCATCCGGTCGCCGAGGTCGCGCGATGAGCGACCGGATGACGACGAGCTACTCGATGTGGAGCCTCTTCCGGAACTGCCGCAAGGCGGCTCACTGGCGCTACGTCCTCGAGCTCGCGCCGTTCGAGAAGGACCGCCACCTCTCCTTCGGCTCCCTCATCCACGAGTGCCTGGAGACCTGGCACCAGGGCCGCCAACTCGCGCCGGTCCTCGATCACATCGACCGCGCCTGCCCGAACCGCGCGCAGGACGAGGATCAGCGCCGCGTCTGGCACCTCGCCACCGCGATCATGCGCGGCTACTCGGCCCGCTACCCGACCGAGGACTTCGAGGTCGTCGCGCTGGAGAAGAAGTTCGAGGGCGAGATCATCAACCCGGAGACCGGCGCGTCGAGCCGCAGCTTCGTTCTCGCAGGCAAGGTCGACGGCATCGTCCGCATCGGTGACCAGCACTTCCTGCTGGAGCACAAGACCGCCGCGGCCATCGACGCGAGCTACCTCGAGCGGCTCTGGACCGACTTCCAGATCACGCTCTACGCCTCCTACGTCGAGCAGGCGCTGGGCATTCACGTCGCCGGCATTCTCTACAACGTGCTCGTCAAGGCGCGGCTGCAGCAGAGCGCGGGAGAGACCGAGGTCGAGTTCGAGGCGCGGCGCGCCGAGCTCGTCGCCAAGTCGAAGACCGGCAAGAGCAGCGCGAAGCGGCGCATGCCCGAGACGGACGACGAGTTCCAGGCGCGGCTCGCCGAGAAGTACGCCGAGCCGGAGATGTTCCACCGCGAGCTGCTCTACCTCTCGCGCGACCAGTTCACGACGCTGCGCGCGGAGCTGTGGGAGCTGACGCAGGCCTTCCTCGACGCCCGCCGCCGCGACGTCTGGTACCAGAACACCTCCTTCTGCTTCCAGTACGGCAAGCCCTGTCCCTACTTCGCGCTCTGCCGGTCGGGTGGCAGCCCCAACGTCGCCGAGAACTTCTACGAGCACCGGGAGCCGCACGAGGAGCTGCGCGGCGCCGACGCCCAGCCCGACACCTTCTGAGCAGGAAACCACGAGAGGAGAACGCACATGCTGCCATCGCAGAAGACATCCCCGAAGACGAGTCTCAACGATCTCACGGTGCTGGTGTACGGCCCGAGCAAGATCGGCAAGAGCACCTGGTGCTCGCACGCCGACGGCGCGCTGTTCCTCGCGACCGAGGCGGGCCTCAACAACCTCGACGTCTACCAGGTCCCGATCGCCACGTGGGAGGAGTTGCTCACCGCCTGCAAGGAGATCGCCGAGGGGAAGCACGCTTTCAAGACGGTCATCATCGACACGGTCGACAACGCCTACCGGATGTGCGCCGAGCACATCTGCCAGAAGTTCAAGATCGAGCACGAGAGCGACCTCGGCTACGGCAAGGGCTACGCGCTCATCAACAACGAGTTCTACCGCGTGCTGAACAAGCTCGCGCTCCTGCCCTGCGGGCTCTTCCTCATCTCCCACTCGCAGGAGAAGGAGATCGAGACGCGGACCGGGAAGCTGACGCGCATCGTCCCGACGCTGCCCGACAAGGCGCGCAAGATCGTGCTGGGGATGGTCGACATCATCCTCTTCTGCGACTTGGAGCCGACGACGGGCGCCGACGGGAAGCCGGCGCAGAAGCGGGTCATCCGCACCAAGCCCCACGTCAACTACGAGGCCGGCGACCGAACCGGTCGGCTGCCGGAGATCCTCGATCTCGACTTCCAGAAGTTCGTCGCCGCCTACGCGCAGGGAGCGGGCCCGGCCGCCCAGACGCCGGCGGCGGCGCCGGAGCAGCAGACGACCGCGCCCAAGACGAACGCCGCGCCGCCGAAGCCCCGCGCCGCCGTGGCCACCCGGTAACCCACCCACCGACAGGAGAAGCGACCCATGAACGAGCCCCGCAGCCCCGGCGAAGACGCGCCGGAAGTCGACCTCACCCAGCTCGACGGCGATTTCGCCGACGCGCCCGTCGAGGAGAAGAAGGAGTTCGAGCCGGTCCCGGACGGCAAGTACCAGGTCAACGTCGAGAAGGTGGAGATCACCACCGCGAAGACGTCCGGCAACCCGATGCTGAAGTGGACGCTGAAGATCCTCGCGCCGAGCTACCGCGGCCGTCTGCTCTGGCGGAACAACGTCATGGCCACGCGCGAGAACATCAAGTGGCTGAAGAACGATCTGCACGTCTGCGGGCTCGATCTCCAGAAGCTCTCCGACCTGCCGGCCAACCTCGAGCGGCTCCTCGACGTGAAGCTGGAGGTCACCAAGCGGACCAAGGGCGACAACGAGAACGTCTACTTCAACCGGCGCATCGTGCTGGACGAGGGCGCGGGCGCGGAAGGGGAAGCCCATGGCGGTGCCGCCAAGGACGACATCCCGTTCTAGCGGTGAGCCTGTTGCCGTCGTCATCGACACGCGGGAGCAGCAACCTTACGAGTTCGACCCTGCGGTGGTGACCGCGACGAGGAAGGCGCTGCCGGCCGGCGACTACTCGCTGCCCGGATACGAGACGTGCGTCGCGGTGGAGCGGAAGTCGCTGGACGACTTCGTGGCGTCGGTCATCACCGCGCGCGCCCGCTTCGGCCGCGAGTTGCGGGCCCTCTCCGAGTTCGACCTCGGCTGCATCGTCGTCGAGGGCTCGCTTGAGGACGTCCTCGCGCACCGCTACCGATCGGGCGCGCACCCGAGCGCGGTCCTCGGCGCGACGCTCTCGATCATCGTGGACCACGGTGTGCCGGTCTTCTTCTGCGGCGACCGGCAGCTCGCCTGCCGCTTCGTCGAGGGGCTCCTCTGCCGCTACCACCGGAAGGTGCAAGGATGACCGCGCACGCGACGAACCAGGCGCCCGAGACGGTGCGCGGCCGGATCGAGGTGCTCTTCTACTCGAGCCCGCAGTTCAGCGCGGGGCGGCTGCGCACCGACGCCGGCGACAGCGTCTCCTTCGCCGGCGCGCTCATAGTCCGTCAGCACGACCCCGTCGTCCTGCACGGCGCCTGGGAGCGCCACCCGAAGTTCGGCCGCCAGTTCAAGGTCGCGCACTTCGCCTTCGACCAGCGGCTGGGCCCCGAGGGGCTCGCCCACTACCTGGCCAACCACCCCGACATCAGGGGCATCGGCCCGGTGAAGGCGCGGCGCATCGCCGAGGCATTCGGCGACGACTTCGACCGCGTCATCGACGAGGAGCCGGAACGCATCGCCGCGGTGGCCAAGGTGCCGCTCGAGTCGGTGCAGGCGCTCCGGGCCGAATGGCTGCGCACGCGCACGCTGAACGCCACGCTGACCTGGCTCGCCTCGTTCGAGCTGACGCATCACCAGATGACGGCGCTCCTCGAGAAGTTCGGGAACTCTGTCGTCACGGTCCTCAAGACCGACCCGTACCTTCTCGTGCGCGAGGTGCCGGGCTTCGGCTTCAAGCGCGTCGACGTCGTCGCGCGGAAGATGGGGACGCCGAAGGAGCATGCCTCGCGCATCCGCGCGGGCATCGTCCACTGCGTCGCCGAGCGGCTCGACCAGGGCGACTGCTGGGTCGACTATGAGGACCTCATCGAGCTGGCGAACGCGCTGCTCGTCATGGACGTCGCTGACAGCCGCGCGCGCATCGAGGAAGCGCTCGACGGCCTCATCGAAGACAGCACGCTCGTCTCACCCTCCATCGGCGGCCGGTTCCTCGTGGCGCAGCCGCGGGTCCACCAGATGGAGCGCGAGCTCGCGGAGGTCTTCTCGATAATGCTCGGGCCGAACCAGCACTTTGCTTCCGGAGACGCTGACAAGCTCATCGAGAACGTCGGGGAGAAGCTGAACGAGCCGCAACGGCGGGCGCTGATTGCGAGCGCACAGCACAACCTCGTCCTCGTCAGCGGTGCCGCGGGTACCGGCAAGACGCATCTCATCGCCGCCATCGACCGGCTTTACGGGGCGCGCAAGCTGAAGGTCGTCCTCGCGGCGCCGACCGGGAAGGCGGCGAAACGGATCGAGCAGGTGGTCGGGCGCGAGGCGCTGACGCTGCACCGGCTGCTCGGCTTCGACGGGAAGACGTTCGCCGCCGGGCCAGACGATCCCATCGGCGCGGATGTCGTCATCGTCGACGAGGTCTCCATGGTCGACGTGCCGCTCGCCTGGCACCTCTTCGAGGCCATCGACTTCGACCGCACCTGCGTCGTCCTCGTCGGCGACCACAACCAGCTTCCGCCGGTTGGGCCCGGGAACCTGCTGCGCGACCTCATCGAGCGACAGCCCATCCCGACTGTCATCCTCGACCAGGTCGTGCGCCAGGCGGGCGTGCTCAAGGAGAGCTGCATCGCGGTGCTGCACGGCGAGGTGCACAGGACCGCGCCCGCAGAGGACGGCCGGTCGCCGTGGATCGTGGTCAACCGGCTGAGCGACGCCCTCGCCGCCCAGAGCTACGTGCTCGAGCTGTTCGAGTCGGTCCTGGTCGAGCGGCTCCGCTTCGACCTGCTCGCGGACGTGCAGCTCATGACGCCGACGCGCAAGGGCCCGCTCGGCGTTGACGCGCTCAACAT
>DAIDIT010000186.1 GCA_027451705.1 Pseudomonadota bacterium
GCCGCATCGGGGATGCGCACCGCCATCGTCGCGTCGAGATCTGCCGCAAGGCCCATCGTCGTGCCCTCCTCTCCTTGAGAGCACGATCGCTCATCCCCCTGTCATCATTGGAACTTGCGGCCTTAACTCACCGGCATTGCGGCTAGCCTAGGGCCGCGGGCCCAACAGGAACGCGAGCGCGCCGGGGATGCGCTGGCGCCAGTAGACCTCGCTGTGCTGGCCGTCGGGCTGGACGAGGTAGTCGAGGTCGGTGCCGGTCGCCTGGTACGCGGCGGCGAGCAGCGCGGTGTCGGTCGAGTCGTCGTCGTCGGGGCCGGCGTCGCCCGAGTCGACGTAGGTGCGGATCGGGGCGAGGCCGCCGTCCGCCGACGCGAGCACCTGGGCGACGATCCAGTCGCCGTCCCACCAGGTCGACGGGGAGAGCGCGCCGATCGAGCCGAACGCCTGGGGCTGGACGAGGCCCGCGTAGCAGGAGACCAGGCCGCCGAGCGACGAGCCGACGACGTAGGTGTCGGCGCAGTCGGGCAGGGTGCGGAGCTCCTGGTCGACCGCGGGCTTGAGCTCCTGGACGACGAAGTCGAGGTACTGCGACGCGCCGCCGCCGTCCATCCCGCCGTTCGTCGGCGTGTACTCCCAGATGCGGTTGTCGGTGTTGTCGATCCCGACGACGATGGCCTCGCGGATCGTGCCGTCCTGGGCCCCCTGGTCCATCGCGCCCTGCACGTTCCAGCCGACGCCGGAGAGCGAGTACTGGTCGGTGAAGAGGTTCTGTCCGTCGTGCATGTAGACGACGGGGTAGCGCTCGGCCGCGTTCTCGCCGTACGACGGCGGCGTGTAGACCCAGATGTCGCGGCTGTTGCCGAGGATCGCCGACGGGAAGCCCGACCAGGTCGTCACCGTCCCGGCCTGCGTGAAGAAGAAAGGCCAGACGTCCGCGGTCTGGCCGGGCGCGAGCGTCCAGTTGGGGCCGATCGCCCAGGTCTGGTCGTCGACGAGCGGCTTGAACTCGATCGGCGCGGCGACGGGCAGCGCGAGGACCCAGACGTTGCCGGAGGTCCACGTCGCCGACGCGCCCGACGTCCACGAGAGGCCGGCCCCCGAGCCGCGCACGGTGATCGCGTGGCCCGGGCCGGTGTCGTAGTGGACGCGGATCGTCGCGACGCCGCCCCCGGGCGTTCCCGCGTCGGGGGGAGAGGGGGCCTCGCCGGCGTCCGTGCCCGCGTCGGAAATCGTCGGTTCGCCCGCGTCGGAGGCGGCTGCGTCCCTGCCTGCGTCCGAGGCGGGCGCGGCGTTCGTTCCCGCGTCGGCCCCGGGGTTCGATCCCGCGCGCACCGCCGGGGCGCACGCCGCGGAGAGGGCGAGGGAGAAGGCGAGGGCGCGTCGCATGGCCGCCCGAATACCGGGCGCAACGCGCCGCGTCAAGCGGCGGTCAGTCGAGGAACGTCGCCTCGCGGGCGACCGCGAGCGCCTGTTCGACCTCGGCCTCGCCCAGCACGCCGTGCTCGACGACGAGCGCCACCTCGCGGGCCATGTCCGTGTCGAGGAGGTAGGGCCCGTCGGTGTTGATCGTCAGCCGGACCTTGCGGTCGAGCAGGACGCGGGCGATGTGGCGCATCTCGTCCCAGCTCTCGACGGCGCGGGTCACGAGGTTGCTCGTCGGGCACAGTTCGAGGACCGTGCCGCGCTCGCGCAAGAGCGCCATCACCCGCTCGTCGGTCACCGCGCGGATGCCGTGGCCGATGCGGTCCGGCCGGAGCTGCTCGACGACCGCGGCGACGCCGTCGGCGCCGGTGCCGTGGGTCTCGCCGGTGTGGACCGTCGTGCCGAGCCCGGCCTCTCGGGCGCGGGCGTACATGTCGCGGTAGTGCTCGACCTCCGCCGGGCGCAGCTCGACGGCGCTCTGCTCGGTGCCGGCGAGGTCGATGCCGACGACGCCCCGGCTGCGGTACTTGATGGCCTTCTCGACGAGGATCTCGTTGAGGTGCGGGGGGAACTCGCGGTCGAGGCAGAAGAGCAGGCCGGCCTTGACGCCGTACTCGAGGCAGGCGCGGTCCATGCCGCGCAGCGAGGCGTGGATGATGTGGTCGAGGTCGCGTTCGCCGCCGAGGTTCCGCTTCATCGGGTTGAAGCGAAGCTCGATCTGGGTCACGCGGCTGCCGCGGTACTCCTTGCCGATGATCTCGTAGATCGACCGCTCGATGGCCGCGGGGCTCGACTGGATCTTCTCCGTCCACTGGTGAAAGATCGCGAGGTAGTCCTCGAGGGTGTGGACCTTCTCGGGGCGGGCGACGATGGCCTCGCAGAACTCCCAGTAGTCCTTGAACGGCAGCTTGTAACCCTGCTGGTGCGCCAGGGACCAGAGGATGTGGGGAGCGACGGCGCCGCCCACGTGGATGTGCAGGTCGATGAGCTCGCGGGGCATTGTCGAGGCATGATGCCCGAGCGCCACGCGGACGGCAACCGCGGCCGGGCTAGTCCGGCGATTGCAGGCCGAACTTCGCGATCTTGAGGAGCAGGTTGGAGCGGGAGACGCCGAGCTCGCGCGCGAGCTGGCTCTTGTTGTTTCCGGTGCGGCGCAGGCCCTGCGAGATCAGCTCGCGCTCGAGCGCGTCGAGCGCGTGCCGCAGCCGGTGCGAGCCCACGTCGATCGCGCTTCCTCCGCCTTCCTCGCCCGGGCGTCCCTGGAGGCGGGGCGACAGCAGGTCCGCGCCGAGCACGGGGTGGTCCGAACCGAGCACCACCAGCCGCTCGATCTCGTTCTCGAGCTCCCGGACGTTGCCGGGCCAGTCGTGGCGGACGAGCGCGGCCATCGCCTCGGGGGCGAGGGGGCGCGGCGGTTCGCCGCGGCGCAGCGCGAGCCGCCGCAGGAAGTGCTCGGCGAGCAGCGGAATGTCCTCGCGGCGGGCGCGCAGCGGCGGCACCTGCACCCGGATGACGTTGATCCGGTAGTAGAGGTCCTGCCGGAACGCGCCCGAGGCGACCATCGCCTTGAGGTCCTTGTGGGTCGCGGCGATGATCCGCACGTCGACCTGCCGCGGCTCCGTCCCGCCCACGGGGGTAAACGTCCCTTCCTGGAGGACGCGCAGGAGCTTGACCTGGAGGGCCGGGCTCATGTCCCCGATCTCGTCGAGGAAGAACGTCCCGCCGTCGGCGGCGTCGAAGAGCCCCTTCTTGTCGGCGAGCGCGCCGGTGAAGGAGCCGCGCAGGTGGCCGAAGAGCGCGGACTCGAGGAGCTGGTCGTTGAAGGCCGAGCAGTTCTGGCCGACGAACGGCTTCGCCGCGCGCGGGCCGTGGTCGTGGATGGCGCGCGCGACCAGCTCCTTGCCGGTGCCGGACTCGCCTTCGACGAGCACGGTCGCGTCGGAGGGGCAGACCTTCTCGAGCAGCCGGATCATCTCCTGCATCGGGGCGCTCGTGCCGACGAGTTGCTCGAAGGGCGCACCGGGCCTTCGCGTGCCGAGGGCGCCGGCGATCTCCGAGGCGCACAGCTCGAGGAGGTCGCCCAGCCGCTCCTCGTCCTGCGGGCCGAGGACCGGGAGCTTGCGCGCGGCGCGGCCGAGGTCCGTCGACAGCTCGGCGCCGGCCACCTCGCGCAGCTTCTTGTCGAGCGTCGCGGCGGCCGCGCCTTCGGGGCGCTCGCGGGCGTAGCCCTCGACGAAGATCGAGCCCTGGTAGCTCCCGTCGATGTGGATGGGGACGCCGCAGACCTGGAAGCCGAGGTGGCAGTCGTGGCACGCCGGCCGCCGGAGCTTGCCCTGCGCGGCCGCCTTCTCGGAGAGGACGCGCACCGACTGGGTGCAGCGGCGGTACCCCTCCGAGGAGAAGAGCGAGAGGCGGCAGTAGTCGTTCTGCGGCGGGACGATGTCCTCGGTGGTCCGCCCGATCACGCGCCCCTCGCCGTCGGTGAAGGACAGCTCGAGGCCGAACCACTTGCGCAGGATGTCCTTGATGAGGACGAGCGAGTGGAGCTTCTGGATGCGCTCGAAGTCGAGCATCGGCGGCATGGTACCACGGACCGTGGTAACCTACGCTCGGCGATGGCGGCGAGATCGGCATCGGGAAAGCGGGCGGCGCGTCCTTGGGTCGGCGTCGTGATGGGCAGCCGCAGCGACCTCGCGGTGATGGGACGGACGCGGGCGCTGCTCGACGAGCTGCGCGTGCCGCACGAGGCTCGGATCGTCTCGGCGCACCGCACCCCGGCTTGGCTCGCCGAGTACGCCGGCACCGCGGAGGCGCGCGGGCTCGAGGTGATCGTGGCCGGCGCCGGGGGCGCGGCGCACCTGCCCGGGATGATCGCGGCGCAGACGCTGCTCCCGGTTCTGGGCGTGCCGGTGCCCGCGACCTCGCTCGGGGGGCTCGATTCGCTGCTCTCGATCGTGCAGATGCCCGGCGGTGTCCCCGTCGGGACGCTCGCGATCGGCGAGCCGGGCGCGGTCAACGCGGCGATTCTCGCGGCGCAGATCGTCTCGGGGCGCCACCCGGAGGTGCGCGAGCGGCTTCGCCGCTGGCGCGCGGCGCGGCGGGACGCGGTCCTCGAGGCGAGGGAGCTGTAGTTGGCAGCCGAGGCCGCGGCCGTCCCGGGGCCGATCCTGCCGGGAGCGACGATCGGAATCCTCGGAGGAGGGCAGCTCGGGCGGATGACCGCGATTGCGGCGCGTTCGCTCGGTTACGACGTCGCGGTCCTCGACCCGGATCCCGACTGCGCCGCCGGTCCGCTCGCCGGCCGGCGGGTCACCGCGTCGTTCGACGACGCGGCGGCCGCCGAAAGGCTCGCGTCGGAGTGCGCCGTGGTGACCTACGAGATCGAGAAGATCGCGGTCGACGCGCTCGAGGCGGCGGCCGCCCGCGCGCCCGTCCGTCCGGCGCCGGCGGTCCTGGCGCTCGTCCAAGACCGGGGCCGGCAGAAGGCCTGGCTCGCCAGCCACGGCTTCCCGGTCGGTCCGTGGCGGCTCGTCCGGGACGAGGCGGACATCGAGGCGGCGGCGGCGCTCGGGCCGATGCGGCTCAAGAGCTGCCAGGGCGGCTACGACGGCCGGTCGCAGGCCCGGGCGGCGACGGCGGCCGAGGGCCGAAGGGCCTGGATCGATCTCGCGCGCCGCGCCTGCGTCGCGGAACGCGAGCTGGAACTGGAGTCCGAGCTGTCCGTGCTCGCCGTCCGGCGGCCGTCGGGCGAGCTCGCCGTCTTCCCGGCCGCGCAGAACTGGCACGAGGAGGGGATCCTCAGCGTCTCGGTCATCCCGGGCGCGCTGCCCACGGAGACGGTCGCGCGAGCGACCGAGATCGCGCGGGCCATGGCCGTGGACCTGCGCATCGAGGGGCTCCTCGCGGTGGAGTTCTTCCAGACGAAGGGCGGCGAGCTCCTCGTCAACGAACTCTCGCCGCGGCCCCACAACACCTTCCACGCGGCGGAGACCGCGTGCCTGACGGGGCAGTTCGAGCAGCTCGTGCGGGCGATCTGCGACCTGCCGCTCGGGTCGACGGCGGTTGCGCGGCCAACCGCTCTCGCGAACCTGCTCGGCGACCTGTGGCTCGGGCCCAATCCGCCGCACCTCGAACGTGCGCTCGCGCTGCCGGGTGTCCGCCTTTCGCTCTACGGCAAGGCGCCGCGGCGGGGGCGCAAGATCGGCCACCTGCTCGCGACCGCCGCGACGGCCGAGGCCGCGGTCGCGCTCGTCGAGGAGGCGCGCCTGCGGCTGGCGCCGTAGGAACCTTCGCGGGAGAGCCGCCCGCGCGATATGATTGCCCCGATGCACGCGCACGAGGCGCACGGGGCAGTCGGCCGGGGCCGCGAAGTCCGGCCGCTCGCGCTGGCCCTCGCCCTCGCGCTGCTCATCATGGCGATCGAGGGGACGGGCGGCATCCTGTCGGGCAGCCTCGCCTTGAAGGCCGACGCCGGGCACATGCTGACCGACGCCTCGGCGCTCGGCCTCTCGCTCGTCGCCGTCTGGCTCTGCGGCCGGCCGCCCGACGTGCGGCGGACCTTCGGCTACTACCGGCTCGAGATCCTCGCCGCCGCGGTCAACGGGATGGCGCTCGTCGGCATCGCCGTGTTCATCCTCGTCGAGGCGTGGGAGCGGCTGCGGCTGCACGCGCAGATCGACGTGCGGACGATGCTCTGGACCGGGGCCGCCGGCCTGGCCGCCAACCTGGGGGGCTTCGCGCTGCTCTCGAGGTCGCACGTCCACACGCTGAACGTCCGGGCGGCGCTGCTGCACCTGCTCGGGGACGTGCTCTCGAGCGTGGGCGTCGTCGCGGCGGCGATCGTGATGTCGTTCACCCACGCCTGGCTCGTCGATCCCATCCTGTCGGCGGGGATCGCGCTCGTCATCGTCTACGGGGCGGTCCGGCTGCTCGCCGAAGCGGTCGACATCCTCCTCGAAGCCGTGCCGGGCCACCTCGACCTCTCCGAGATCCTCGCCCAGATGGAGCGGGCGCCCGGCGTCCAGGCCGTCCACGACCTGCATCTATGGACGATCTCGAACGGGCTGTACGCCCTCTCCGCACACCTCGTCGTCCACGGCCACGACGCCGCCCAGAACGACGCCATCCTCACCGCGGTGAAGACGGGGCTGCGCTCCGAGTTCGGCATCGCCCACACGACCCTGCAGATCGAGAGCGAGATCTACCGGCACGTCGAGGACGTGCACTAGCGGCGCTTCAGCGTGCCCGACTTGTCGACGTAGTACGGTTCCTGGACGAGCGCTTCGACCTTCTCGCGGTAGCCCTGGACGGCAAACCCGCAGTCGGCGAGTGCGCCGAGCAGCGACTGGCGGACCCGCGCGCTCTGGTCCGGGTCGACGAGCGCCTGGAGCATCGGCTCGCGCGCCGCGTCGAGCTTGTCGAGGACCAGGGCGCGGAGGGCGGCGAGCTTCACGTCGTCGCTCATGTCCCCGAGGAAGGGCAGGAGCGCCGGGCCGACCTTCGGATCGGGCGTCTCGCCGCGGTGGTCGGCGAGCCAGTTGATGAGCTGGATCTTCTTCTCCGGGTCGCGCGTGTACTCCGCCCCGAGGCGCAGCAACTCGGCGAGGGCGGTGTCGTTGACCTGTGCGGGCGGAAGCAGCTCGGCGAGCGCGCGCAGTGCCCAGGAGACCGAATCCTGCCTGCGGACGAACTGTTCGAGGGGGCCGACCGACTTCTCGCCCGCGTCGACGATCAGCTCGAAGACCCGCTGCTTCTCCTCGGCGTCGGTGATGGACGGGTCGGAGGTGATCGTGAAGCGCATCAGGAGGACGCCGAGCGCCTCGGGCGTCCCCATCTGAGCGAGCTGCTCGATGACCTGCTGCCGGTTCTCGGGCGGACCGTACTTCTCGGTCACCTTCTTGCCCATGCGGCGCAGCTTGCCCTCGGCCGTGAAGAAGTCGGAGATCGCCATCGGCGCCGGGGTGTATTCCAGACCGGCGGCGGCGGTCAATGGCCGTGTGCCGGCCGCGGTGCCTCGCCGCCGGCCGAATTCCCCGTCCGCTCAGCGCCTGCGCGAGAGCCGCGCGCGCAGCGCGTCGATTGCCTCGTGGAGCTCGCGCCGCTCGGCGAGCCACCGTTCGCGCATTCGGAGCACGACCTCGATTCCCGCGTCGTTGACGTCCAACTCCGCGAGCTCGGCGGCGATCCGAATCCGCTCGAGGTCGTCGGCGGTGAAGCGCCCGCGCCGCGCTCCGACGATCTCCTCGTCCTCGAGCCGCTCGATCAGGCGGCCGTCGACGTGGAGGATACGAACCACCTCGGCGCGCGCGTAGAGGCGGAGCGTCACAGCGAGAGCCCTCGGCGGACGTCCCCGGTGTAGTGGCGGTCGAGCTTTCGGGCGAGCTCGTTCGCCTCGTCTCCCGGGGGAGGGACGGCGACCGCGACGACCGCGTAGAGGTCTCCGCGTCCGCCCCGCAGATCGGGAAGCCCCTTGCCCCGGAGCCGAAGCTTGCGCCCGGTCTGCGAGCCCGGCGGAATCTTGAGGTGGACCGGCCCCTCGAACGTGGGGCAGGTCACCTCCGCGCCCGCGACCGCTTCGCCGACGGTCACGGGGAGGTCGAACAGGAGATCCTGCCCGTCGCGGCGCAGGAAGGCGTGGGGCCGGAGGTGGATCTCGATGAGCAGATCGCCCGGCGGGCCGCCCCGTGCGGCGGTCCCACCTTGGCCCGCGAGGCGCACGACCGTGCCCTCGGTCGCCCCGCGCGGGATCCGGATGTCGAGCCGGACCTCCTTGCCGTCGCGCACGACGCCGATCCGCCGCTCGCTGCCGCGGACGGCCTCGGCGAGGTCGATGTCGAGGCTGGCGTGGAGGTCCTCGCCGGGCATCGGGCCGGCCGGCCGGCGGCGGCGCGCGGCACCGCCGAAGAGGTCGCCGAAGAGGTCGCCGATGTCGAACGGCATCTCGCCCGCGTCGAACGGAACTTCCTGGGCGGTCTGCGTCCGGCGCTGCTGCCATTGGCGCCAGGCTTTCGCCTTCTCGGGATCGTAGCCGATCTTCGCGGCGTCGGGCCCCATCTCGTCGTACAGCTTCCGCTTCTCGGGATTGCCGAGGACGTCGAACGCGGCGGCGACCTCCTTGAACCTCTCTTCGGCCGACTTGTCGCCGGGATTCACGTCGGGGTGGTGCTTGCGCGCGAGTCGCCGATAGGCGGTCTTGATCTCGTCGGGGGTCGCGGTGCGCGGCACCCCGAGCCGTTCGTAGAGATCGCGCTCGGGTGCCATGGATGCGAACGTAAGGCTTTGGAGCGAGCCGTCAAGAGCCGGACAGGGCGCCCGCCGGGCTCACAGGTCGAGGATCATGACGACCGCGTCCTCGCCCTCGTCGACATAGTAGTTCGGCCGGATGCCGACGGGACGGAAGCCGAGGTCGCGGTAGAGGGCCAGCGCCGGGAAGTTGGAGCGCCGGACCTCGAGGGTCACCAGCGACGCGCCGGCGCGTCGCCCGCGCTCGATCGCCTCGACCATGAGCCGCCGGCCGAGGCCCGACCGGCGTGCCACCGGGTGGACGGCGAGGTTGAGGATGTGGACCTCGTCGTGAACGAGCCAATAGATCACGAAGCCGAGCACCGCCGGCTGGCCGGGCACGGCCGACGTCGGGCGTCCGGCGCCGACGAGGATCGTGGACCAGTCGTGCATCAGTTCGCGCCGGAACAGCTCGGTCGACCACGGATGCCGGAAGGCCTGCCGCTCGACGACCATGACGCCGTCCAGGTCCGCCGCCTCCATCTTCCGGATCTCCACGACGTCGAGGCCGCGGCGCGTCGACCCGGCGGGACCGTCTGGTTGCTCCGCGCGCATCGCCGCCTCCTACGGCTCTCCCGCGCGCCCGGGGCTGTCGACGAGCGCGGAACTGAGTCCCTTGGCGTCGCCCGGATCCAAGCCCGGCGGGGTGTCGGCGGCGGTCGGCGCGGGCTCGAAGCCCGCGAGGATCCGCACGTCGGCCCGCGCGCGGAGATCGCGGACGAGGGCCGTGGTCAACGCCTGGTATTTCTCCCTCGAAAGTAGTGCACGCGCGGTCGCCCGCGCCTGTGCGGCGGGTCCCGCAGCGGGGTGGCGTGCCTGCCAGGCCGCGATCTCGAGGTCGGAGGGTTGCGCCTGCGGTCCGAGCTGGTGCTGGAGGTAGCGCTCCGCGCGCAGGGTACGGCGGACGGACGCGCGCAACCGCTCCGCGTCGATCCCGAAACGCACGAGGAAACGCTCGAAGGCCGCGTGCGTGGGAAAGCGCGCGGCCAGCCGCTCCTCTGCCAGCTCGCAGTCGGCGGCGGTCACCGGGAAGACGCCGAGGCGGCTCGCCTCCTCCTCGACGAGGTCTTGGCTGATGACATAGTCGAGGGTCGAGCCGAGGACGGCCGGATCGAGCGGCGCCTCGGCCGCCTCGACGGGGCCGTGCGTCGCGAGGGCGATCCGCGCCTCCGCCTCGAGCTGGCTCAGGGTGATCACGCGGCGGCCGACGATGGCGGCGACCGAGTCGATGAGCGTCGCCCCGGCGAGCTCGCCCTCCGTCGACGAATCCGCCTCGTGGTGACTCCAGTCGACGGAGCTGCTCTGGGCGACCGCCGTGGCGCCGGACAGCGCGAGCGAGAGCACCACGAGCGGGTATTGGCACGTGATTCCCATCCTGCCGCAGTGTAACATGGCTCCCGGAGGGTGCTGCACAACCCGTCCGGGCCGTCGATGCCCTATCGCCTCCTGCGATCCGTCCTTTTCTTGCTTCCGGCGGAGGCCGCCCACCGCTTCGCCGTGGCACTGCTCCGCGCGTTGGGCCGCCGCCCGCGGTTGCGCGAACGGTTGCGGCGTCGGATCGTCCCGTCGCTTCCCGAATTGGGCGCGACGCGCTTCGGCCTCGCGTTCGACAATCCAATCGGGCTGGCCGCCGGTTTCGACAAGGACGCCCGGGCGGTCGGGGGTCTCTTCGCGCTCGGCTTCGGGTTCGTCGAGGTCGGGACGGTGACGCCGCGGCCCCAACCCGGCAATCCTCGCCCGAGGCTGTTTCGCGCGCCGGGCGAAGGGGCGCTCGTCAACCGGATGGGCTTCAACAACGCGGGTGCCGCGCGGGCGGTCGAGAACCTCGCCGCGTGCTGGCGACCGGGCCCGATCGGGATCAACCTGGGCAAGAACAAGGATACGCCCGAAGAGCGGTCGGCCGACGACTACGTGGCGGCCATCGCGGTCGCCGCCCCGGCTGCGGACTACCTGGCGGTCAACGTCAGCTCGCCGAACACGCCCGGCTTGCGCAGGCTCCAGGAACTCGACCGGCTGGTCCCGCTTCTCGAGCGGCTTCGGGAGGCCAACGACTCCGGCCGCAGGCGGCCGCTGCTCCTCAAGGTCTCGCCGGACGTCTCGAACGCGGACTTGGAGGGTATCGTCGATGCCGCTCTGGCGGCCGGGATCGACGGGCTCATCGCCACGAACACGACGGTCTCCCGCCCCAGGGACGACCTACGCGTCTACCGGGAGGCCGGAGGGCTCTCGGGGGCCCCGCTGGCCGGCCGGGCGGCGGAATGCCTGCGCGTCGTTCGGCAGCGGGCCGGGGCAAGGCTCCCTGTCATCGCGGTTGGAGGCATCGCGAGCGCGGACGACGTCTTCGATCGGCTCCGGGCGGGTGCCTGCCTCGTCCAACTCTTCACCGGGTTCGTCTACCAGGGGCCTGGGCTGGTCGGTCGGCTTTGTCTAGGTCTGGCAGAGCGGCTCCGGAAGGGAGGATTTCGAACGCTCGACGAGCTCGTGGGAAGCGAAAAGTCGTGAGAGGGCAGGGTGTTACCCATCTCGTGCCGAAGGGTGCCCTCCTCGGGTGACTTGACAGCGATGATGCAGTGCGTTATCTTCCCTTCGTCCCACGAGGAGGTCAGCGTACCGATGCCGGAAACCACGAAGAAGACGCAGCTTGGAGATATCGTTCGGGAGCAGGTCCACGCCGCCCAGGTGCGGCTCCACGACTTCCAGCGGGAAGCCGAGAAGACGCTCGGGGAACTGGCCGGGCGGGGGCGCGAGGCACGCAAGGAGCTCGACAAACTCGTGGCACGCCTCGAGAAGCGAGGCTGGGTCGATCGGGAGGATCTGGCCGAGCGCGCCCGGGATCTGGGCGGTGAGATCGCCGGGCACCTCGACGAGATCCAGGACAAGGCCATCAAGTTCGTCGGCGTTGCTTCCCGGGCGCAGGTTGACAGCCTTGCACGTGAAATCAAGAGGTTGGCTAGCAAGGTCGAGTCCCTCGCCAAGGACGGCAAGCGCAAGCCGAAGGTCCCCCAGGCGTAGGCGCCGTAAAGGGCAGGGGTAGGGGGGCTGGACAGAGCGTCAGGGGCCTGTGCTATGAGGCCGCTGCTTTGGCAGCCCGGTTGCATATCTGTACCCACGAGACGGAGGCCGACCGATGGAGCCACAGCCCCGCGGCACCGACCGCAAGAGCTCGCAGGACCTGTTTCGCGATCTGTGGTCCCAGGCGCTGCTGACCGTCGGCGCTGCCGAGGACGAGGCCCGCCGGCTGCTCGATCGCCTGGCCGAGGCGGTGGAGATCCAGCCCGAGGAATTGCAGCGGTACCGTCGCGAGCTCACCGAACGACTCCGGAGCCAACGCAAGGAGTTGGAGAAGTCCGTCGAAGAGGGGATCCGCAAGGCCTTGGGACGGCTCAAGATTCCGAGCCGCGAGGAGGTCGACAGCCTGGCCTCGAAGGTCGATTCGCTCGCCTCCCGCCTCGACCGACTGGTGGAACGGCGCAAGAAGTCGACCCCGGGGGAGAAGTGAGGTCGCCCCTGCGACGCCTCGGCGCCAGGGTCGCCACCTTCGTCGCCGGATTCACCCGGGCCTTCGCGCTGCCGGGCTGTTTCCGCCTGACCGCGATCGGGCTCGGCCTGCTGGTCGCCCGTACGTTCACGACCCCGGCTTCTCGCTGGGCGGCGATTCCGGTCGTCGTCGAGACGTCCGGGGGACCCGAAGAGGTGGACGCCGACCGTACCGAGGTCGAGGCGCTGCTCGGACCGGACTGGGGCGGAGACGCCACGCTCAGGGATCGCGTCGCCCGCGCGGTGGTCGAAGAATCTCGGGCGGCCGGTTTCGATCCGTTGCTCGTCATGGCGGTCATCCGGGTCGAGAGCGACGACGACGCCGACGCGGTATCGGCCCGCGGCGCCCGGGGGTTGATGCAACTCCGGACGCCGACCCTGCGGTTCATGGCCGCCCACGAAGGGTTGGGCGTGATCGCCGACGGGACCGCCATCGAAGATCCGGCGGTGACCGTTCGCCTCGGCGTCCGCTACCTCCATCGGCTGGACCACGCCTTCGGGGACCTCGGCCTCGCGCTCGTCGCCTACAACGCCGGGCCACACCGGGTCAGCGAGATCCTCCGTGCCGGCGAGCCGCTCCCCGAATCGCTGCGCGCCTACCCGCGCCAGGTGCGCCGGACCTACCTGAAGCTCCTCGCGCAGGTGGGCGCCGACCCGGCGGCCGCGGACGTGCAGTTTCCGCTCTCCCCGCGGCTCGCCCGGCGCTAGGTTTCGTCCAGCGTGCCGCTGCGAGTCACCGAGATCTTCCACAGCGTCCAGGGCGAAACGAGCCGCGCCGGATTACCGTGCGCCTTCGTGCGCTTCACCGGCTGCGATCTGCGCTGCGGCTACTGCGACACCCCCTACGCGTTCCACGGAGGCGAATGGATGAGCCGGGAGGCCATCCTCGACCGCCTCCGCGCCTGGCCCACCCGCTTCGTCACCCTCACCGGCGGGGAGCCGCTGCTCCAGAAGGAGTTGCCCGACCTCGCCAGGGATCTGCTCGACGCGGGTTACACCGTGGCGGTCGAGACCCACGGGCAGCTTCCGCTGGGAGGGTTGCCGACCGGCGTCTCCAGGATCGTCGACGTGAAGACGCCGGGGAGCGGGGAGGTCGCCCGCGACCTGTCGGTCCTCGCGGACCTGGGCCCGGGAGACGAGGTGAAGTTCGTCGTCTGCTCCAGGGAGGACTTCGACTGGTCGGTCGCCATCGTCCGCGGCCACCGGCTCGAGGGCAAGGTGCCGCTCCTGTTCTCGCCGGCCTTCGGCGAGGTCGAACCGAAGGACCTCGTGGCATGGATGCTCGCCTCGGGCGTCCAGGCGCGCCTCAACCTCCAGATCCACAAGCTCGTCTGGGGCCACGACGCCCGCGGCGTCTGATGGCCGGTCGGACGGCTACCGCAGCGACTTGAGGATCGTCCGCACGTCGCCCGCGAACTGGCCGTTGGGGTCGATCGAGAGGTAGCGCTGGTACATCTGGACGGCGAGGACGGTCTCGCTCTGTGTCTGGTACAGCGTCCCGAGGGTCAGGCACGCCCGCGCGTTGCGGGGGTCGAGGGCGAGGGCCTTCTTGAGCGGCCGAACCGCAGCCGACGTCTGCCCCGCCTCGTAGAGCGCATTGCCGAGGGCGGCCAGGGCGACCGCGCTGTCCGGCTTCGCCGCCACCGCCTTGCGGAACTCGGTGATGGCGCCGTGAATGGCTCCGCGCCGGTACTTCGCCTCGCCGGCGGCGAGGGCGGCGCGGTAGCTCTCGGGC
Source organism: Pseudomonadota bacterium (assembly GCA_027451705.1). Classification (GTDB taxonomy): domain Bacteria; phylum Myxococcota; class Myxococcia; order Myxococcales; family JAKAPL01; genus JAKAPL01. Next base: position 13,976 of record DAIDIT010000186.1, read on the forward strand.
TCGGTCGGCGCCGCCTTCGCGGCCGGAGGCGCGGGCGCCGTGGTTGGAGCTTCGGCATGCGGTGTGGCGGCGGCGCTCGCTCCTACGGCGGGCTGCGCTGGGGCGGGTCGGGGCGCGGCCGGCGCAATCGGAGCCGGGGTGCCGACTCCGGTGGTGGCCGCGGAGGCGGTCGGGGCCGGAGTTGGGCGCGTCGCCGGGGCCGCGGCAACGGACGGAGAGGGGCTCGGGACGGGCGCCGGCTTCGGGGCGGCGGGAGCGGCGACCTCCGCGGCCGCCCTCGGCGGAACGGCCGGCAGGGCCGTGGTGGCCTTCGGGGCGGCCGGCTGCGCCGTCTCGCCGGGGACGGACGGATGCTGGCCGACGAAGGCGAAGAGGCCGACCCCGAGGAGCGCGGCCGCGACCACGCCGCCCGCGATGAGCGGAATCCGGCTCCGTTGCCGCGGCGCCCCCGCCGCGAAGGCGTCGGCGGGCGACGCGAAGGGATCCTCGGAGGCGCCGGTCGGCCGGTCGAAGTAGGAGCGCGCCAGGGCGTCGTCCGGGCTGCCCGGGGCCTTGCCCCGCTCGCTCCTCCGTTCCGACGGGAAGCGCACGATGAGGGGCCGGGTCCCGTGGTTCGACGGAATGGCAGGCGTCACGTCCGAGAAGGACGGCACTGCGGCCTCGGCGTGTACCGGAGCGACCGGGATCGCCGCGCCGTTCGGCGCGGGTGCCCCGGTCGTCGCCGCCGCGACGGGCCCGGGCTCGACCAAGAGCACCGGGGCGACGGCCGGGGCTGGAGCCGGAACGGAGGCCGCCGGCTCCGGAACGGCCGCGACCTTCTGCGCGATCGAGGGATCGTCGGGGCCGGCAAACCACGCGGCGGGTTCGGAGGTCGACTTCTTCGGTGCCTCGTCCGCCTCCCGCGGAGCGGTCTCGCCCGCGTCCGCCGTTGGGGCGGGGCTCGCGGTCGCGGTCTCGGCGACGGGAACGGTAGACGGCGCTGCCGGAGTCGCGTTTCCCCCGTCGGCCCATCGCGCGACGTCGCGTTGCACGGCCTCGGCGGCGCGCGCCTCCGGCGGCCGGAGCAGCCCCTCGAAGTACAGCTTGCCGACCAGGCCGAGCGTCGCGAGCTCGTCGAACGGCGCCTCCTCGATCACCTCGGCGAGGCTCCGCTTGCCGTCGATGAGCCGGAGCAGCGAGTTCACTTCGTCCGGAATCTTCGCGAGCTTGTCGGCGACGGCGGCATAGTCCAGCTCGAAGACCGAGTCGAGCTTCGGAATCTGTTCGAGCAGGCGCCCGCGTTCGTCGATGCGCCGGACGCCCTCGAGCAAGAGCCCCTGCGAGGACAGGGAGATCCGGTCCTGTCGATCGACCGGGCCGAAGTCGATGGTGAACGAGCCCTCGGTGGCCGCGAGCAGGCGGTGGAAACCGGCCTCGCCGGTCCAGCGGCCCATCTCCGCGTCGATGACCTTCCCCTCGCGGAACCAGACCCTGCCGGGGTCGGCGCGGCCGGCCAGCTCGATCCGCATCACGCCGCTCTTGCGCCCGGCCTCGAACGTCTGCACGAGGTCGACCAGACCCATGTCGGCGAGGTTCCCCATGAACGACGCGAGCGGTCCCTTGCGCTCGAGCTGTTCCTTCTCGCGCCGCTGCAGGACGAGCTTCGCCCGGGTGACGATCTCCTTGATGTAGATCGGCTTGGTCAGGTAGTCGTCCGCGCCCAGCTCGAGCCCCCGCACCTTGTCGGCCACGGACTTCTGGCTCGTCAGGAAGACGAACGGGACGTGCGCGAGCTTCTCGTCCGACTTGAGCCGGCGGCACAGCTCGAAGCCGTCGATCTCCGGGAGCTTCGTGTCCGAGACCACGAGGTCGGGCGCGCGGAGCCGGATCTTGTCGAGCGCGTCCTGCCCGTTGACCGCGGTGGTCACGGAGAACCCCGCGTTCCGGAGGCTGACCTCCATGACGCTCAGGCTCTTCGCGTCACCGTCGACGAGCAACAGCTGCTTCTTGGGCATCGGCTCTCCGCGGACAAACCTCCGCGCCGGACACTCTACCAGAGCTTTATCGACGGGGAAGATCCTGGCGTTGACTTTCTGCGACGGATGCACGACAACCGTCCGGCTCCACGCTCGCGCCGTCCCGGCCACCGAGGTGCCCATGAACCCGCTGCTGCGCCTGGTCTTGCTGCTCGCCGCCGCCATCGGAATCGGGGGTTGGCTCCTGCACGACTACCTCCACCAGAAGACCTCGTTCGAGGCGCGCCTCGACCTCGCCCGGATCGAGCGGACCTTCGACGAGCGCGCCCCCGCCGCCCGCGAGATCGCCGCCGGCGAGGACTACGGCGACGAGATGCGCGGCCTCTTCAAGTGGTACTTCGGCGCCGTGCGCGATCACGACAACCACTACCCCGAGTTCAAGGACCACGAGCAGCACTGGAAGGACATCGAGCGCCGCCACGCCACGGGCAAGATCAAAGGCCCGGAGTTCGACGCCTACAAGGCGAACCACGACACGGTCGAGGACGTCTACAAGGTCCTCTCGTCCACCGGCTACGAGCCGGTGCTGTCGGCGAGCAACGACGGCCAGCACTTCGACTTCTGGCGCATCGAGCGGCAGTCCCAGGACGGCAAGCCGAAGATCCGGCTCGACTTCGCCTGGTGGGGCCCGCAACGCCGCGACGAGACGGAGGAGCACTCGGACACCTCGACGACCGTCCACCACCTCGTGGTGAACGCCTCCATCACCGCCTTCGACATCGCCCTCGAGGGCGATCCCCCCGACGCGGAGGCGAAGCGCAAGGCGAAGCGGGCGGGCCAGGAGGCGGCGCCGTTCCACGCCGAGATGCACGGAGGCGAGCCGGACCTCAAGATCACCGACCCCGACCACTACGTCGAGCTGTTCCCCGCGAACGTGGTCCTCGGGACCTACTGGCTCGACCTGCTGCCGCACGAGGCGACCCACATGCACATCGACCTCGCGACCGTGACCCGCACGGTGCAAGGCCACGAGCTCCCGGGGAAGTTCTCGTGGGACGTGCCGCTCAAGGACGACTGGAAGCTCGCGGAGGGCGAGGCCTGGGCGGGCGCGACGGTCGAGACCCGCGATCCCGACGACGCCGCGGGCGCAGAGGCGGACGCTTCGGACGAAAAGCCCGCTCGCCACGGCCGCCACCACCGCTGAACGAGGTTCCCGATGAGACCGCTTCGCCTCCTCGCGCTGCTCGCCGCCGCCGTGCTGGCCCGGCCCGCGCTCGCGAGCCACCGCAAGACCCACCCGAAGCACCACCGGCGGACCCACCACGCGCGGCGGACCAAGAAGGCGCCCAAGGTGGCCGAGGCGCCCGCGCCCCCGCCACCCAAGGAAGACTGGAACCCCGACTCTGGCCACCGCCACCCGATCACCCACTCGATCGCGACCCCCGACGACGACGCGACCCGCTGAGTGACCCGCGCCGCGCTCGACCTACCCGCCGGGCTCCTCTCGCCGATCGAGGCGCGGCTGGACAACGGCCTCGCGGTTCGCCTGCTGCCCGATCCCGGAAGCCCGCTCGTCGCCTACCAGACCTTCTTCCGCGTCGGCTCGCGCAACGAGCTGCTCGGCCGCACCGGCCTCGCCCACCTCTTCGAGCATTTGATGTTCAACGGCGCGGCCCGCTACGGCCCGCGCGAGTTCGACCGGCTCATCGAGTCGCGCGGCGGCCGCAGCAACGCCTACACCTCGTGGGACGTGACCGCCTACCACGAGGAGGCGCCGGCCGACGCCCTCGACCTCCTCGTCGACCTCGAGGTCGACCGGCTCTCGGCGCTGCGGCTGACCGACGAGAGCCTCGCGAGCGAGCGCGAGGTGGTCAAGGAGGAGCGCCGGCAGTCCGTGGAGGACAGCGTCCAGGGGCTGATCGACGAGGAGCTCCAGAGCCTCCTCTTCAAGTCCCACCCGTACCGCTGGCCCATCATCGGCTGGCCCGGCGACCTCGAACGGCTCTCGATCGAGTACCTGCGCGCCTTCTTCGCCGCGGCCTACGCGCCGTCCAACGCCGCGCTCTGGATCGCGGGCGGCTTCGATCCCGACGCCGTGCTCGCGATGATCGGGCGGGCGTACGGTCCGCTCCCACGCGGGCCCGCGCTGGCCGAGCCCGCGGGCGACGAGCCGCCCCAGCGCGGCGAACGGCGGGCCGAGGTGCGCCACCCGGTCCAGACGGTGTCGATGGTGATCGCCTTCCGCGCTCCGCCGGCGCGCGACCCGTCCTCCGCGGACCTCGACGCGCTCCAGGCGATCCTCGGCTTCGGCGACGGCTCGCTGCTGGTCCGCGACCTGGTCCACCACCGCGGCCTCGCGACCGAGGTCGACGTCGACTTCGCCTGGCGGATCGGCCCCGGCGCCTTCGTCGTCTGGCTCGAGCTGCCGCCCGGCGTCCGGCCGGAGCAGGCCGAGGCGGCCGTGTGGCCACACCTCTCGCGCCTCGCCGACCGCGGCCCCGAGCCTTCGCACCTCGCCCGCGCCAAGTCGCAGATGGAGGTCGCGCTCCTGCGCGAGCTCTCGACCGGCGCGGGCCGCGCGCACGCCCTCGGCAGCGGGGAGATCCTGCTCGGGAGCCTCGACGCCGCGCGCGGCATCCTCGAGCGCATCCGCCGGGTCACGCCGCGGTCGGCGAAGGCCGCCGCCGCGGCCACCTTCCGGCGCGACGCCGCCTGCGTCGTGGTGGCGCGCCCATGAGCGCGACGCAGATTGAAACGGGGTGCCTGCCGAACGGCCTGCTCGTCGCGGTCGCCCCGCGCGGGGCGGTGCCGCTCGTCGGGCTGCGGCTCGGATTTCCTTCCGGCGCCGCGGTGGCCGGGCCTCGGCGCAGCGGCCTCGCCGAGCTGGTCCTCGGCCTGCTGCGGCGCGGGGCCAAGGGCCGCTCGGCCCACGCGATCGACGAGGCGCTCGAGACGCTCGGATGCGACCTCGCGACCGGGGTCGACGACGACGCCCTGAGACTCGGCCTCGCGGTTCCCTCCGACCGGCTCGCGCCGGCCCTCGCGCTCCTGCTCGACCTCGCGACCGCCCCGACCTTCCCGGACCGGGAGCTCGGCAATGCGCGCGCCCGGCAGCTCGCCTCGGTCCGCTCCAGCCTCGACGATCCCGGCTCCGTCGCCGAGCGCGCGCTGCACGTCGCGGCCTTCGGCGGCCACCCGTACGGCGACCCCATCGACGGCTGGAGCCGGGACGTCCGCGGGCTGCGCCGGCCCGCGGCCGTCGAGTTCCACCGGAGCGTCTTCCGGGGGGGCGGCGCCTGCCTCGTCGCGGCCGGAGGCGTCGGCGAGGGGCTGTTGCGGCGCCTGGAGCGGGAGGGGCGGAAGCTGCCTTCCGGCGGGGGCGAGGCCGCGGTCAGCCCGCCGCCCCCGATCGAGGGACGGCGGGTCCTCGTCGTCGACAAGCCCGACGCGCAGCAAGCCCACGTACGGATCGTGGCGCCGGGCCCGCGCATCGACGCGCCGGACCTCGTCGCGGCGCTCGTCGGCAACGTCGTGCTCGGCGGCGGTTTCTCGTCGCGCCTGGTCGACGAGGTCCGCGTCGCCCGCGGACTCGCCTACGGCGTCGGCAGCCGCTTCCACCCGCGCCACGCGGCCGGCCTGTTCGCCGTCCGCAGCTCGACGCGGGTCGCGGAGACGGCCCAGCTCGTCGGCGTCTGCCTCGACGAGATCGCGCGGCTGCGCGACGGCGGGCCGACCGACGCCGAGCTGGCCCAGGCGCGCGCCTACCTCGCGGGGAGCTTCCTCGTCGGCAACGAGACCGGGGAGCAAGTCGCGGCGACGCTCGCCGCGTCGTACCTCGAGGGGCTCGGGCTCGACTGGATCGACCGCTTCCCGCGCCTCGTCATGGAGGCGGAGCGGCCGGCCGTGGCCGAGGCGCTCCAGCGCCACCTCCCGGGCCCCTGCCGCGTCGTCGTGGTGGGTCCGGCCAAGGCCCTCGAGCGGCCGCTGCGCCGCTTCGGTCCCGTCGAGGTCGTCCCGCTGGCTCGGATGCTCTGAGCGGGGGGGGCCGCGAGGCCGCCGAAGGCCCTCGCGAGGGTCGAAAGGGCCCCGCGGGAGACCGCCGGGGCTTCCGTCCGGATGTCGACGGGTCCCTGCGCCTGCGCTAGGCTGTTGGGACGCCCGACGCGGGCGCCAGGAGGTCCCAGAGCCTTGAACCGCGACGCCTTCCAAAACCTGCTCGCCCTCGGAGTGCGCAAGGGGGCGAGCGACATCCATTTCGAGGCCGGCTATCCGCCCGTCTACCGCATCCACGGCGAGCTGCTCTCGGCGCGGCTCGACCGGCTGACCGCGGAGGACACGCGCGCCCTCGCCGCGATGGTCCTCGGGATCCCCGGAGAGCCCGGCACGCCGTTCGATCTGCCGCACGAGGTCGACCGGAGCTTCTCGGTGGACGGTCTCTCGCGCTTCCGCGTCAACGTCTTCCGCCAGCGCGGCTCGCCGGGGCTGGTGATGCGCGTCATCCCCTTCGAGGTCCGCGACTTCCAGCAGCTCAACCTGCCGCCGGTGGTGCAGGCGATCGCCCAGGCGCGCCAGGGCCTCGTGCTCGTGACCGGCGCGACCGGCACGGGCAAGTCCAGCACGATCGCGGCGATGCTCCAGCAGATCAACGCGGCCGACCGGGTCCACATCGTCACCATCGAGGACCCGATCGAGTTCATCTTCGGCGAGGGCAAGTCGGTCGTCATCCAGCGCGAGGTCGGGGCGGACACCGAGGACTTCCAGAGCGCGATCCGCGCGGCGCTCCGGCAGGATCCGGACGTCATCATGGTCGGCGAGCTGCGCGACCGCGAGACGGCCGAGATCTGTCTGAAGGCGGCGGAGACCGGCCACCTGGTCGTGACCTCGATCCACACCCCCGACGCGGTCCGCAGCGTCGGCCGGCTCGTCGGGATGTTCCCCGCCGACGAGCAGGCTTCGGTCCGGGGCCGGCTCGCCGACAACCTCCGTGCGATCGTCAGCCAGCGGCTGTTGCCGCGGCAGGACGGCGCCGGGCTCGTGCCGGCCGTGGAGGTCCTGCTGCCGACGCTCTCGATCCAGGAGGCGATCCGCGACCCGTCGCGCACCGGGCAGATGCGCAAGCTCATCGAGCAGGGGAGGGCGCACGGGATGCAGAGCTTCGACCAGCACCTCGGAGAGCTGCTGCGGGCGCAGCTCATCAGCCCCGAGGTCGCGAAGGCGCACGCGAGCAGCCCGGAGGACTTCGAGCGGACCGCGATCCTCGGCGTCGAAGGGCAGGGCTGATCGCCTCAAATGGACGCGCCGGCCGCACAGCCGCTGCGGGTGCTCATCGTCGACGCGGACCCGGTCGTCCGCGAGCTTCTCGCACGCGAGCTCGTGGTCGCCGGCTACGAGGTCGACGCGCTCTCGTCCGGCGACGGCTTCAGCGAGGACATGGTCCGGCTCGTGCGGCCCGACCTGCTGCTCGTCGATCCCTTCCTCGGCGACGTCCCGCAAGGCGACGTGGCCCGCGCCCTCGCGGCGCTGCACGCCGACGCGGCGTTCAAGCTCGTGCTGATCGATTCGGGGCACGACGGCGAGGCGCTCCGCGGGCTCGCGGAGGCCTGCGGGGCCGAGGGGACGATTCGCAAGCGCGACCTGCTCGGCGCGCCGGCCGACGCGGTCGCGGAGCACTTCCTGCCGGAGGCGGAGGTGCTCGAGCCGGTGACGGACGAGCCCGGGCTGCCCACGGCGGACGACGCCCTGGTCGCGGGGATCGACATCGAGCTGGACGAAGCGCCGCCCCCGCCCCGCCCGGCGACGATCCCGCCCCGGCGGCCGGCGCCGGCGG
>DAIDIT010000187.1 GCA_027451705.1 Pseudomonadota bacterium
GTAGAGCAGCGCGCAGATCGCGAGCGAGGCCTGGATGCCGATAGGCATGTCGCGCTGGGGGTTGCGGCTCTCCTCGGCCGCGGTCGAGACCGCGTCGAAGCCGATGAAGGCGAAGAAGACGATCGCCGCCCCGCTCATCACGCCCGCCGCGCCGTTCGGGGCGAAGGGGTGCCAGTTCGCCGGGTTCACGTAGAAGGCGCCGAAGGCGACGAAGAAGATCACGATCGCCGTCTTGAGGATCACCGCGCCCGTGTTGAGCGCCGCGCTCTCCTGGATGCCGCGCACGAGCACCCAGGTGAGCAGCGCGACCACGAGGAAGGCGGGCAGGTTGAGCGCGATCGCGTGGCCCGCGACGTGCGGGAGCGCCGCGGACGAATAGGGCGCGAGGACGCCCGGCTCCTTCTTCGCCTGCGCGAGCAGCTCGCCCGCGGTGTGCGGGTCCATCACCGCCCAGAGCGGCAGCTTCACCCCGAACATCGAGTACAAGAGCTTGACGAAGTAGCCCGACCAGCTCGAGGCGACCGCGATGTTGCCGACCGCGTACTCGAGGATGAGGTCCCAGCCGATCACCCACGCGAAGATCTCGCCGAGCGTCGCGTACGCGTAGGTGTACGCGCTGCCCGCGACCGGGATCATCGCCGCGAGCTCCGAGTACGCGAGCGCCGCGAAGGCGCAGGTGACCGCGACGATCGCGAACGAGACCATGATCGCCGGCCCCGCCGCCGGCCGCCCCGCCACCGCCTGGCCGAGCAGCAGGCCGAGCACCGGCGTGTCGAGCGCGCCCGACGTCGCGATCTGCTGCCCCGCCGCCGCCGTCCCGGTGAGCGCGAAGATGCCCGCGCCGATCGTCGCCCCCACCCCGAGCGCGGTCAGGTCGAGAGGGCCCAGCGCGCGCTTGAGCTTGCGCTCCGGCGCCTCCGCCTCCGCGATCAGCCGCTCGGGGCTCTTGGTCCGAAGCAGCGCTTGCGTCATCGACTTCGAGCCACCGGATTCTCCCCCTCGGGAAACGTCGGAAAGCGGGCCACCTTACCGTGGCGCCCTCCGGTCCCGCAACCGCGACTGCGGGCGGGGCCGCCGGGCGTCGGACCCGGCGACCCCGACCGTGGGACCGCTACTTCGCCGGCGTGTTGCCGCTCCCGGAGGCGGGGGCGGGCAAGGCGCCGGAGACCTCCACCGGCTCCCCCTGGCCCGGCGGGATCGGCCCGCGCAGCAGGCCCGGCACGATCTTGCCGTCCGGCCCGACGAGCGCGACGCCCGGCTTGCCCGCGGTGGTGATGGCAAGCGCCTGCTGCTTGCCCTTCGTCCCGCGGACGCCCCGGGTGTCGCGCCGCTTGCCCACCGCGACGGCCGTGGTCTCGGCGTCGGGCTTCTGGCGGGCCTTCGGGAGCGCGATCCCGAAGTCGGGGAGCTGCGGGTTGCCCTTGCCGAGGGTCGAGCGGACCACGGCGGTGAGCTCCCGCAGCAGCGCGTCCGCCGCGGCGGTGGCCTCCCGCTTGGCCGCGACCGCCGCCTGCCAGGCGGCCTTCGCGCCGTCCGCGGCCTCGATGGTCTTCTCGTAGCCGGAGAGCCGCGAGACGATCACCGGCTGGGTCAGGGACGTCCCGTCGACGAGGAAGCTGTTCGCGGGGGTGAAGTCCTTCTGGAACCCCTTCGACATCGCGTCGATGCGGGAGAGGATGGACAGGGTGTTGCGGGGGGTGGACCTGGACATGGGAATGAACCTCCCCGGGCTGTGCCCGGTGATCGGTCGCGGCTTCTCCTCCGCGCACCGTCGTTTTGGGGAAGAGCAGGGGTCGTGCCAGGCGCCCCGCCCAGTGCAATCAGGGGGTTACGTCGCGTCGCCAGGGGGCGATCGGTTCGAACGGTAGACCGTGGTTCGGATTACGGCCCCCGCGGCCGCGACGGGCCGAGCCGCAACGCCGACGGGCGCGTCCGTCCCCCCGACAAGCCGCTCCGCGACCATGCCGGGCGCCTCTGCAACGATGACAAGCCGTCCCGCGACCATCACGAGCCGTTCCGTCCCGGTGACAGGCCGGTCCGCGACCGTGACGGGCCGCCCTGCAACCGTCACAAGCGGTTTCGTCCCGGTGACAAGCCGGTCCGCGACCGTGACGGGCCACCTTGTCCCCGTGACGAAGCCGCCCGTCATCGCGACGGACCGCCTCGTCACGGTCGCGGAGCCAATTGTCCCCGTGACGGATGCACCCGTCACCGTCGCGGGGCCGCCCGTCACGGTCGCGGGACCGCGCGTCACGGGGACGGACGCACCCGTCACGGTCGCGGAGCCGCCCGTCGCGAGTTAGAACGTCCAGCCGACGTTCAGGCGGAGGTCCACGCCCAGGCCGGTGGTGACGGCGGTCCCGCCCAGGAGGAGCTGCCAGCCGACTCCGCCCTGGAGGTCGAGGGTGAAGCCCGGGGCGGTCGCGAGCTTGTAGCCGACGACGGGGGCGAGCAGGAGGTCGTTCTCGGTCAGCGGCCGCCCGGTCGGGCCCACCCCCGCGAGCAGCGGGCCGTCGTGGGCCTCGAGGCCGAGCTGCATCCCGTGGTCGAAGCGGCCCACGGGGTAGTAGAGCGCCTGGGCGCCGACGCCGAAGACGGGCAGCGCGTAGCCGGGGCCCCAGGCGGCGCCGCCGCCGAGCAGGCCCGCGACGCCGAGCTTGTCGGTCAGGCGCCACTCGCCGAGCAGCTCGACGACCTCCGAGTCCCCGCCGGTGAAGAAACGGAACGGCACGAGCCCGACGACGTCGACGGTCAGGGACAGATCGCGCGGGGCGCCGTCGGCCGCGACGCCGGCGGCGGGCGCGGCGAGGAGGCAGGCGAGCGCGGCGAGGGGCCCGAGCATCTCACTGCACCGGGACGGCCGCGCCGCCGGCTGCGACCGCGAAGACGGCGTTCGGCTCGGCCGAGACCGCGTTCGAATCGTAGTCGTGCAGCGCGCACTGGATGGCCCCGTCCTGCCGCTGCCGGCAGAGGAGGTAGCCGAAGGTCCCGCCGTAGCCCTGCGTGAGCGGGGCGCCGGCGAGGCCGTTGACGACCTCCTTCTGCGCGGGGACGTAGCGGTAGAGGTGCGCGTGGCCGGTCAGCTTGAGCGTGAACGGCTGGGCCGACAGTCGCGCGTCGGAGGGCGCGACGCCGGGCGCCCCGTCCGCCTGGCTCGACGGCTCGTGGCGGACGAGGAAGGTGTAGGTCGTCGGGACGGCGAGGATCCGGCCGAGCCAGTCGTCCTGCCCCTCGTCCCACGCGTTCGCGGCCACGTAGACGAACTTCGCGGTCCACGGGCGGGTCGGGTCGGACGAAGCGTAGGTGACGGCGTAGTACGGCGCCGCGTTCGGCAGGCCGAGGCCGCCGAGGATGTCGTCGAGGAAGGAGCGGTAGTTGCGGTCCAGGCTCCCCGGGGGACAGTTGCCCTACGGCAGGGTCCAGCCGCACTCGTGGTTGCCCATCGCCGCGAAGACCGGGCCGGGGAAGGCCGAGGCCGCGAGGACGAACCGCTGCGCCTGCGCGGTCGGGTCGCCGGCGATCGGATCGGCGAACATGTAGTCGCCGGTCGCGGCGACGAAGGCGACGGGCGGGGAGAGCGCGGCGAGATCGCGGAAGAGGGCGGTGATGACGCCCACGGGGTAGCCGTCGATCATGTCGTAGAGGAGGGGCCGGGTGTCGCCGACGACCCCGAAGTCGAGCGAGGCGAGCGCGCCGCCGTAGACGACGTTCGGGAGGGTGCCCACGTCGGGGGGCGCGACCGGCCCACCGCCGTCCGCGGCGGGGAGGGACTTCGGCGGGGGCACGAACGCCGGGCCGCCGCACGCGGCGAGGAGCGACAGGGCGGCGCAGGTTGCGGGCCTCATGCGGCCGTCGAGGATGGAGGAGCCCGCGGCGGCGCGCAAGGCACCCGCTCCCGCCCTCGCCCGCGGCGGCGATGCGCGCGCCGTTGCGCGGGCCGGCGCGCCGGTGTATGCACGCCTTCCGCGGTCGCCGCACGGAGATTCAAGGATGGACACTTCGCTCGAGCTCCGGATCCACGCCCTCATGGTCGGGGCGCGCGTCCTCGAGGAGCAGCTCATCGCGATGACCCGCTCCGGGGACGGCTACTTCTGGATCGGCGGGCCGGGCGAGGAGGCGTTCAACGTCCCGCTCGGCCTGCTCGTCCACAAGGGCGAGGGGCCCGCCTTCGACTACCTGCACCTGCACTACCGCTCGAGCGCGACGCTGCTCGCGATGGGGGCGGCGCCGATCGACACGCTGCGGCAGATGCGGTCGGTCGCGACGGACCCCTACTCGGGCGGCCGCAACTTCGTGAACCACTACGCGCGCCACGACTGGAACGTCGTCCCGGTCACGCCGACGATCGAGGTGCAGTACGCGCAGGCGATCGGCACCGCGCACGTGCAGAGGCGGGCGGGCGGCGAGGGCATCACGATCGTCAACGGCGGCGACGCCGGCGCGGCGGAGGGCGACTTCGCGACCTCGCTCGTCTGGTCGAGCCGGCCGGGGCAGGAGCTGCCGATCCTGATCGTCGTCGCGAACAACCACTACGGCATCTCGACGGAGCAGCGGACGCAGTGGGCGATGTCCGACATCGCGAGCCGCGCGGAGCCGTTCGGCATCCGCCACGCCCGCGTCGACGGCTGCGACCCGCGCGCCTCGTACGCGGCGATCGCGGAGGCGATGGCCTACGTGCGCGCGGAACGCCGCCCCTTCTGCCTTCAGGCGGACGTGAGCCGGCTGCACGGCCACAGCTCGTCCACGGGCGGCGGGCTCGTCGCCGAGCGCGACGGCCTGCTCGAGTACGAGGCCGCGCTGATCGCCGAGGGCAAGCTGACCGGGGAGCAGGCCGCGGCCGTCTGGGACGAGCGGCGGCGCGCGCTCAAGGCGGACCTCGAGACGGTGCGCGGCGAGCCGTTCCCCGACCCCTCGACGATCCACGCGCACACCTTCTACGAGGGGGAGGTGCGGTAGATGGCGACGATGGCCCAGGCGATCCGCCTCGCCCTGCACTACGGCGAGGAGAACCTCGGGGTCACCGACGTCTTCGGCGAGGACGTCGGCCCGCCGCTCGGCGGCGTCTTCACCTGCACCCAGGGGCTGCGCACGGCGTGGAACTCGCCGCTCGACGAGCGCGGCATCGTCGGCATGGCGACGGGCATCGCGCTCGCCGGGGGCCGGCCGGTCGCGGAGATCCAGTTCTGCGACTACATGTTCAACGCGATCGACCTGCTCAAGCTCGCCGGCAACGCCAGCTGGGGCAGCAACGGGGCCTACCACCTGCCGATGGTCGTGATGACCCCGGTCGGTTCGGGCATCCACGGGTCGATGTACCACAGCCACAGCGTCGAGAGCGTGCTGACGCACATCCCGGGCTGGAAGGTCGTGATGCCGTCGACCCCGCTCGACGCTTACGGGCTCATGCTCGCGGCGATCGAGGACCCGAACCCGGTCTTCTTCCTGCCGCCCAAGGCGCTGTTGCGCACCAAGGGCGAGGAGCCGATCCCGGGCGAGCCCGAGGACGCGCGCGAGCTGCACAACCGGATCGACGCGCCGCTCGGCGACCGCAGCCAGTGGAAGCCGGACTGGCCGGAGGTCGGGCGCCACCTCGTGCCGATCGGCAAGGCGAAGCGGATGCGCGAGGGGCGCAACGCCACGGTGCTCACCTACGGGCGGCTCGCGCCGGTCTGCCTCGAGGCCGACAAGCAGCTCCGCGCCGAGGGGTTCTCCTTCGACCTCTTCGACCTGCGCTCCCTCGTGCCGCTCGACTGGGACGCGATCGTCGCCTCGGTGTCGCGCACGCACCGGCTGCTCGTGGTCAACGAGGACACCGAGGTCACGAACTTCGGCGAGCACCTGATCCGCGGGGTGATCGACCGCGCCTTCGGGGAGCTCGAGGCCGCGCCGGTGCTCTGCGCGGGCGCGGACGTGCCGGGCATCGGCATGGCGTGGTCGCTCGAGGCCGCGAGCGTGCCGCAGCTCCCGAACGTGATCGCCGCGATGCGCGCGCTCGCGGTCGCGCCGGCCCGCGAGGCGGGCGGGCGCGGATTCCTCGAGCTGCCGACGCGGCTCGCCCGCTACCGGTAGGACGACGATGGACCCGAACGCCCAGCCGCCCGAGACGGCGGCGCCCCCCGAAGCGGCGGCCGAGACCGCGCCGGCCCCCGAGGCGCGGCCCGCCGAAGCCGCCCCCGCGGCCGAGGCGCCGCCGGCGCCGCTCTCGCCGCTAGACCTGTTGCGGGAGGCCATGGAGAAGGGCGAGCCGGTGCCGGGCACGGTCGTGGGCCAGCGCGGCAAGCTCGGACTGGACGTCGACCTCGGCGGCGGCTTCGTCGTCCTCTGCCCGATGGACGAGGTCGACCTGCGCCACCAGAAGAACCCGGGCAAGCTCGTCGGCGAGAAGCTCCTCTTCCAGGTCAAGGAGGCGACCGAGGCGTCGATCCTCGTCTCGCAGCGCGCGCAGCTCGCGCGCGAGTCGGACGCTCGCGCCCGGGCGGCGCGCGAGAAGGCGGTGCCGGGCGCGATCCTCGAGGGCAAGGTCGTCTCGCTCCAGCCGTTCGGCGCCTTCGTCGACATCGGCGGCATCGAGGGGCTCATCCACCTCTCGGAGCTGTCGGCCGATCGGGTCGCCCACCCGCGCGAGGTCTTGAAGGTCGGCGAGACGGTGAAGGTCCAGGTGGTCGAGGTCCGCCACGACCCGGTCAAGGGCGACCGGATCGCGCTCTCCCGCAAGGCGATCGCGCCGTCGGCGTGGGACCAGGCGACGGCGGAGCTCGCGGTCGGCCAGAAGATCGCGGGCAAGATCGCGCGGGTCGTGAAGTGGGGCGTCTTCGTCGAGATCCTGCCGGACGTGCAGGGGCTCGTGCACGTCTCGGCGCTCTCGCCCGCGCGCTTCGAGCGGCCGAGCGAGCTCGTCAAGACCGGCGACCCGATCGAGGTCGAGGTGACCGAGGTCGACCGGGTGAAGAAGCGGATCTCGCTGCGGCGCATCCCGACCGAGGCCGAGGTCGCGGCGGCGGACGCGGACCACGCGGCGGTGCGCGAGGCGAAGCGGCTCGAGCGGCTCGCGGAGAAGGAGCGCAAGGCGCGGGCGAAGCTGCCCGCCCACGAGCGGCTGAAGGCCGGCGAGATCGTCGACGCGACGGTCGACCGGCTGGAGCCGTACGGCGCGTTCGTGAAGATCGCGGGCGGCGGGCGCGGGATGATCCACGTCTCCGAGGCCGGACTGCCCGAGGGGGGCACGCTCGAGAAGGATCTGCCGCCGGGGACGAAGCTGCGCGCGGCGGTGATCGAGATCGCGACCGATCCCACCCCGCGCATCCGACTCTCGCGCAAGGCGGTCGCGGAGATCGAAGGCGGCAAGAGCGCCGAGAGCTACGTCGCCGAGAAGGCGCTCCTCGCCGCCGCCGAGGCGCCGGCGCGGCGCGGGCCGCGGCCGGGGGCGCCGCGGAAGGCGGGGGCGCGGCCGAAGGAGGCCGGGGCGCCGGCCGGGAAGGCCGAGGGCGGCGAGAAGCCCCGGCGCGAGCGAAAGGGACCCCCGCGCGAGCGCCCGGCGGGGCCGCGGGTGGGGGACGGCTCCGCCGGCCGGCGGGCGGAGGCCGAGGCGGGAGGCCACGGCGGCCGGTCGAAGCCCGGCAAGCTCGGGACGCTGGGCGACCTCTTCAAGGCGAAGCTCGCGGCGAAGAAGGGCTGAGCCGGGGTGGCCGCGACCGACGGAGGGCTCGAGGCGCTGCTCGGCCGCGGACCGCTCGTGCACGTCGAGTCCGACGCGCAGGGGCGCTTCTCGAGCGCGACCGCGATCGTCGAGATCGCGCGCCCCGCGGAAGAGGTCTGGCGCGTCGCGAGCGACTTCGCCGGCCACCGGCGCTTCATGCCGAAGCTCGTCGCCTCGGTCCCCACGCCGCGCGGGCCGAACGAGGTCGACGTGCGCTTCGAGATCGCGATCCCGTTTCCGGGGCGCAACGAGCGCTACAGCTTCCGCTACACGCTGGACCCGGCGGCGCGGCAGATGCGCGGGCGCTGGATCGACGGCTCCCTGCGCGACTCCTTCTGTGAATGGAAGATCCACGAGGCGGGCACCGGCCGCGCCCGCGTCCACTTCACGACCGCGACCCGAAATTTCTCGAAGCTCGTGACGACCTTCGAGGACGCGCAGCAGACCGTCACGATCGGCGTCAACGTCGCCTCGGCGCTCGCGGTCGTGAAAGCCCTGAAGTCGCAGCTCGAGGGCTGAACCGGGCCGCGCGGGTCGGGAAGGTCTCGGCGTCCCGCGCCTGCGAGCTTCTTGCGGCGGGGGGCGGCGGCTGGTAGACGTTGAATCTCCTTACGGCTTTTTTCGCGAGAGGAGACGTTTGCCGATGGCCAGTCCTGCGGGCGCGAAACCGTCGCCGGCCGAGGTGTCGGCGCTCGAGCAGGCCTTCGCCCGCGACCCGATGTCCGAGGCGTACCGGCCGCTCGCGGAGGCTTACCTCGCGCTCGGACGGTTCATGGAGGCCATGATCGTCGCGAAGAAGGGCGCGAAGGCGCGCCCGAACGCGGCGGCCCCCCGGGTGCTGCTCGCCCGCATCTACGAGGGGCAGGGCAAGGACCCGAAGGCGATCGAGGAGCTCACGGGGGCGCTCGCCGCGGCGCCGACCGACGTGCCGGCGCTGCTCCTGCTTTCGACGCTCCAGTTCAAGGCGCAGAACCCGCAGGCGGCGCAGACGCTCCTGTCGGCCCATGCCGTGGCGCCGGCCGATCCCGCCGTCGCCGAGCTGATGACGCGCTATGGCGTCGAGCCGCCGCGACCCAAGCCGGTCGAGCCGCCGCGCGCGCCACCTCCC
>DAIDIT010000188.1 GCA_027451705.1 Pseudomonadota bacterium
CAGAGCGGCCCGCCGTCGGCCCACGTGCACGTCCCGGCGTCGGTCAAGACGGTTCCGGGCTCCGGGCAATGGGGCGGCGGGCCGGGACTCGTCGCCCCTGGGCGGCAGGCCCAGATGTTACAAGTGTCGCACGCGACGTGCGCACACGGTTGCCCCGAGCAATCGATGGGATGGAATTCCGGCGCACAGGAGCATTGCCCATAGCTGGCTCCGCAGACTCCATTCTGCGGGCAGGTCCAGCCGCCGCAGCCGAGCGTCCATTCCGCCGCGAAGCAGCCCGCCCACGGACACCACGTTCCCGGGGAACCGCCTGAGCTCGTCGAAGTACCTCCGCCTGGGCTGTTCGAGGACGGAGAAGCACCGCAGGCTGCGAGAAGAAGGAGGAGCGAAAGGCACCTCGTCGAAGTACGCCGTGCCAAGGGACCTCCTTTGCGCCGGCCAGACGAAAGCACGGTCGGAGGCCCCGTGGCAAGCGAATCCCGGTTTTCGCTGACAGGCCTCGCTCCTCGCCGCCCCGGACATCGCGAACCCGCCGTTGCCCTTCTGGGACCCGCGGGCGCCGCTCCACCGCGGAACCCAGGACGTCCCGCTCCCCGACGCCTCCGTCTCCTTCACGGAGGCGTCCGTCTGGCTCGCGGACGCCTCCGCTTGCTTCTCTGGCGCGTCCGATTGCTTCACGGACGCGTTCCCTTCGTTGTCGAACGCGTCCGATTGCCTCGCGGACGCGTCCCACCCGTTGACGGACGGGCGCGCTTGCCTGACGGACGCGTCCCTCTCGTCTGCTGACGCATCCGCTTCCTCGACGAACCCGTCCGATTGCTTGCCTGACGCATCCGCTTGCTTGTCGGGTGCGTCCGTCAAGCTTCCGAACGGGGCCGTCAAACAGTGGGACGACCCCGATGACGAAGCGGACGCGTTCGTCAATGACGAGGACGCGTCCGCAAGGCAAACGGAGCGATCCGTCGAGCCAGCGGAGCCGTTCGCCAAGGAAGCGGAGGCCCGAGCCAAGTAACCGGATTCACGAAGAAACGAAGCGGACGCGTCCGGGGAGCAACCGGAGCCGCCCGGCAACGAAGCGGACCGCCCAGGCAACGAAGGACAGGCCCCAGCGACGCGAGCGGACGCGCCAGGGAAGGAGGCGATCGCGCCCGGTGGCCGGAGGGCCCGAGGACCTTCGGGCGGTTGACCGGGTGGCGGGGCCCGGCATAGACCGCTCGGCGTGTGCCTGCTGGTCGTCGCCTCCCGCCTTCGGGCGGACTGTCCGCTCGCCGTCGCCGCGAACCGCGACGAGCGGCTCGACCGGCCGGCCTCGCCGATGGAGATGCTGCGCGGCCGGCCCCGCATCCTCGGCGGGCGCGACCTGCTCGCCGGGGGAAGCTGGCTCGCGGTGAACCGGCGCGGGGTGGTCGCGGCGCTCACGAACCGGCCGTCGCCGGACGGCCGCGACGCGGCGAAGCGGTCGCGGGGCGAGCTGCCGCTCCGGCTCGCCGCGCACCGCAGCGCCGCGGAGGCGGCCGCGGGGATCGAGGCGTGGCTGAACCCCTCCGACTACAACCCCTGCTGGCTCCTCGTCGGCGACCGCGACTCGCTCTTCTACGTCGAGGTCGCGGTGGGCAAGCCCGCCGCCGCGACCGCGCTGCCGCCCGGCCTGCACGTCCTCGAGAACCGCCCGCTCGGCGCGCCCTCGCCAAAGGTCGACTGGGTCCGCCGCACGCTGCCCGATCCCGCGGCCCTGTCCGCCGAGGCGCTCGTCCCCGCCTTCGAGCGGCTGCTCGCGAGCCACGACGTCCCCGCGCTGCCGCCCGGCGAGGACCCGGCCCGCCCTCCGGAGACCTTCGCGGCGTGCGTCCACGCCGGGCCCTACGGGACGCGGTCGTCGACGATCGTGCTCGTGCCGCGCGCCCGCCGCCCCGCGCCGTCCGTCCGATTCACCGCCGGACCTCCGTGCACGTCGCCCTTCGAGGACGCGACCGGCCTCTGGTAGCTACGCGCGCGACAGCTCGGCCTCGAGCACCCGCAGCGCGGCCTCCGCGGCGGCCTGCTCGGCGTCCTTCTTGCTCGTCCCGGTCCCCTCCCCGTAGGGCTTCTCGCCGATGACGAGCGCGACGGTGTAGGCGCGCGCGTGGTCGGGCCCGTTCACCGAGAGCAGCCGGTACCTGGGGCTCATCTTGAACGCCCCCTGCGCGAGCTCCTGCACGCGGGTCTTGTAGTCGCGGTCGACGCGCCCTTCGACGACCCGTTGCAGCGCCACGGCGAAGTGCCGGTCGACGAAGCGGAGCACGCCCTCCATGCCGCCGTCGAGATAGACGGCCGCGACCACCGCCTCGAGCGCGTCCGCGAGCACGGAGGCCTTCGCCCGGCCGCCCGTCAGCTCCTCGCCCTTGCCGAGCCAGACGAGGTCGCCGAGCCCGAGCTCGCGGGCCACGGCCGAGAGCCCCGCCTCGCTGACGACCGTCGCCCGCGCCTTCGACAGGACGCCCTCCGTGGCGCCGGGGAAGCGCTCCATCAGCCGGTGGCTGATCGCCAGGTCGATGACCGCGTCGCCGAGGAACTCGAGCCGCTCGTTGTCGACGCGCGGAACCTCGGGACCGAGCTCGTTGGCCCAGCTCTTGTGGCAGAGCGCCTCGCGGGCCCGCTTGGCGTCGCGCAGCGGCTCGCCCGTGCGCCGCCGCAGCTCTTCGATCCGTTCCTCGGCGGTCATCGTTCGTCGGCTTCGAGCGTGGCACGGACCGGGGGCGCCGTCCAGTGATGTCCTTCCACGCGCGTGCGGTATAGTCTGCGGCCGCCGGCTGTTCCACCCGCTGCCCGGGGCGGTCGGCCGTGCCGGCGCCCGGGCGGTGGACGCCGCATCCGAAAGGACCTCATGAGCCTGTCGTCCCTCGCGCTCGCAATTCTCATGGCCTCCGCGGCGGCTTCGCCCGCGGTCCGCCCTGGGGCTGCCCCTACGGACCCGCCGCTCGCGAAGGCGTGGGCGGAGCTGTTCCAGGGGTCGGATGCGCGCGACGCGGCGAAGCTCGCCGACGGCGTCCTCGCCCGCAATCCGGGCTCGCGTCCGGCGCTACAGCTCTCCTACGTCGCGCACTGGATGCTCGACGACGAGGCGCTCGCGAACCGCCGCTTCCTCGACCTCGCCTCGCGCGGCGGCCCGTCCGCGGGTGCGTTCCTCCTCGACGGCTGGGGGCGGCTGCGGACGTCGGAGGAGGACGGCCGCCGCATCGCGTCGATCGCCCGCACGCTGCTCCCCACGGCAGGGTCCCTCCGGGGGCCGCTCGCGGACCTCGCGGAGCGCACTTCGCTGATGGCCGGCGACGTCGCCGCCGCCAAGGCGGTCGAGGCCCCGCTCGGCCGGCTCACGGCCTGGCAGCTCATCGGCCCCTTCGAGAACGACCAGAACTCCGGCTACGACGTGGCCTACCCCCCGGAGCGCGGCGTCGACCTCGCGGGCCGCTACCCGGGCAAGCAGGCCGAGGTCGCGTGGCGGCGGGTGCCCGGCACCACGCTCGCGGGCCGCGTCTGCCTCGACTGCCTCGTCTACCCCTCGACCTGGGGCGTCGCCTACCTCGCGACCTGGATCCGCTCGGACCGGGGCCGCGACGCGGTCGTCCGCGCCGAGGCGGACGACCACCTCAAGGTCTGGGTCAACGGCCGCCTCGCGGTCGCCGACGACACGGCCCGGACGATGGAGAGCGAGCAGCACCTCGCCGGGGTCCACCTCCACGCGGGCTGGAACCAGATCCTCGTCAAGGTCGCGCAGCGGCGCAGCGCCTGGACGGTCGGCCTGCGGCTCACCGACGCGAACGGCGCGCCGCTCGCGGGGCTGCAATCGAGCGCGGATCCGCACCACTTCACGCCCGCCAAGGCCGACGAACCGTGGCCGGCCGCGCCGCCGGACGCCGTCGCGGAGGCGCTCGCGAAGGAGACCGACCTCGCGATTCCGCCCGCATACCTCGCGGCCTGGCGCCTCTACGACGAGGGCTACTACCGCAAGGCGCGCGCGGCGTTCGAGGCGCTGCGCGCGGCCTCCCCGGGCGCCGCCGTCTACCAGCTCGGCGCCGCCCTCTCGGCGCTGCGCGACGAGGACCGCGACCACGGCCTCTCGGACCTCGCCGGGGCCGCGCGCGCGGACCCGGGCTTCCTGCGCGCCCGAACCGAACGGGCCGAGGTCTACCTCGAGATGGGCCTCTCGGAGCGCGCCGAGGAGCAGGCAAAGGCGGCCCTCGCCCAGAACCCCGACGACGCGCTCGCGCTCGGCCAACTCGCCCGCCTCCGCGCCGATCGGCAGTACTGGGTCGACGACGAGGCGCTGCTCACCCGCGAGGAGAAGGCCCACCCCGGCCTCGCGGTGACCGGGCTGCGCAAGGCCGAGGCGGCCGCCGCCCAGGGCGATCCGCTGCGAGCGCTCGACCTCTGGCGCGACGCGCACAACCGCGACCTCGACGGCTGGGAGGCGATGGACGGCCTCGCCCGGCTCGACGAGTCGCTCGGTCGGCCGGACCGGGCGCGCGCGGTCCTCGAGGAGCAGCTCGGCTTCAAGCCACAGGGCGTCGGCCTGCTGCTCCGGCTCGCGAAGCTCGCAGCGGCCTACGGGCGCGACGTAGCCGCCCGCCGCAGGATCGCCGAGATCGAGGCGCTCGCCCCGCAGTGGGACCAGCCGTACCGCGTCGAGGGGTACCTCGACGAGCGGGCGGGCGACCGGAAGGCGGCGATCGCGGCCTACGATCGCGCGCTCGCGCTCGACCCCTCGGACGCGCGGCTGCGCGACCACGTCGAGATCCTGCGCCCGCCCGGGGACGACGAGAAACGCTACGAGGTGTCGCACGAGGAGATCCTCCGCCGCGCCGTTGCGGCCCGGCCCGAGTTGTACCCGGGCGCCGACGCGGTCGTGCTCCTGAACCAGGAGATCGTCCGCCTCAACGCCGACGGCTCGTCCCGCCACTGGGAGCACTACGCCGTCAAGGTCTTCGACCAGGTCGGCGCCGACCGGCACCTCAACCACGTCGTGGGCACGCCGGACAACTTCAAGCTGCTCTACGCGGGCACGATCGACCCCGATGGCCTCGAGCGCGAGAGCAGTTCGCGCGACGGGGCGACGCTCCACCTGCCCGCGCCGTCGCCCGGCTCGGTGGTCGAGGTCCGCTACTCGTACGACCAGCCGCGCGCCTCCGCGACCCAGGACGACTGGTGGGGCTACTTCTCCTTCGGCGCGGCCGACCCGACGGAAGACGAGCAGTGGGTCCTGATCGTCCCGTCCGGCAAGCCGCTGCAGATCCGGGTGCGCGGGACCGCGGTCGCCCGGCGCGACGAGAAGCTCGGGGATCAGGACGTGCGGATCTTCGAGGAGCGGGACACGCCGCGCCTCGAGGCCGAGCCGCCGGCCCCGGCCTGGATCGACGTCCAGGACACCGTCTTTGCCTCGACGCTGCCGTCGTGGGACCGGGTTGCCGCGTTCGTCCATGCCGTCGTCGACGACCAGGTGATCGAGGACCAGAGCGTGCGGGCGCAGGCCCGGCAGCTCGCCGCCGGCAAGACCTCGCCCGAGGACGAGGTCGCGGCCCTCGCGCGGTTCGTGTCAAAGGAGATCCGCTACAACCAGGCCGACACGAGCGTCTACACCTGGCGGCCGCACCCGGCCCGCCGCGTGCTGGCGAGCCGTTACGGCGACTGCAAGGACAAGGCGACGCTCTTCATCGCGCTCGCCCGCGAGCTGGGGCTGCGGGCGGAGTTCGCCGCGCTCCGGACGCGCTCGCAGGGAACCGTCGTCCCCGGCGTTCCCGTCACCTGGTACAACCACGCCATCGCCTACCTGCCCGCGCAGAAGGGCATCGCCCGGGGCCGCTTCATCGACCTCACCGCGGACGACCTGGGCGACACGTTCCTGCCGTTCGCGGACCAGGGGGTCGAGGCGATGGTGATCGATCCCGGCAAGCCCGGCTACCGCTTCGTGCAGACGCCCATCACGCCCGCCTCCGACGACGCGACGGTGACCCACGGCGAGGTCGCGCTCGCGCCCGACGGCTCGGCGCGCGCGCGCGTCGCCATGACCGCGAGCGGCCTCGCCGCGATGTCGGTTCGCGCCGCGTACCGCGACCCGTCGATCCGCCGCCGCGTCCTCGACTACCTCGCGGGCCGGTGGCTCTTCGAGGGCGGGGTGCCGATGGCCGGCTCGGCCTCCGCGCACGGGCTGGACCAGACCGACGGCCCGCTGACCCTGGACCTCGCGATCGCCGCGCCGTCGGTGCTGCGCCGTTCGGGGGACGCGCTGCTGCTCAAGCCCGGCGGCTTTCCGCAGCTCCAGGGCTACACCCAGCTCGCCACCCGCAAGCTGCCGCTCGAGCTGAACGCGGAGATGGAGCAGGAGGTCGACTGGGACTACCAGCTCCCGGCGGGCGTCACGGTCGCGAGCCTCCCCGGGGACATGCACCTCGACAACCGATTCTTCTCGTTCGACGCGATCTACGAAGGAAAGGGCTCGACCGTGGTCCTGAAGACGCACTGGCGCACGAAGGCCGTCGAGGTCGCCGCCGCGGACTACGCGGCCCTGCGCGAGGCGATGCTCGAGGTCGCCCGCGCCGGCGACCGCGAGATCGTGCTCCACCCCGCGGCCCCGCTGCCGCACACCCGCTAGAGGCCGAGCGCCATGCCCGACGACGACGACCGCGAGCAGACGTACCTTTCGATGGCCGAGCAGGCCCCGGACAGCCCCCTTCCCTGGTTCTCGCTCGGGCGCTACTACCTCGAGGTCGGCCGGTTCGCCGACGCCGTGTCGGCGCTCCGGCGCTGCGTCGGGCTCCGGGCCGACTACGCCGCGGCCCTGATGGCGCTCGGGGAGGCGTGCGCGGCCGCGGGAGAAGACGAAGCGGCCCTCGACGCCTTCCGCAGGTGCAGCCGGGCAGCCCTCGCGCAGAACCACCCCTCGCTCGCCGAAGAGGCCGATGCGCGCGCGCGCGAGCTGACTTAGGCGCCGCCGGCCGTACCAGTGTGTACGGTGAGGACCGAAGCGACCGGGCAACGAAGCAGATGGGCCGTCGGCGGCGGCCGATTCAGTCGACCGCCAACACGCCCCCGACCATGCCCATCCCGCACGTGTAGCGCATCTCGCCGGCCTTCTTCGGGGTGAAGGTCACGGTGACCGGCTAGCCGAGCGGCAGGTCGGCGTGGACGCCCGCGCCCTCGATCACGATCGCGGTCGCGCAGGTCTTGTCGGTCTTGCGGGTGATCACGAGGCGCACCGGCTGGCCGGCGTGCACGGAGAGCTTGTCCGGCTCGAAGCCCTTCTCGGTCACCGCCATCGTCAGCGTCACGGGGGCGACCCCGGCCGCGGCGGTGGGGGCGGGGGCCGGCGCGGCGGCGGCCGCGGGAGCGGAGGGTGCCTGCGCCTTCGCGGGCGGCGGCGCGGCCGGCTTGCTGCACGCGGCCAGCGCGAGGACGAGGGGGACAATCGAGAGTCGAGCCATGGAACGACCTCCGGGTAAGGGGATGCCAACCTAGCACAACTCCTCGTCCGTACGCGGCGGCCGGCCCGGCGCCCGGCCGGCACCGAGCCCCCCGGCCCCTTGCCTTCGGCCCGAACGAGACCTATAGCTTCGCCACCCGTCACGGAGGCTCTCGCCCATGGAGAAGTACGACGATCTCGCAGCCCTCGCCGCCCGCTGGAAGAACGCCGTCGCCTACGATGGCACCGAGCCGCTGCGCGTCAAGGACGAATCGGCGCTCCGCGGCACGGCGATGGACGAGCTCGCCTACAACGCGGTCTTCGCGCCGTCGGACGCCGTCAAGCAGGGGGCGCGCGCGCTCATCTCGGCGGCGGCGGTGGCGACCGGCGCCAAACCCGCCTCGATCCACGATCTCTACGCCGCGCGGGGCCGCGGCGAGGTGCACGGCTTCACCGTCCCCGCGGTCAACATCCGCTGCATGACCTACGACATCGCGCGGGCCATGTTCCGCGTCGCCAAGAAGACCGACAGCGCCGCGATGGTCTTCGAGATCGCCCGCAGCGAGATCGGCTACACCTTCCAGCGGCCGGCCGAGTACGCGGCCTGCGTCCTCGCCGCGGCGCTCCGCGAGGGCTGGAAGGGGCCCGTCTTCGTCCAGGGCGACCACTTCCAGGTCGCGGCGAAGAAGTACGCGAACCCGGCGACGCGCGAGGCGGAGCTCCAGGCGATCCGCGACCTGATCGCCGAGGCGATCGCGGCGGGCTTCTGGAACATCGACATCGACACCTCGACGCTCGTCGACCTCGGCAAGGCCACCCTCGACGAGCAGCAGCGGATCAACTACGAGCTCTGCGCCCACTACACCCAGCTCATCCGCGAGAAGCAGCCCAAGGGCGTCACCATCTCCGTCGGCGGCGAGATCGGCGAGGTCGGCACCAAGAACTCCACCGTCGAGGAGCTGACCGCCTACGTCGA
>DAIDIT010000189.1 GCA_027451705.1 Pseudomonadota bacterium
AGACCTCGCCCATCGGGGCTACGGAGCCCGCCGGCATCAGAGCGCCCTCCCGCTGTCGAGGTCGAAGAGCGAGACCTTCCCCAGCACCGGGAACTCCCGCACGTCGAGCTTCACGTCGTCCGCGGGCAGGAAGCTCTGCTCATGGACCTTGCGCACGCCCGGCGCCTCGGCCACCGCGTCGAACAGCTCCGAGAAGGGGATCTCCGCGGCCACGTCGCCCGAGGCCTTCTTCAAGTTGAAGCCGAAGTCGACCTGCGGGTTGGGGGTGCCGTCGGGGAGCGAGACCGCGAAGAGCGAGGCGAGCGCCCTTCGGATGGCAGCCGCGACGGCCGTGGGGTTCGCGCCCTGGCGCAGCGCCACCTCGGCGCGGATATCGATCACCCGGTAGACCGGGTCCTGGACAGAGACGTCGAAGGTGAGCGTGCAGGGGTAGACGACCGTGACCTGCTCGAGCACATGTTGCTTCAGCGCGGCCGCCGGCAGGCCGCCGCCCTGCGGGACCAGGAAGAGGATGCCGGAGTTCTCCTCGATGGCCGCATCCTCGTTCGAGGTGAGCATCAGCGCGCGGGCCACGCCGGGGATGCCCAGCGCGTGGATCTCGAAGTCCTCGCGCGCGACGGTCCGGGTGAGGACGCGGATGGAGGCCGGCGCGAGCCTGCGGATCTGCGCCAGGCTCTCGCGGTCCACACCGCCGCTCGCCGGCGCGGGGTTCGTGACCGCGACGGTGACCGGGCGTCCGGCCGCGTCCGTGAAGCTGCCTTCGACCTTCCGCAGCGTGGCGGCGTCGACGTTCCCTTGCGCGCCGCCGCCGGTCTTGTAGGCGACCACGACCGTGCCTGAGGGGACCGCGCCCTCGACGCCGTTGCCGAAGCGAAGCGTCGCCCGGTCGCTCTGGTCGACGAGCACCGTGAAGTGCCGGTCGCTCGCGCGGGACGAGAGGAAGTTGGGCACCTCCAGATAGGAGCCGTCCGCCGCGGTCACCACAGCCGAGCCATCGAGGAACGGCGTCTCGTGCAGCGCGAACTGCTGGTTGGGGAGCCCCGTCGAGGCAAAGCGCTCCTCCTGAGCCTCGGAGTGCTCCACGGTCCCCGTCGCCTGCGCGGGGCTCCCGCCCGCGGGGATGGTCACGTCGCCGAGCAGCTCGAAGTGCAGTGGGTTCGCGACGGCCGTCGTCGAGACCACCGTGCCCTTCGAGATGAGCACGTCCGCGCCAGGCGGGCTCGCGAGCGCGAAGACCACGTCGGCCGTGGCGGCCTGGGCACCCGCGGGCCGGTAGCCCAGGAGCTTGACGAGCGCGAGCAGGTTCTTGCGCTGCGTGGCCGTCGTGATGCGGCTCTCGCGCGCCTGCGCGTCCTGGTAGTAGGTGACCACGTCGCCGACGAAGGCGTAGAGTTCGACGAGGAGGTTGCCGAACGAGGCGACATGGAAGTCGGTCCACTCGGGGAAGACCGACTGGACGAGGCGGATGAGGCGCAGACGGAGGGCGTCGAAGTCCTTCGACGTGAAGTCCTGCGACCGCGCCAACAGCGCCATCCGGCGGCTCCAAAACGAAAAGCCCCGGCCGGAAGGGGCTTCCCTTCCGCACCGGGGCTCGAGTGGCTCGACGACCCGAAGCTAGTCTGGCGCTACTCTATGCGCTCCAGACTCGAACGTCAAGGGTGGGCGTTGAGAGGGTGGGCGTTGAGACTGAAGCAATGCCGCTCTCAGGAGCGGAGCCAGTCTAAGAACGTCATGACGCGACCGCTTCCAGCCGTCTTGCGAGCGATGCCCCCGTCACCAGAGACCAAGGTCATTTCTGGATCGGAGAGGTAAATCAGGAAGTGGATGTCGTTGAAATCGTTCTTGTTCTTCTCCGGGTTGTAACCGGAGTTGATGATGGTCTTCAGGATCCAAAGGTAGGCGTTGAAGAATGGAGCAAGCCGCTGAAAGGCGCGATCGTCCCACGCTGATTTGCCGATGAGAAACACGCCCACACGCTCGGCTTGGAGCAGGAAGAACTGTCGGCGGAAGGGTTCCGACTCGAGATACTCAACGAGGCGTCGCCTGGTCGCCTGGTCGCCGAGGTTTGCCATCTCGCCCCGATCCCGCTTCTCCCTCCAGTCTGGACAGACCACGTCGACGACATGCCGATGCATGTCCTCGATGTATTGCGCCTCGTAGTCCTCGCGGAACTGCTTCAGGAACCCCGCGTTGAATGACACGCGCGAAAGAGCGCCTTGCCATCGCGTCGCTTGGCCTCGCACGAGCTCGTCGTAGCTTCGAGCTGCTGCAATGAGGCTGGCGATGTCGATGACCTCCGCTGGCTGCAACCCCCTTCCATCGGGAGGAGCCTGAAAGACCTGCCGCCGTAGGACCGCCTCTGGGTCTGGAAGCGCTCCCCGACAGAGCCTGCGGGCTGCCTGGATCGCGACATGGTACCGGTCGAATCGCCCCTTTTCCTCTTCGCAGATGTGGCTTCCGAGCTCTATGAGAGAGAGCGGGCTGAGAAGCCCTTGGTCGGACTCCAGACGCTTCTCAGCCCGAACGACGTCAGATTCCGAGATGGCCCCCCGCTGGATGTCGCGAAAGACATTGGTATCAAAGACAACGTTCATCGGGCCCTCGGCTCAAGAAGTCCCAACCAGGATCTCCTGAGCGAGAGATAGAAGCAACACGTTGCTCTGCGGCGCGTTGGTCGAGAGGACGTTGTAGCGAATCCTGATCGCCAGCACGTCCTTGCCCTCCTGCCGTTCGCGCCTGACCTTCACGCCGGTGACGCGCACGCGTGGTTCCCAGCGCTGGAGCGCATCGGTCACGTAGACGCGCGCCAGTTCCTGCAGCGCGGCGTCGTTCTTCTGGTGTCGCAGCAGGTGCAAGAGGCTCCCGAGTTCCGTCCGCCATGGGATCTCCCCCTGCGTCGTGGCGCTCGCGCCGAGCGTGCCGAGGATCTGGCCGACGGCGCTTCTCACCGCGTCCGCGCCACCGCCGGCGACGAAGTCCCGCGCGCCGCGCTGGAACGGTCGCAGGAGTCCGTAGCCGATGAGGTCTGGAGCGCTCATATCGGGATCGCCTGGCGCACCGCGCGCAGCTCCTTCACCACGTCGTCGAGGGGCTTCACTACCTGGTCGAGCGGCAGCGAGCCGAGGTGCGACAGGTCGGGGATCTGCGGCAGGCCGACCATGCCGAGCAGGATGTTCGCGAGGCCGATGAGGCTGCCGAGGCTGGCCATCGACGCGCCGAGGCTCGCCGCCTGCGCGGCGACGCCGTCTCGCGCGCAGGAGACGATGTCGGTCAGCTTCGCGTCGTTCAACTGGGCCGCCCGGCTGGCGGCGCCCTCGATGCTCTTCATCTCCTCGGCGAGATCATCGAGCGCGTCGCGCATTCCTTCGAGCAGCGCGAGGATGGCGTCGACGAGGTCCGCGGCCAGGAATGGCACCGAGAGCTGCGGGACCAGGCGCAGGAGGTTGTCGACCTTCTTCGCGAGGTCCTCGAGCGCCTGGACGAGCTTCGACGGATCGGGCGGTGGACCGAAGGCATCCGGAATCGCCTTGAGGCAGGCGAAGACCGCGACGACCGTATCGATGATGTCGAAGACCGGCTTCAGCGGCGCGAGCGCGGGGCTCGCCTGCGCCATGAGGCTCTGGACGAGGTCGAGCTGGTTGGGAATGCCCTGCGCCGACTGGACGAGGCTCTGCAGCGACACGCCTCCGGGCAGCGTGAGCGTGAGCGGGCTCGGTACCGCGGCGAGGTCGGGGCAGTCTGGGATCACGACGCTCATGGAATCGCCTTCTTCGAGCTGAGCACCCGGCGACCGTTGATCTGGACGATCGCGCCGCGGATGTCGACGAGGCCGGTCGCTTCGAGCACGAGCGCCGTCGTCCCCTTGATGCGCACGGCGTTGCTCTCGGCGTCGAGCTCGAGCACGTCCTGCGTCTTGAGGTTCGTGATGCGCAGCCCCCGCACGCCTTCGCCCTCGTCCAGCTCGATGCGGAAGGTCTCAGTCGCGAGGACGCGGTTCGTGGGCTGGTCGCGCTGCGCCTCCTTCGGCACCTCGCTCTCGCCGCCGGGCTTTCCCCAGTGGCCCGCGAGGTAGTAGGGCTGATCGACGTCGCCCTGGTTGAAGAGGACGCCCACCTCGGCGCCGACCTCCGGGACCGCGAAGAGCCCCCGGTCCTTGCTGCCGCCGCCGCCGGTGCCGAGCGGCCAGGCCCAGGCGCTCGCGGGTTCGAGAAGGCCCGGCACGCGCACCCGGACGCGGCCGAGCTGCTCGGGGTCGTCGCGGTCGA
Source organism: Pseudomonadota bacterium (assembly GCA_027451705.1). Classification (GTDB taxonomy): domain Bacteria; phylum Myxococcota; class Myxococcia; order Myxococcales; family JAKAPL01; genus JAKAPL01. The sequence goes on from DAIDIT010000189.1 coordinate 4,266, forward strand.
CGACGGAGCCGATGTAGAGGCCGAGGCGGGCGTCCATGGTCAGCTCCGCCCCCGGCTGTCGCGGTAGCCGACGCGCGTCCCGCCCGTCTCGGGGTCCACCGTCTCGACCGGCTGCAGTGCGCCCGGGTCCGCGTCGGCGGCCTTGGTGTCGTTCGGGCGGCCCTTCGACTCGACACCGGCCTCGCTGTGGCCGTCGCGCAGGCAGCGCAGCGTGACCGTGTAGCCGGAGGCGTCGATCCGGTGCCGCGCCTCCTTGACGAAGTACTTCCCCGAGAGCCGCTGGCTGATGCCCTGGATCTCGACGACCGACTTCGCGAGCAGGTCGGGATCACCCACGACCGCCGCGGTCAACTCGACCGTCGTGCGCTGGGTGTTCACGTACCCGGCATCGGCCTGCCGCTTCGCGAGGCTCATCGTCGGCGCTGCCGTGGGTGCGCTCTCCTCGCTCGCCGTCCGCGCTTCGAGGTGGCCCTTTCCCGTCTCGGGGTCGATGATCTCCACGACCGGCGCGAGCACGTCGCGCTTCGTCTCCGCATTCGAGCCGTGGACATCGATGTCCTGCTTCTGCAGCGGGTCGCGGCCCTGTAGATGCACCGCGCCGGCCTTGCCGGAGAGGTCGTTCTCGACGTGGATGGACAGGACCTCGCCGGCGTTCGGGTCCGAGTACCAGCGCAGCGTCTTGATGGGCGCCTGCCCGAGGCGGCGCTGGTGCCAGTGGAGGCCGTCGAAGTCGACGTAGAAGTGGAAGCCCTCTTTGCGGGCGAGCCGCGTGAGGAGCTGCGCGTCGGTCTCGCGTGCCTGCGAGAGGACCGGGAGGCGCTCCTCGGTGTCGTCGATCTGCTGCTGGGCAGCGTCGTAGCCGTTCTCGGTCGCGATCTGCCGAGCGACCTCCGACCGCGTCTTGTTTTCGAAGGTGCGCGCCTTGACCACGCGGTGGAGCAGCATCGACCGGCCATGCCCCTCGACCGAGAGGACCTGGAAGCCGGTGACCTTCTCGATGACGACCTGCCTGGGCGGCGTGAGGTTCCCGGCGTAGCCCCAGGCGACTTCCAGGAGGTTGCCCTTGCGCGTCCACGGCTCGTCGAAGGCGGCGAGGTCGTGGTTGTCGAGCGTCAGCGTGAGCCGGTCCGCCTTCTCGTCCGAGTCCTCGTACTCGAACGACAGGACGCGGTCAGAGAGGTCGAGGCGCTGCGCGTCCTCGCCCTCGGGCGTAACGTTGACCACGAAGAGCGGAGCGTCGCGGTTCATGCGGTCTCCCGGCGGCGCTCGTTGAAGATCTCCGCCTGGATGGTCTGAAGCGACGGAATCACCAGAGTCGCGCCCGGCGTCAGCGCGATCGTCGGGTCGAGGATCGGCTCGGGCTGGAAGTCGGCGATCACCCACCAGAGCCCGGCGGGACGCGGCAGCGGCGCGAAGTAGCGGCCGGCGAGCGTGAAGAGCGACTCGCCCTCCTGGACGACGTGCAGCCGGTTGTCGGTGAACGGCTGGTAGCCGAACGGCTCGCGCTCGGTGAGAAAGAGGATGTCGTCGTCGTCCTGAAGGGCGGTGCAGAAGGTGAAGCGGGACCAGCGGCGCGGCGGCATTGGTCACGTGCCTTCCGGAGCCGCGGCCGGCCGCTGGCTGCCCTCAGCGAGCACCTCGTCGGAGGTGAGGCGCACGTCGCGGATCTCCTCCAGCGCGAGCTTCGCCGTGAACTGCACCGAGGTCCCCTGGAGGTTGAAACGGCCGTACTTGAACGACAGGCTCCCGACGACGCAGGTCAGGCTCACGACGCTCGGCCAGACCACGAGCACCCGCGGCGGGCTCGTCGACGGCACGTCCTGGCCCGCGACCGGGTAGCAGAGGCTCATCAGGAAGCGACGCGACTTGAGGATGTCGTCGAGGCTGCTCGACGGGTCGAGCGCGTCGAAGGTCAGCTCCAGGCTCACCTTGAGGTTCTCGGTGTTCACGAAGTGGAGCCGCTCGTGCGAGAGGCCGGGGACCTTGAGGTGGGCCCAGCCGACCTCGATCGCCTCCTCGAATCCGGTCGGGTTGAACTGCGCCTCGATGGAGGCGCCCGTCGCGATGTTGGCGAGCGTGAGGCGCGGCGGGCGCTGGCCGGCAATCGCGAGGCTCATGGCATCACCGGGACGAAGGAGCGGACCGCGAGGCCGCGCTGGGCGCGGGCGGTCGCGCGGGCGAGCGTCTCGCCGTCGACCGTGAGGGTGACGTGCGTGTCGATGGGTCGGTTGAGGTCGGCAGGAGACGGCAAGAACGCGTCGCGCTCGCTCTGGGCGAGTTCCTGGCGCACGGAGAGCTCCGTGACGGAGGGGAGCGGCGTGAACGTGCTTGTGAGAAGCGGGAGCGGCGCCGCGACGGCGGTCGAGGCATCGACTGGCGAGGTCACGCCCAGCGCTGCCGGCGAGGTTCGCACGTCGAGCCGGGCCTGCGCGGCCTCGCCGGCCGCGACCACCGAGTCGAGCAGCGCCGGCCGGAAGCGCTCGGGGATCTTCGCCGCGAGGTGACCCACGTACGCGATGAGCCGGTCGAGCGCCGTCCGGATGCTGTCGACGACGCTCTCCACGAAGGAAACGACGGGCTCGAAGAAGGAGCGCACCGCGGCGACGACCTGGTGGAACGCGCGCGGCAGCGTCTCGGTGAAGAAGAGGTAGATGCGCGCGGCGGTCTCGCCGATGGTGGTGCCGAGCCAGACGAAGGCCTCGACGACGCCGCGCACCAGCGCCACCACGGTCCGCAGCGCGAGCGCCACGACACCGAGCGCCCCAGCGAGCCCGGCGATGGCGGTCCCGGCCACCCAGCCGAGCACCTCGCCGATGTCAGTCCACACGGAGGCTCCGCCGCGCGCCTGGCCCGTGAGGCCGGTGACGTCGGCGATGAGGCCCCGGATGGCGTCCGCTAGGAACCCGACCGCATGGCCGACGAAGCCGAAGACCGGCTGGAAGGTCGTGAGCGCCTGCCGGATGCCCGCGATGATGCCCGCGGAGATGTGGGCGAGGTCGGTCAGGGCGTCGGCGACGACGGTCACGACTTTCGCCAGGGCCTCGCCGATAGCCGCGCCCTTGGCGGCGAAGCGATCGGACGGAATCGAGGCCGCGGCGCCGAGCGCCGATTGGCCGAGGCCGCCGAAGGCCTCGCCCAGCTCCCGGAGCGCGCCGGTGAAGGCCTCGAAGACCGGCCGGGCCTGCTCGATGGCCGCCTCGAAGCCGACCGCGAAGCCGTGGAAGAATCGCTCTACCCGGTAGCCGGCCTGGTAGACCTCGATGACGAAGCGCTTCAGCCCCGCGTTGCCGGCCTTGTCGATCTCGTCGCGCACCGCCCCCGAGAAGCCGCCCTGCTCGAAGAGCTGGACCAACGCCTGGAAGCCGAGCTTCAGGTCCGACCAGAGCTGACCGAAGAAGGTCCCGAGACCCCCGAGGTCGTGCTTCACCGCGTAGACGACGCCCGCGATGGCGACGCCGGCGAGCGCAAGGAAGCCGATCGCAGGGAGCAGCGCCGCGACGAGGCCGCCCACGCTGATGCCCACGGCTTCGAGCCCTGCCGAGAGGAGCGCCGCGCCGGCTTGGGCCGCGATGAGGCCGCCCGCCAGGATGAGGACCGCGCCGCCGGCGACGACGAGCATCGCGGCGAACCGCTTGACCGGCGCCGGAAGCGCGGCGACGAATCGCGCGAGGCCGAGGAAGAGGTCCCGCAGCGCAGCGACGATCGGCTTGAAGACCTCCGTGAACGGCTCGCCGACGACGGTGGCGAGCGTCGAGAGCACCGCCTCGAGCGCCTTCTTCTGCCCGGAGAACGAGTCGAGCAGCCGGTCCTTGAACGCCTGCGCGGTGCCGCCCGCCTGCGCGAGGCTCTGGCGCAGCATCGCGACCGCCGCGGCGCCGCTGACCATCTGTCCAGAGGCGTCGCGGATGCCGTGGCGCAGGGCATCCATGATCACCGTG
>DAIDIT010000190.1 GCA_027451705.1 Pseudomonadota bacterium
TACCCGGGATCGCGAGCCGCGTACCCGAGGCACCGAGCCTCGTACCCAGGGTCGGGAGCTTCGTCCCCGAGAAAGTCCGCGGCGTACCCAGAGAAGCGCGCGGCGTACCCGAGAAAAGTCGCGGCAGACCCGACGGCGCGAGCGGCGTACCCACGCTCCCGAGCCTCGTACCCGCGTTCGCAAGCCCGAGACCCGCAATCGCGAGCCTCGTACCCGAGAAAGCCCGCGGCGTACCCGAAGAAGCGTGCGGCGTACCCGACCCGACGTTCGGCATACCCCGCCATCTCGGCCTCATTCCCCGCCTTGCGAGGCACGGGAGCACGGTGCCGAGCCTCGTCCCCGTGGTCCCGAGCGACGTACCCGGCCTCGTGAGCGGCGTACCCGCGCTTGTCAGCGACAGACCCGGCCTTGTCGGCGGCGTACCCAGCCTACCGAGCCTCGGGAGCAAGCTCCCGAGCCTCGTCCCCACGGTACAAAGCGACGGACCCAGGCCAACGAGGCTGGTCCCCGCGCTTCCGAGCCTCGTACCTGCCCTTGTCAGCGACGTACCCCGCCATCCCAAGGCGGGAAGCCGCCCTCCGAGGCTCGTTCCCGCGGGTCCGAGCCTCGGGACTTCGGACCCAAGGCTCGGAAGCCCGCTCCCGAGCGTCGTACCCGCGCCACCGTTCGACGTCCCCGCCCTTCCGAGCGTCGTCCCCCGCCTTCCGAGCCTCGCCCCCGCGGGTCCGAGCCTCGGCACCTCGGACCCAAGGCTCGGAAGCCCGCTCCCGAGCGTCGTCCCCGCCCTTGCCAGCGCCGTCCCCCGCCTTCCCAAGGCGGGAAACCGCCATCCGAGCCTCGTCCCTGCGCTCGTGCTCGACGTTCCTGGCCTTCCAAGCGAGGGCACCCTGGTCCCGAGCGACACCACCACGATCCCCTGCGACGTCCCCGACTTCGCCCGCGACGGAAGCCGGGTGCAAAGCCTTGGCAACAGCGGCGCAACCCGCCTTTGCTCGATGCGCCCGCTCGCTTCCGTGGAGCCTAAGGACGAGGCGCCGCGGCTTTGAGGTCGAGGCGAGTTCGACTGCGAATGCGATTTCGAACTGCGCCTCGAACGACCGGCTCAGGTGGTCACGCGGCGGCGGTTCAGGAACGAGACGAGGGCGAGGACGAGGAAGACGACGAAGAGGATCTTGGCGATGCTGGCCGCGCCGGCGGCGATGCCGGTGAAGCCGAAGATCGCCGCGACGATCGCGATGACGAAGAAGACCGCAGTCCAGTAGAGCATGCCCGTCCCCCCTCGGAACCAAGGTGGCCACGGGTGGGGTGTGGGGCAAGCTGGGGTCATTGCGGCCGACCTCGCGTCTGGACTCGGGTGCCCCCCCACCCCGTCCCTCCCCCGCAATGCGGGGGAGGGGGAGCGCCGGGTGACCGCCCACCCCGGCCCTACCACACCGACCCAAACTGGCGTCACTCCCCCTCCGCTCTCGACCAGATGCGCGCCTGGAAGATCACCCGGGGCCGGCCTAGAAACCTCAGCACTTCCGCGGCCTGAGCTCCTCGGGAACTCATGCATGGCCCCGTGGGAGAATCGGCCGCGCCGACCTCGAGAGCGAGCCCGTCCGAGCGATCCTCGAGCGGCTCGCGCGCACCGGCCACCTCGCGCTCGGGGACACTTTGGATCCAGCCGCGGATCAGCCGGCGCCTTTCCCTCTCGAAGTGGAGAAGTGACAACGGCAGGCGTCATGCGCGGCAGTTCAAGTCGAGCGGGTCACCGAAGCGCTGCACGACCGTGACGGCGCCGCAGCGCCGCTCGCCCGGCTCGCATGACGTCTCGGTTCTCAGGAGCGGAGCGTTCGGCGGCGACGGAGCGCCGCGAGCAGCGCGAGGGCCGCGAAGAGCGCGTCGCCGCCGCCGGCCGTGCTGCAGCCTCCGCTCTTTTCGCCCGGCGCGGGCACGGCACCGCCGGACGCGCTGCCTGCGTCGGACGTGGTCGTGCCGGCGTCGTAGGGCGGAGCGACGCACGCACTCTCGACGCACACGTCGCCCGTGGCGCAGTCGGCGTCCGACGCGCACGACGAGCGGCAGCCCGTGACGCCGCAGGCGTACGGCGCGCAGGTCGTGGTCGCGCCGCTCCGGCAGGAGCCCTGGCCGTCGCACGTCGAGGCCGCGGTGGCAACGCCGGAAGCGCACGCCGCGTCCGCGCACGTCGTCGTCGCGCCCGGGAACGCGCAGGCGTCGCGAGCGGTGCCGTCGCACGCGCCCGCGCACGTTCCGCTGCCGCCGCACGGCGCGCGTCCGCCGCGCGGCGCGCCCGAAACCGCGACGCACGTGCCTTTGCTGCCCGGCTCCGCGCACGCCTCGCACTCGCCGCCGCACGCGGAGTCGCAGCAGACGCCGTCGACGCAGTGGCCGCTCGCGCACTGCGCGTCGGCGGCGCAGGCGGTCGCGGCGGCGAGCTTCGCGACGCACACGCCGGACGCGCAGAAGTCGCTCGACGCGCAGTCGGCGTCGCGCGCGCACGTGCCGAGGCACACGTCGCCGCCGCACACGTACGGCCTGCACGCGATCGTCTGCGCGGCCGGGCACGCGCCTCCGCTGCAGTTCGCGGCGAGCGTGGCGACGCCGCTCCCGGCGTCACAACTCGCGGCGCGGCACGCGCTCGTCGGGTACGTGCACGCGTCCGTGGTCGTGCCGTCGCACGCGCCCGCGCACGCCGAGCCGTCGCTCGCGCACGCGGTCCGACTCCCGTGCGGCGCGCCGACGACCGCCGTGCACGTGCCGAGGTGAGCCGGCAGGTCGCAGGCTTCGCACTGGCCGGTGCACGCCGAGTCGCAGCAGTGGCCGTCCACGCAGTGCGCGCTCTGGCAATCGGCGGACTGCGCGCACGCGGCGCCCTGCGGACCGAGCTCGCACGTCCCCGCGTAGCACTTCGCGCCGGCCGCACAGTCGCCGTCCGACGTGCACGACGTCTCGCACGCGCCGTTCGCGCACACGAAGAGGCCGCACAACGTCGCGGCCGCGGGCGCGGGGCAGCCCGCGGACACCCCGTCGCAAGAGCTCGCCGGCTGCGCGCCGCCCGCGGTGCACGCGGCCGCGCTGCACATCGTCCCGCTCGCCTTCGGCGTGTAGGTGCAGCCGCTCGCGGGATCGCAGGCGCCGGTCTGGCACGCGCCGGGTGGCGCGCAGGTGATCGCGGTGCCCGCGCAGGTGCCCGCGGTGCACGTGTCGTTCGTCGTGCACGCGTTGCCGTCGTCGCAGGCCGTGCCCGAGAGCGCGGTGCAGACGCCGTCGGCCGTCGCTCCGCCCGCCACGCTGCACGCCTGACAGGGGCCCGCGCTACCGCCGTTGTACGCTTGGCCGCACGCCGAGTTGCAGCAGATGCCGCCGACGCACGAGAGCGTGCCCGCGCAGTCGCTCGCGGTGATGCACGACCCTCCCTGGTTGTCCGCCACCGCGATGGCGGTCAGGTTGAGCTGGAGCGTGTCCAGCTCCTGGAGTTGGAGCGTGGCGAGATACTGGTTTCCGGTCAAGGCGTCGGGGAGCCGCCAGATGATGGAGTACGGCTCGGGGACGCCGGCCTGGTTCTCGAGAGGCCCGGCCGAAATGTAGCCGGTCCCCGTGGTCCCGCTGAGGAAGTAGTAGTTGAACCCGTCGTTGATGTCCGGCTGGCCGTTCGGGAAGTTCGTGCTGACGTCGATCTGCGCGCCATTCCGGAACTGGCCGACGGGCACGTAGACGTAGCGGCTTAGTTGGGCGCGCGCGACACCGGGCGCCGCCACCAGCGCGACGAACGCGAGCGTTGCAGCGAGACGGCGTGGCGCGGAGGCGCGGACACCGGGGGCGATCCGCACGAGGGAAGAGAATCGAGTTTTCATCGTGCAGAGTCTTACCGAGCCCCGGTCGACCGTCAAGCTGAGGAAGGACGGAGAGCGAACGGGGTTGGCAATCATGAAGCGGAGCTCGAGCCCAAAATGAGCGACCGTACGGGCAGTGTCCGCTCCCTCGTAATGCCCGAGCGACCCACGCACGCCGCGACGGCGGTCTCGGAGCCCGTTTTTCGACGAGCCGTTCAGCTCCTGAACGCACACGGCGGCCGTGACGTGCGCGGAGAAGTTTCGAACTTGTCGAGGAGGAGGGGGAAAGCCGGGTGGCCCACCCCGTCCCGAACTCGATTGCGTTGCCCTTCGCGGGGCCGCGCGCTAGCGTGGCCGCCCAACTTGGAGGCTGCCATGCTGGAGATCGCTCCGTTTCGCGCCGTCCGCTATGCCGACTCTTCGCCCGAGGGGCTCGGGCGACTCATCGCGCCGCCCTACGACGTCATCTCGCCTCCGCAGCGCGAGCGGTTCGCGGCGCTGGATCCGCACAACGTGGTCGAGTTGATCCTGCCGCTCGATCGGCCGGGGGACGGGGCGGCGGAGAACAAGTACGTGCGCGCGGGGCGGAGCTGGCGGCGCTGGATCGCGGAAGGGGTGCTGCGGCGCGATCCGGAGCCGGCGCTCTACGTCCTGCACCAGCGCTTCACCTGGGACGGCGTCACGCACCTGCGCAAGGGGTTCCTCGCGCGGCTGCGGCTGCGCGAGTTCTCGGAGGGCGTGGTGCTGCCGCACGAGAAGACGCTCTCGGGGCCGAAGGCGGACCGGCTCGAGCTGTTCAAGGAGACCCGGGCGAACCTCTCGCCGATCTTCTCGCTGTACCCCGACGAGCGCGGCGAGGTGGAGGCGCCGCTCGCGGCCGCGATCGACCGCGCGCCGGACGCCTCGGCCGAAAGCGACGACGGGCACGGGCCGATCGAGCAGCGCCTCTGGCGGGTCGCGAACCCGGCGGCGGTCGCGGCGGTGCGGGACGCCATGGCGGGCCGCCGCGCCTACATCGCGGACGGGCACCACCGCTACGAGACGGCGCTCGCCTACGCGAAGATCGCCGACGCGGCGCGCGCGCCGGGGAACGCGCACCACTACGTCCTCTCGTACTTCTGCGGCATGGACGACCCGGGACTGTTGATCCTGCCGACACACCGGATCCTGCACTCCATTTCCGGCTTGGACTTCGGCCGCTTCCTCGAGGCGGCGCGGGCCTTCTTCGACGTCGTGCCGGCCGCGGGCGACGTGCGGACGCCGGGGGGCCTCTCTGCGACCTTGCGCGCGCTGCGGGAAGAGGGCGAGCGGCGGCCGAGCTTCGTGGCGGTCGGGGAGGGTGCGGCGCGCGCTTCGCTGCTCGCGCTCCGGAAGGAGGCGGCGCTCGAGGGGATCGCGGAGCTGCCGAAGAGCCCGCGGGTCCGGTCGCTCGACGTGGCGCTCCTGCACGGCCTGCTGCTCCAGCGGACGCTCGGCCTCTCGCCGCAGTCGCAGGAGCGGAAGGAGAACCTCGACTACGTCAAGGAGGCGGCCGAGGCGGTCGCGGCCGTCGTGGCCGGCAAGGCGCAGGCGGCCTTCCTGCTCAACGGGACGCGGATGCGGCAGGTGCGCGAGGTGGCCGAGGCGGGCGAGGTGATGCCGCAGAAGAGCACCTTCTTCTACCCGAAGCTGCCCTCCGGCCTGGTCTTCAACCCGCTCGACGCGGACTAGGCGGCGGCGGCCGCGGTCGACGCGCCGTCGCTCTGCCGCTCGAAGTGGCGGGCGACGCCGCGGAAGATCAGCGCGACCACGAGCATGACGCCGGTCTGGATGGCGAAGTAGGTGCCGGGCGACAGCTTGCCCCAGAGCTTGACGAACGGCGCGCCGATGCAGAAGTCGCCGATGAAGACCGTCACGAGGAAGGCCGAGGTGATGAAAGACTTCGTGTTGGGCGCCGCCTGCTCGAACGCGAACTTGAGGCCGATGGACGAGACGCCGAGCTCCGCGTAGCTGATGACGAGCGTCGCGACGACTTCGAGCCAGGCGGTCACCCGGCCGGTGGTCCCGACCGCGTAGCCGGCGAGCGCCATGATCGCCATGCAGGCGATCACGACGACGAACCCCTCCATCATCCGCCGGGTGTCGGGGATCTCGGCGCCGCCGTTCTTCTTGCGGGCCCGCTCCCAGCGCCAGTTGAAGACGGGCGTCAGGAAGAGGATCGCGAACGGGTTGATCGCCTGGATCTGCTCCGCCGAGATGCTCCAGCGCCAGCTCCCGAAGTGGAGGAGGGTCAGGTCCATGTGGTCGCGGGCGAAGAAGATCCAGGTGGTCGCGGACTGGTCGTAGACGAACCAGAAGAAGACGATGAGGCCGAAGACGGGCGCGACGCGCTTGAGGCTGTTCCACTCGGCCGCCCGCTGCTCCTCGGTCTTCTTCTCGCGGTTCACCGTCTCCACGACGTAGTGGCGCTTGCCGAGGGCGAAGATCCCGAGCGCGACGGTCATCAGGGCGGCGGGGAGCAGGAACGTGACGAAGTAGGCGTGCGGCAGGGCGGCGTGGAACGCGGCGAGCTGCGCGGCGCTGGCCCCGGGGCCCGGCGGCGGGGCGAGGTAGTTGCGCAAGGCCGGCACGGCGATGGTCGTGATCGCCGACCCGATGTTGATCGCGGCGTAGTAGTAGGTGAACGCCTCGGCGATCAGGTGTTCCTTCCCCTGCTTCTCGTAGATCATCCCCATCAGCGGCGAGCAGGAGGGCTTGATGGTGCCGGAGCCGACCGCGAGGAGGAACAGCGAGACGTAGAGCGCGAACGTCGTCTGGATGCTGCCGAGGAGGAGCTGCCCGAAGACGTACGGGAAGAAGAAGTAGACGATCGTCTTGTAGCGGCCCAGGAAGCGATCGGCGATCCAGCCTCCCGGCAGGCAGAAGAGGTAGCAGGCCGCCATGAAGATCTCGCCGATGACCGACGCGTTGGCCTGCGAGAAGCGGAGGCGGTCGACGATGTAGACCGCGAGGACCGTCCGCATCCCGTAGTACGACGCGCGCTCGGCGAGCTCGCCGAAGAAGACGAACCAGAAGCCCTTCGGGTGCTCCCTCAGACGTGCGATCGCGCCCATGTTCGCCGTGCCTTTCGCAGTGGAGGCTCTCCGGCCGAACGGAGGCCGGGAGCGCCTGTCTTAGACCAAGACCACCGGCGGACTCAAGCCGCGGCCTCCGGTTGACGGGGGCTCGGCCGCTCCGTACGATGGCGCCCGGGGTATGAAACCAGTTCGCAATATCGCGCCGGAGCCGACCGAGACGCCGGCCGAACTGCTGCAGCGCTACCTGACCCGCCAGGGGCTCAAGTCGACTCGGCAGCGGTCGATCATCGTCGAGACGTTCCTCGCGGCCGAGGGCCACCTCGACGTCGACCAGCTCCTCGCGCGCGTGCGGGTGCAGGACCCGCGCGTCAGCGCGGCCACGGTCTACCGCACGATGAAGCTCCTCACCGAGTGCGGCCTCGCGCACGCGCAGAACTTCGGCGGCGGACACACCCGCTACGAGAGCACCTTCCGCCGCGAGCACCACGACCACCTCATCTGCACCGGCTGCGGCACGATCGTGGAGTTCGAGAACGACCGGATCGAGGCGCTCCAGGACCAGGTGGCGCGCCACCACGGCTACACGATCCACGACCACAAGCTCGAGCTGTACGGCCTCTGCCGCGACTGCCAGGCGCGGGCGGCCCGGGGCGCGCGCCTCTGAGCGATGCGCAAGGCGGCTGCCATCCTCCTGGGCCTCGCGGCCTGCGCGTCCGCCCCGCCCGTGCCGGGGCCGAACGATTCGGCCGGGGTGCGGCGCGGCCACGAGCTGTACATGGCGAAGTGCACGCTCTGCCACGACGCGGTCCCGCCGGGCGATCACGCGCGGTCCGAGTGGCCGCGGCTCGTCGACCGCTTCGCCCCGCGGGCGCGGCTGGCCCCCGAGCAGAAGGCCGAGATCCTCGCCTACCTCCAGGAGTATTCGCGGTAGATTCGGGGGGTGAGGCGAGGGCGGTCACGGTCGTTTGCGAACGGGCTCGCCGCGCTCGCCCTCTCGCTCGGCTGTGCCCACGCCCCGCCCTCGCCGGACGTCGATCCCCACGAACTCTCGCTGCCCGACCTGCAGGGCCGGCCGGTCTCGCTCGCGGGCTTCTCGGGCAAGGTCCTGCTCGTGAACTTCTTCGCGACCTGGTGCTTCCCGTGCCTCGGCGAGATCCCGCTGCTCGTGGAGCTCCAGACGAAGTGCGGGGCTGACGGACTCCAGGTCGTCGGCATCGGGCTCGACCGCGAGGCGGAGGTCGTGCTCCAGCCGTTCGCGGACTTCTACCACCTGAACTACCCGGTGCTCGTCGGCGCGGACCGCTTCGCCGACCCCGGCCTGCCGCTCGGGCCGGTCCACACCCTGCCGACGACCGTCCTCATCTCGCGCGACGGGAAGGTCCTGGCGCGCTGGGAGGGCATGCTCCCGCGACCGGCGCTCGACGCGCTCGTCGACCGGGCGCTCCGGAAGTGAACGGCTTTCTGGACGGCGCGGCCGCGGGTGCTACCCTTGGGTGCAACGGCGATGATCTCTCGGACGCTCCAGAAGTTCACGCTGTTCGCCGCCGCCTCGGGCGGCATCGCGGTCGCGACTCTCTTCGACGGGCGCGGCCTCCGCCGCTGGCAGGCGCTGCGGGAGGAGGTCGCGGCGGTCCGGGCCCACGACGACGCGCTCGCCCGGGAGAACGCCGCGCTCGCCCGCGAGGTCGACGCGCGCGAGCACGACCCGCGCTACCAGGTCCGCGCGGTCCGCGAGGAGCTGGGCTTCGTCCGTCCGGGCGAGCTGCTCCTCGAACTGGACGAGCAGGACGAAGCCGGGCGGCTGCCGTGAAGTCCTCCGTCGGAGGAGTGCTGCGCCGGGCCGCCCGCCATGCGCCCTGGGTCGCGGCCGCCGGCATCGCCGCCCTGGTCGGCCTCGGACGGTTCCGTTCGTTTCCCCGCTGCGGCTGGACGGAGGTCGCGGCGCTCGTGGGCCTCCTCGCGGCCCTCGGCGAGGCGCTCGCGCGGAGGTTCCTCCGGGCCACGCAGGGGACCGCGCCGCGCCTGCGCGACGACCTCGACCTCGGGCTGCCGCTCGTCGCCCTCGCCGAATCGGTCGCGCTGCTCGGCGGGGGGATCCACAGCCCGCTCTACCCGACCGTCTACCTCGTGATGGCGTTCCTCGTGGCCTTCCTGCGGCCGGCCGCGGGAGCGCTGCTCACGCTCGCCGCGCTCGCCCTCGACCTGCTGGCCTTCGCCGGACAGGGCGCGCTGCCGCGGGCCTGGCCGGAGCTCGCGGCCCACGCCGGGTTCCTCGGCCTGTTCGCGGTGCTCTACCAGGTCGTGCTGGCGGCCCAGATCGCGGCCTCGCGCCGCGCCGAGGGGCAGGCGGTCGCGCGCAGGCTGCGCCACCTCGACGAGCGCGCGCGGGAGTACCGCCTCATCGCGGCCGGGAGCGAGGAGGTCGACTCGACGGCGGCCGGGCAGGCGCGCTGGGTCGCCGCCGCCGTGCGCGAGGTCGAGCAGGCCGTCGGCTCGGCGCTCGAGATCGCCGAGCGGGCCCTGCACACCCACACCTGCGCCGTCTTCCTGCTCTCGGGTGACGACCGGGATCTCAAGCTGCACGACTGCCGGACCCGCAGCGACGCCGTCGTCCGCGAGCCGTTCGGCGCCGGGGAGGGGCTCCTGGGCGGGGTCGTCCGCAGGCGCCAGCCGCTGCGCCTCGCGGGACCGCTCAAGGGGCTCGCCTACTACGAACGGCCGCAGCCGGTCCACAGCCTGCTGGCCGTCCCGCTCGTCGACCGGCGGGGCGGAGGCAGCTCCTCGGGCGACGTGACGGCCGCGGCCGGCTTCGTGCGGGGCGTGCTCGTCGCCGACCGGATCGAGGATCTGCCGTTCGGGGAGGCCGACGAGGCGTTGCTGGCGGCGGTCGGCCGGGAGGTGCTCCGCGCCATCGAGGCCGAGCGGGTGATGGCCTACGTCAAGCGCGCCCGGGACGAGAAGGACCGCTTCTACCGGGCAATCGACGAGCTGAACCGGACGGCCAAGCCCGACGAGGTCTTCGAGACCGCGCTCGAGCTGTGCCGTTCGCTGCTGCCGATCGACTTCGGGGCGCTCACGCTCGTGGAAGACCGGCCGGGCGAGCCGCGCCGCCACCGCATCGTCAAGGTCGCCGGCCCGAACGCGGGCCAGGCGCTCGCCGGCCACGTCTTCGACGACGCGCACGGGCTCTGCGCGGACGCGGTCCGCTACGGGACGACGCTCCCGGCGAGCGGGGTCCGGCTCGGGACGCGGCCGGTGGTCTTCGACGAGGAGGCGCAGCTCCGCGGCATCCAGGCGCTGAAGATCTTCCCGCTGCGCAGCGGCGATCGGGTGCTCGGCACGCTGGTCGCCGCCTCGCGCCGGAAGGGGGCTTTCGAGGACGAGGCCGTCCGCATGGTCGAGGTCGTGGCGATGCAGGTGGCCCAGGCGGTCCAGCGCGCGCAGCTCTTCGCCGAGGTCGAGCGGATGGCCACGACCGACGGCCTCACCGACCTCGTCAACCACCGCCACTTCCAGGCGCTCCTCGACGAGCGGCTCGCCGCCGCGCGCCGCTACGGCAAGCCGCTCTCGTTCGTGCTCTGCGACATCGACCACTTCAAGTCGGTCAACGACGGCCACGGCCACCCGGCGGGCGACGCGATTCTCCGGGGCATCGCGGCCCTCCTCGCCGTGCAGGCGCGGGAGACCGACATCGTCGCGCGCTACGGCGGCGAGGAGTTCGCCCTCGTGCTGCCCGAGACCGACGCGGCCGCCGCGGCCGTGCTCGCCGAGCGGATCCGCGCGGCGGTGGAGGCCCGGCCGTTCCCGATCGACCGGGGCACCCTCCGGATCACGCTGTCGCTCGGCATCGCGACCTTCCCGGACGCCGCGGACGGGAAGCAGCCGCTGATCGACCGCGCCGACGCGGCGCTTTACGCCGCGAAGCGCGCGGGACGGAACCGGTGGGTGGCGGCCGAGCCCCGCCTGGCCCGCCCGGCGGCCCGGGCGTCGTAGTCGATCGAAAGACTTCAAAAATCGACGCCGGCCGTCTATCATGGCGGCGGGGACCAGGGCGGTGGCGCCACGACCGGGTGGCAGCCCGCGGTCCCGGAGCCCACGAGGACCATCCTGGTCAAGAACTTCATCCTCGACACGAACGTCCTGCTGCACGATCCGCGGGCGCTGTTCCACTTCGAGGACAACAACGTCGTGATCCCGATCTACGTGATCGAGGAGATCGACCAGTTCAAGCGGGACCTCTCGGAGCTGGGCCGCAACGCGCGGCAGGTGGCGCGCTACCTCGACGACTTCCGCACCAAGGGCTCCATCGGGGACGGGGTCGCGCTTCCGGGGGGCGGCAAGGTCCGGGTCATCTTCAGCATGCGCGACCTGCCCAAGGCGATGGCGAACGGCGCCCTCACCGACAACCGCATCCTCGCGGTCGCGCTCGACGTCAAGGAGAAGGAGCCCGCGGTCCCGGCGATCTTCGTCACCAAGGACACGAACCTCCGCATCCGCGCCGACGCGCTCGGGTTGCGCGCGCAGGACTACGACGCCGAGAAGGTCGAGATCTCCGACATCTACACCGGGCTGCGCGAGCTGCCGGTGACGGCGGCCGAGGTCGACGCCTTCTACCAGAGCGGCGAGCTGGCCAAGGACGGCGCCTCGTTCGCCCCGAACGAGTTCGTGCTGCTCAAGGACCGCGACAGCCCGCAGCACACGGCGATGGGCAAGTTCCGCGCCGACCACGGCAAGGTCGTGCCGCTCATCCGCGTCCAGAAGGAGGGCGTCTGGGGCATCCGCCCCCGCAACAAGGAGCAGACGTTCGCGCTCGACCTGCTGCTCAACGACGAGATCAAGCTCGTGACGATGGTCGGCAAGGCGGGCACCGGCAAGACCCTGATGGCGATCGCCGCCGGCCTGCACAAGACGATGGAGGAGGGCATCTACCACCGGCTCCTCGTCTCGCGGCCCATCTTCCCTCTCGGCCGGGACATCGGCTACCTGCCCGGCAGCGTCGAGGAGAAGCTCAACCCGTGGATGCAGCCCATCTTCGACAACGTCGAGTTCCTGATGAACCTGTCCAAGGCCGACAAGAAGGCCGGGCGGAGCTACCACGAGCTGATCGACCTGGGCATCCTGGCGATCGAGCCGCTGACCTACATCCGCGGGCGTTCCATCCCGAGCCAGTACATCATCGTGGACGAGGCGCAGAACCTGACCCCCCACGAGGTGAAGACCATCATCACCCGCGTGGGCGACGGGACGAAGATCGTGTTGACGGGCGACCCGTACCAGATCGACAACCCGTACGTGGACTCGACCAACAACGGGCTCATCCACGTCGTGAACAAGTTCCGCACCGAGAAGCTCGCCGGCCACATCTCTCTCTCGAAGGGGGAGCGGAGCGCGCTGGCCGAGCTGGCCGCGAACCTCCTGTGAGCAGCCCCCTTCCAGACCGGCCGGAGACGCGAGCGGGGGTGGGCGTGCCGAAGGCCTCGAACCTCGAGCCGCCGTCGCGGCGCGAGGCGCGGCTGCGGCGACTCGGCCGGATGGCGGGGCTGCGGCAGGAGAGCCTGGCGGTCTTCCTCGGCCCGGACGTCCACGACGCAGCGCTCTGGTCGCGCCTGTTCGGCTGCAAGACGATCGTCGTCGACTCCGACGCGGCGGCCCTGCAGCGGCTCGAGCGCGACGCCGAGGCGCTGGGAATCGGCAACCTCCTGTCGCTGCACGAGATGGACCCGCTCGCCCCGGAGCTTCCCGACGACGACGCCGGCGCGAACCTCGTCGTCGCGCAGGGGCTCGCGACGGCCCTCGGCTTCGACGCGGCGGCCGAAGCGCTGCGCCCCCGGCTCGGCGCCGACGGGATCGTGGCGCTGTTCGCCCGCACCTGGGTCGTCCCGGCGGTGTCCGACGAGGTGCGCAGCCTCTGGGAGGCCCGGGCGAAGGGACCGATTCGCACGGTCCGCGAGACGCTCGAGCGGCTCTCGCAGATTGGCTACGAGCCGATGGCCTGCGAACTGGTCCCCGCGTCGGCGTGGGACGAGTACTACGTGAAGCAGGACGGATTCCTCGCCGCGATGGCCTCGGGCGCGGGTCCCGAGACCGAGGCGGGCCGGGCCCTCGCGTCCTTGCGCGAGGAGAGCCGGGTCCACGAGGCGGGCGGCCGGACGTCGGCCTCGGCCGGCTGGTTCGTCGGCCGGCGCGTCGAGCCGGATTCACCGCCCCGCTGGCCGCGGCGCGGGTTCGGCGAGTGATCCCGGCCGTCGCGCTGTGCGGCCTGCTCGGCGCGGGCCAGCTGCCGGGAGACGTCCACCTCGTTCCTCCGCTCTCGCCGCCGGCCGCGGCGCTGCGGGCGGGGCCGGCGCCACAGGGCGCCGTCGCCGCGACCTCGGCACGGAGGCTTCCGGAGCGCAAGTCGTCCGCCCTGGCGCTGGGCCTGACCCTGGCCGTCGAGCTGCCGACCCTGTTCCTGGGCCCCTCCGCCGGTCATGCCTACGCGGGCGAGTGGGAGCACTTCGCAATCACGGGCGGGGGGCGGATCGCCGACCTCGCGCTGCTCATGGTGCTCGAGAAGTTCGTGCCCGGCTTCGGCATCGGCCCCCTCTACGCCATCCTCCACCCCGAACACCTCGGCGCCACCTTCGCCGCCTACCCGGTCGCGTTCCCGATCGACCTGATCCTGGTGCTCGCGCTCGTGGGCAGCGGGGTCTACGACGCCGTCGACGCGTGGTTCGCGGCGGCCCGGGCGAACGTCGGGCTCGCCGACGCGGTCCCGGGGAGGCCGTCAGCTCCGGCCGCGGCGGCCGTTCCGCCGCCGGCCCGTCCCTGAGAAGGGCACGACCTTGTCGGTCGCGGGACCGGTGATCGGAACGGGCAGCGAGCGCCGCTGGCGCGCCTTGACGGGTGTAAGCGGCTCGATCACGAAGCAGCGCGTGCACGAAACGCGCTGGGGAAGGACGCTGGCCCCTCGGCCGGTCCGGACCACCTGGTGGCCGCACTCGAGTTCGAGGAAGACGTGCGGCTGGCCGCCCTTGCCGGGCGCCCGAACGGCGCGGGTCACTGCGCGCTTGGGAATGGTGAACACGGACTGCATCCTACTTCACAGGCTCGTCGGACCGCCAGCCCTGGGATCCGCTCGGGAGACGATTCTGCTCTTGGTCGCGAGGATGCGGTACGCCGCGCCGAGGCTGTAGGCCCGCACCTCGGTCTCGCAACCGAGTCCTTCGAGGCGGCGGGCCATCTCGGCGGCCGGGAGGTGCGCGAGGATGCTCTCCGCCAGGTAGGCGAAGGCGTTGGGATCGGCGAAGGGGCGCACCAGGGCCGGAACCGCGTGCCGGAGCCAGAAAGCGTGGAACGCGCGCCACGGGGCGGGGCCGCCCGGCGGGAAGGTGTCGAGGAGCACGAGGCGCCCGCCGGGTCGCAGCACTCGGACCAACTCGGAGAGCGCGCGATCCGGGTCGGGGAAGTTGCGGGAGGTGTAGATCGTCGTGACGAGGTCGTAGCTCGCCTCGGGACGGGCGATGGCCGCTGCATCGCCCTCGAAGTACCGGCCCTGGGGGTCGCGCCTCTGCGCCTCGGCGATCATGCCGGGTGACAGGTCGAGACCTTCGATCTCCAGCCCCGGGCATCGATCGCGGAGGAACCGGCCGGTCCAGCCGGTCCCGCAGCCCACGTCCAGGACGCGCTGGCCCGATCGCAGGTCGAGGTCCGAGAGGGCGGCGCGGCGCCAGAGCGTCGTCTGCCCGAGGGAGATCACGAGATTGAGGCGGTCGTAGCGGGGAGCGAGGCGGTCGAAGAGGTCGCGGACGAAGACCCGCTTCGGCTCGCCGCGAAGGGCCGCGGCCTGGGCGGCGGTGGGAGAGGTCGCGTCGGTCATGGTCGCGCACGGATGCCCCTCGGATTGACGAAAGTCAACCTCGATGCCGCGGTGGAATAGCCCGCACGCGGTCCGCGGCGACTTGATCTCGGTCATTCCGACGCGCCGCGGAGCCTCGAGGTGGCGGGTGCAATTCCGCCGCGTTCGCCGAGCCAAAGCGGTTGTCACGACCACGGCTGCGGTCTACGATCCCCGCATGGCCTTCATTCAAGACGCCCCGACGCTCGGCAACCAGTTCCACGACGACCGCGTGCTGCGGTCCTACCTCGCGAGGAGCCTGCCTCCCGACGTGAGTCGGGCGATCGAGCCCGAACTGGCGGATCTCGGCGGACTGGCGGGGGGCGAGCTGTTCGATCTCCAGCAGGTAGATCGGAGCAACGAGCCGAGGCTCGTCCAGTGGGACCCGTGGGGACGGCGCATCGACCGGATCGAGGTCACGGCGGTCTGGAAGAGGGCGCAGCGGCTCGCCTGCGAGCGTGGCGTCGTCGCGGCCGCCTACGAGAAGAAGTACGGCGCCTACTCCCGCATCCAGCAGATGGCGCTGGTCTACCTCTTCGACCCCTCGACGGACACGTACAGTTGTCCGCTGGCGATGACCGACGGCGCGGCGAAGACGCTGCTCACCCACAAGAATGCGGCGTTGATCGATCGCGCGGTGCCGAGGCTCACGAGCCGCGACCCGTCGCGCGCCTGGACCTCGGGCCAGTGGATGACGGAACGGACCGGCGGTTCGGACGTCGGCCTGAGCGAGACCGTCGCGAAGCAGGAGGGCGGGCAGTGGCGGCTCTGGGGAACGAAATGGTTCACCTCGGCCATCACTTCCGACATGGCGCTGACTCTGGGGCGGCCCGACGGGAACGGCAAAGGCGGCCGCGGGCTCGCGCTCTTCTACGTGGAGACGCGGGCGCAGGACGGGACGCCCAACGGGCTGACGGTGGACCGGCTCAAGGAGAAGCTGGGCACGCGAAAGCTGCCCACCGCGGAGCTGACGCTGTCCGGGACGCCCGCGATCCCGGTCGTGGGCCTCGCGCACGGGGTCAAGTCCATCACGCCGATGCTGGCGATCACGCGGACGTGGAACGCGGTCGCGGCCGCGTCCGGGATGCGGCGGGGACTGGCGCTCGCGCGCGACTTCGCCCGCAGACGGGTGGCGTTCGGCGCGCCGTTGTCGAAGAAGCCCCTTCACCTCGAGACCTTCGCAGGACTCGAGGCGGAGTACGAGGGCGCCTTCCACCTCGCCTTCCGCGCCGTCGAGCTGCTCGGCCAGGAAGAGACCGGCGAACTTTCGCCCGAGGGCGCGCGGCTCCTGCGCCTGGTCACGCCGCTCGCGAAGCTCTGCACCGGGCGCCAGGTCATGGCCGTCATGCCGGAGGTGGTCGAGGTCTTCGCAGGCGCCGGCTACGTCGAGGACACCGGCGTCCCCCGGCTGCTGCGCGACGCACAGGTGCTGCCAATCTGGGAGGGCACGACGAACGTCCTCTCGCTGGACGCGCTGCGCGCGATGGCCGAAGGCGGATCGCTCGAGGCGCTTCTTTCGGAAATCGAAGCGCTCGGATCCGCGGGGCGGAGCGGCGCGCTCGCCGCCGCCGGACGCGAGGCGGTTTCGGCGTCGCGCAGGGCCGCCGGGTGGCTCGCCGAGGCGCGGCACCGCAGCCCGGAGATCACGGAGGCCGGCGCGCGCGGGGCGGCGCTGACGCTCGCCCGATCGCTCGCGCTCGCGCTGCTCGTGCGGCACGGTCAGTGGTCGATCGAGCACGAGCGCGACGGACGGGCGGCGGCGGCCGCGGTCCGCTTCGCGCACCACGGGGTCGACCGATTGGCAGAGCCGGATCCCGCCTCCGCGGCGCTCGCCGACGACCAGCCTCTCCCGGCCTGACGCGGGCCGCAGTTGACGGCGATCAAGTGACGCGGCGCCCAGCCGCGTCATTCTCCGCCCCCCTCAGCCGTGGAGGAGCGGATGCCGAACGACGTCGATGGAGCGCTGTCTGCCCTGCGGGGGCGGGTCGACACGCTCAACCTCGAACTGCTCGCGTTGATCTCACAACGCGCCCACGTGGCCCGTGAGATTCACGGCTTGAAGGTCGCTTCCGGGCGACCCGTCCACGACCCGGAGCGCGAACACCAGATGATCGAGCGGCTGGTCGCCGAGAATCCCGGCCCGTTTCCGGCCGGCGTCGTGGCCCAGCTCTTCGGGGAGCTCTTCGCGGCGACGAAGTCGCTGATGGAGGGCGAAGAGCGGTTGAGGCTCCGGGTGGCCAGAGCGCCGGGCGAGCCGGACCGGCTCGTGCGGGTGGGGCCCGAGGCGGTCGGACGCGAACCGATCCTGATTGCCGGCCCATGCTCGGTCGAGAACGCGTTCCAGATCGACCAGACTGCGGCGTTCCTCGCCTCGCGCGGGGTCCGCTTCCTCCGCGGTGGTGCCTTCAAGCCGCGGACCTCGCCGTACGATTTCCAGGGGCTCGGGGCCGAGGGGCTCGAACTGCTCGGCGCGGCAGCGAAGCGCCACGGCCTGCGGAGCGTCACGGAGGTCGTCGACACCCGCCACGTGGAGATCGTCTGCCGCCACGCGGACGTGCTGCAGGTGGGGGCGCGCAACATGCAGAACTTCGAACTCCTGAAGGAGGTGGGACGGGCGTCGCGGCCAGTCCTGCTCAAGCGCGGCCCGGCGGCGACCCTGCACGAGCTGCTCCACGCGGCCGAGTACATCGCCGCGCAGGGGAACGGACAGATCCTGCTGTGCGAGCGCGGCATCCGCTCCTTCGACAACCAGACCCGCAACACCCTCGACATCTCCGCCGTGGCGCTGCTGCGGAGGGCGACGGCGCTGCCCGTGCTCGTCGATCCGAGCCACGCCGCGGGGCGCAAGGACATCCTCGCGCCCCTCGCCAGGGCGGCGCTGGCGGCCGGGGCCCAGGGCATCCTGCTCGAAGTGCATCCCTGTCCCGCGGCCGCACGCTCCGACGCCCAGCAGCAGCTCGACTTCGGCGAATTCGATCGCTTCCAGGCGGAGGTGTTCGGGCCTCGCGTCGAGGCTCGGCCGGCGGCGGAGGTGCGGTCGTGAGCGCGCCGGCGCCTGCCGCGACGACGGATCCCGGACTCAAGTTCGCGTCGTCGGAGATCGGCAAGCTCGAGCCCAAGGAGCGCCCCGTGCGCTTCTCGGTCGCGTGCAACTTCGATCCGGCGCTGCTCGACGCCGTCGCCGCACAGCCGGTCTACGAGGTCTTCGGCAAACTCACCGCGGACTTCTTCGGAGGCGGCCGGCCGTCGTTCTACCTCCCCAGGGTCGATGCCCGGCGGCTCGAGGACTACGTTGCCCGCGCGCACGCGCGGGGCGTCGAGTTCAACTACCTCCTCAACGCGTCGAGCATGAACAACGTCGAGTTCACGACGCGCGGACAGCGGGAGCTGCGAAAGCTCCTCGACTGGCTCAGCGAGGTCGGTGTCGACACGATCACCGTGGGGAACCTCTTCTTCCTGCGGCTGATCAAGAAGCGCTATCCGCATTTCGGCGTCCGAGTCTCGTCGCACCGGGAGACTGACAACCCCCGCAAGGCGCGCTTCTGGGAGGACAACGGCGCAGACTGCATCGTCATCTCGGAGACGACGATCCACCGGGAACTCGAGGTCCTTCGGGCAATGCGCGAGGCGGTCCGGGTCGACCTCTCGCTCATCGTCAACAACTGGTGCCGGCAGGACTGCGCGATCGCCAGCAACCACGCCGTGCTGCTGTCGAATGCCTCGCGGAGCGAGGCGCAGCACTTTCCGCTCGACTACTGCTCGGTCTACTGCAACGCCTACCGGCTCGAGGAGCCGGTCAACTACGTGCGCGCGAACTGGATCCGGCCCGAGGACCTCCAGCGCTACGTCGACCTCGGCTACACGAACTTCAAGATCGTCGAGCGCAACACGCCCACCGACCTGCTCGCGATGCGCGTGCGCGCGTACGCCGCCCGGCGCTACGACGGCAACCTCCTCGACCTCGTCCAGAACTACGCCTACCCGAAGTCGGTCTTCAAGCAGGAGGACCGGGCGTACTATTCGCTCGGCCGGCTCGTGAAGTACTTCGCGAAGCCGACCGAGGTGAACCTCTTGCGCTTCTCGCAGATCGTCGAGTTCGGCAAGACGCTGTCGATGCTCTACCCGCGCGAGGGCGACAATCCCGTCTACGTCGACAACCGGTCGCTGGACGGCTTCCTCGACCGCTTCGAGAAGGTCTCCTGCGAGGACCTCGACTGCGAGAAGTGCCGCTACTGCCACGACTGGGCAGAAAAGGCCGTTCACATCGACCCCGACTGGCGAAAGCGGATGACGGGGGTCTACGACCGGCTGCTCGACGACCTCCACGGGGGCACCCTCTGGGAAAGCTACGCCGCCTCCGCCGTTCGGCTGTTGTTGCGGGGGCTCGGACGCGGCGCACGGCGCGAGTCCCCGCGGGCTCCCGGCACGGGCGGCGCCGCGCTGCCGAAGCTCGGAGGGCGCCGGGTCGGCGGACGATCGGTCGCTCCGAAGCGGACGCCCTGCGACCGGCCGAAGCCCTCCGGCTGCGTGAGCGTCGGCAACGCGGGACCCGCGCCGGACTCGGTCTGCCGGGGTGGCGGAGAGTGTGCCGCCCCGGAGCTGGTGAAACTCCGGGTGGGGTGAGGGCCCTAGCTAGCCGAAGCGGACGCCGGCGCGGCCGAGCTGATCGTAGAAGCCGGGGAAGCTCTTGGCGACGCAGTCCGGGTCGCCGAGCGACAGGCGGGCCCCGGCGCAGACGGCCAGGGTCGCCGCAGCCATCGCGAGGCGGTGATCGCCGCGGCTCTCGAAGGTTAGTTCGGCGCGCCGCTCGGAGGGCGGCATGACGCGAAGCGCTTCTCCGTCCACTTCCTCCGTTCGGCCGCCCGCCGCCGCGACGAGCGCGCGGATGCCCTCGAGCCGGTCGCTCTCCTTGAGCCGAAGTATGGAGAGGTCCGTGAACGTCGAGGGAGCCGGCAAGACGCAGGCGACCGCGGCGAGAGTCGGAATCAGGTCCGGACACAGACGCGCCGAGGCCCTCAGGCCACCACCGGCGACGCCCGTGACGCGGATGCCCGACTCCGGGTCGCCGTCGACCACGAGACCGATCCCGGCCAGCAGATCGACAACGCTCCGGTCTGGGTGGTCCGAGCCCAGATCGACGCCGAGGACGGTGCCACCGCTGCGCCAGGCGAGGGGCAGGAGGTACCCTGCGGCCGACCAGTCGGCCGGGACCGGGGGGACGGCGGATGCGGGCCGGAATGCGCCGAGCGTCGCCGCCTCCGGCCGGACGTCGAGGGCAAAGCCCGCCTCCGAGAGCGAGCGCGCCGTCAGGTCGAGGTAGCCGCGGCTCGGAATGGTCGACGCGAACTCGACGGTCCAGGGGCGCTTCTCGCGGGCTGCGAGCGCGGCCGCCGCGAGGAGAAGTGCGGTCGCGAACTGGCTGCTCTCCGAGCCCGCGGTACGGAAGCGCGCCGGCCCCGTGTCCGCCGTCCCGACAATTTCGATCGGCCAGGGAGCGCCGAACTTCAATCGGAGCCCGCGGGAGCCCAGGGCCTCGCGCAGGGCGTCGGCGAGGGGGGCGTGCGGGCGCGCGCCCAGCCGTGCGCTGCCCTGGAGACGATAGGTCCCGGTCGAGATGGCGGCCTGCGCCATGACAATCCGAAGAGGGGCGGCTCCGTCGCCAAGATCGATGTCCCGGCCGTCGGAGGGGACCGGCCCCTCGAGCGCGGCGAGTGCGGCTTCGAGGCGTTCGACGTCCGAGGGCCAAGGTCGAGGAAACGCGCGCATCGACGCGAGCCAGTCCGGGCGCCCGGCAATGCGCGCAAGGACGAGGCGGCGGAGCGCGCCGGATTTCGACATCGGCGGCTGCAACTGCGCGGGATGGAGCGTTCGGGCGTCCAGAACGAGCCGGCTCATGGACGGACCCCCGCGCGCCACGCGGGCAGGACCGACCGCCACGTTCTGACGGGAACGGAAAGGACGGTCGCGGCGCCGGGCCCGGTCAGGAAGACCATGCGCAGCGTCCCCCCTTCGGACTTCTTGTCTGCCGCGAGCAGTCGGCCGATCGCGGCCGCCGTGTGTCCCCGGATCGCGCGGGCGAGCGCTCTCCGGCAGGGCGAACGACCGTCGAGAACCTCGAAGCAGGCTTCGACCTCGAGGGCATCGGCGTCCGGGGTGACGCCCAGCCGGCGGCCGACGTCCAGCGCGCAGACGACGCCGAGCCGGACGGCCGCGCCATGCGAGAGCCGAAAGCCCGTGACGCTCTCGAGGACGTGGCCGAAGGTGTGGCCGAAGTTGAGGACGGCCCGGCGGCCGGTTCGGTCGAACGGATCGGAGGAACAGACACGCGCCTTGAGCGCGCGGGCGTCCGAGACGAGGCGCAGCGTGGTCGGGCGCCGCCTCGTCCACCGGCTCCAAAGATCGGCGTCGAGGCAGACGGCCATCTTGTAGGCCTCCACGAGACCGTCGATCCGCTGCCGTTCGGAGAGCGTCGCCCAGAACTCGGGGCAGAGCCACGACTCGGAGGCCGGGTGGAAGACGCCGGCGGCGTTCTTGACCAGGTGGGCTCCGCTGGCGACGTGAATCGCTCCCTTTCCGCCGATGCTGCTGTCGACCGCGGCGAGAAGGGTGGTCGGCACGTGGATCAGCCGGATGCCACGCTTGGTGAGGGCCGCGGAGACGGTTGCGACGTCGCCGATCGTTCCCCCGCCGACGGCGACCAGCGTTCCAGCCCGGCTGAGCCCGACGGTGGCACCGAGGAGTCGACCGAGGCCGGCGAGGGACTTCGTCGACTCGGCCGCACGGACCCCCAGGATGCGCGCATGGGGGGGAATGTCGCCGACCACCGTCGGGTGCAGACGTGCGACGCGTGCGTCGGCCACGACGAGTGTCTCCGCAGGCAGCCGGCGCGCAAACGAAGCGAAGGCCCCCCATCGATCCGGTGGCGCGGCGCTGGACGTCGTCATGGGATCAGCCCTGGTGCGGGTAGGCGCGCCATTGCAGCCACAGGTCGGCCAGGACCAGCGAGACCATCGCCTCGAGGACGGGCACGACGCGCGGCAGGATGCACGGGTCATGTCGCCCGGACAGGGCCGCCTCTCCCAGGGTCGCGGGGGGCTTCAGGAAGACGCGAAGGCAGATCGGCTCGCCGTTGGAAAGCCCGCCCTGGATGCCGCCGTAGGAGGAAGCACTTCGATGGAACACGCTTCCAGGAACACGGAGCGCCTCGGGGAGATTGGCGGGGCCCCACGTGACGCCCGAGACGGTTCCCACGCCAGCCGCGGCGTCCGCGAGGCGCGCCTTGAGCTTGCCGAACACGGGCTCGCCGAGACCCACCGGCAGGCCTCCGATGCGCAGGTCCACGGAGCCGCCGAGGCTGTCGCCGCGTGACTTCGCGTCGATGATCGCGGCGGCCATCGCGTCGGCGACGGCTTCGTCAGGGCAGCGGGTGGGGTGGCGGTCCACGTCCGCCCGGCGGAGCGCCGCTGGCGGCTCGGCCGCGGCGATGGCCCCGACGGACGAGACCCACCCGACGATCGTCGCCGACGGAAGTTCGCGGGCGAGCAGGGCCTCTGCCACGGCGCCGCCGATGACACGGCCGACCGTCTCGCGACCGCTGGTTCTTCCTCCGCCGCGGGGATCGCGGTGCTTGTAGCGCTCGCGCCAGACCGCGTCGGCGTGGCCTGGACGATCGTGCGGCGTGACGGTGTCGTAGTCGGCAGGTCGAGCGTCGCGGTTCCGGACGAAGGCGGCAATGGGGGTGCCGAGCGTACGCCCCTCGTAGATGCCCGACAGGATCTCGACCTGGTCGGTCTCGCGCCTGGCCGAGGTGAGCGCCGATTGTCCCGGACGCCTCCGATCGAGCGCCGCCTGGATCGCCGCCCCCGCCAGGGCGACACCGGCGGGACAACCGTCGACGACCGCGCCGACCGCGGGCCCGTGGCTTTCGCCGAATGTCGTCAGCCGAAAGAGCCTGCCAAAGCTGTTCATGTGGTCTCCTCGCGCGGCCCCTCGCCCGCCTTCGCCTCGCGCTCGGGGGTCCAGAGCAGCCGCTGGGCGCGGGCCTGAGCGGCGAACCAGCGAGGTCCCAGGAAGACGGGCGTCCCGCCGCGCTCCCGAATCGACCGTGCGATTCGCGAGCCGGATTCGCCATAGGCGACGACCCCGACACGGGCGGCGCAAAAGGCGAGCCGCGGGGGCGGGTCGACGCGCTCCGGCCACGTCCAGACGACGGCGCCGGAGATGGCGGTGGGCGTGACGTCGGCTCGGCGGATCACGGCGAGTGGATGGCCCATTTGCCGGCACGCAACGCGCAAGGCTTTCGTCACGCCGCCGTCGCCGAGGGCCGTGAGCGCGCCGCCGCCCAGTGCCGGCAGCGCGGCGAGCGCACCCGCGACGTCGGTATTTGCGGCGTACCAGCGGTTGCCGCGGCGCACGAGCGTATTGGCGGCAGGTTCGGCTGCGCCCAGCAGCCGCGCCACGGGCTCCTTGAAGGGGCTCGTCACGGCCAGCCCGTCGTAGAACGGCAGCAGCGCATCGAGGAGCGGCCCGAGGTTCGTGTCGGGCGGAAGGTCGATCCGATCGAAGGGCTGCCGGTGGACGAGCGGCGACCGTGCCCGGCGGATGCGGTGGCCGAGCAGCGCCCGGCGTGGCCCGGCTCTTCCAGAGCGTTGGTCGCGCACGGCGTCGGCCAGTAGACGTTGACCCGCCGCCGCTGCCCATCCGTCACCCGTCGCCACGTACTCGAGCAGGTTCGAGCGCGAAAGGAGGCACCGGAGGGGCAGGGCGGTATCGCCCGTGGCCAGGACGGTGACCCGTCCCGGGAACCGCTCCTCGAGCGCCGCCTGGGTCTCGAAAAGCCGTTCCCACGTCCGCGGCGACCCGGCCGGTTCGACGTGCTTGACGAAAACGCCGTCCTCCGCTCCGACACCCTCCCACGTTCGGACGGCCTCGCGGACGTCGAGCGGGGCCGCGGCGTGGTGGGACAGGAGCAGTCGGGCCGGCAGCGGCGCGGCCTCGAGGACTCCATCGGTCCGCGGGCCCACGGGCCGATCGACCCACGACGCGGCTTGGTGCCAGCGTGCTGGAATGGCAGGACCGCGATCGGCGACGATCAGCGGGAGGATCGCGGCGAGAGGACGCGGCTCGATCGAATCGGGCGGGTGGAGGTCCGTCCGGATCTCGAGCAACGCCGCGCCGCGCGCCGCCGCCGCCGCGGCAAACGCCTCGGCCGCCGCCCCGCGCACGTCCGGTGGTAGGGTCACCACGAGGCGGGCGGGCATCGATTCCCTCCGGCGGCGGGTGACGTGCTCACGAGAAAATCGACGAGCGGGATGGTCGAGACGGCAGCGTGGAGCCGCGTCCGCTCCGCGTAGATGCGCTCGATCTCCTCCTCGACCGTCAAGCCGGGACGAAGTCGCGGGCGGGAACGATCGGCGAGCAGCCGCTCGCGGTACGTTTCGGCAGTGATCGGAATCTCGACCGCGAGCCAGCCGTGCAGGGTGTCGGCATGGTTGGACAGGAAGCCGCCGCCCGTCGCGACGAGAGCCGGCGGGTGCAACTCCAGGAACGCCGCACGTTCGGCGGCGCGAAAGCCCGCCTCGTCGGCAGGAAACCAGTCCGAGGGAGGACGGCCAGTCCGGCGTTCCACCAGCTCGTCGAGGTCGCACGCCGGAAGCCCCGTCCACGCCGCCAGGAGAGGGAGCAATCTCGACTTGCCGGCGGCGCGCTGACCGACGAGGGCCGCGGCGGTCGGCGCGATCGGCGCCGTTGCCCGGCGTGCCACCTTCTTCGCGTAGTCTTGGCGGAGCGATTCCGCCAGCCGCGGGTCGACGCAGTCCCAGACGGCTTCGAGCACGGGCGCTCTCTCCATGGGCATCGGGGCCGGCGCCTGGGCTGTCCAGCCGTCGACGTCGCGGCTGTCCGTCTCGCATCCCGCCCAGAGCGTGTCAAGAAAGACCGCGCCCATGGCAACCACCGGGTCCCATGTTAGGGTGGCCGGGATGGCGAAGGTGGTCCAAGGTTCCCGGATTGGCCGGCTCGGTCGCCTGGCGGCCCTCTCCGGGCGTGTCGGGGGCAGCCTGGTCGCCCGGGCGGCGAACCGCTTCTCCGGCGGCGACGGCAGCGAGGCGCAGCGCTGGGCGGCGCAGCAACTCGTCGAAACCCTCGGTCGGATGAAGGGCCTCGCGCAGAAGGTCGGACAAGCCCTTTCGATGGACGTGGACCACCTGCCGCCGGAGGTCCGCGAGGTGATTGCATCGCTCCAGGGCAAGAGCGAGCCTCTCGACGCCGCCGCGATCGTCGAGGTCGTCGAGGACTCGCTCGGAGCGCCGCTCGACTCGCTCTTCGACGAATTCGAGCGGCAGCCGTTCGCGGCCGCGTCACTCGGCCAGGTCCATCGGGCCCGATTGGCCGATGGGCGGCGCGTTGCGGTCAAGGTCCAGTACCCGGGTATCCGCCGTGCGCTCGAGGCCGATCTCGAGAACGTCGGGATGCTCGTCCGCACCGTGGGACTCCTCGGTGGACCCTTTGACGGCAAGCCCTACTACGACGAAGTCCGCCGCGAGATCGAAAAGGAGGTCGACTATCGACGGGAGGCTCAGAGCGGCCGCCGCTTTGCGGAGTTGCTCTCGCGCCACGCCGGGCTCGCCGTCCCCGGGGTCGTCGCCGAGAGGAGCTCGGACCGGGTTCTGACGACGGAACTGCTCGACGGAAAGCCGCTGTCCGAGGTCCTGAAGGCGTCCCAGACCGTCGACCCGGAACTCCGCTACAGACTTGCGTGTGGGCTGGCCGCAGCTCTTTTCGGCCCGTTCCTGGGGGCCGGGGTGGTACACGCGGACCCGCACCCGGGGAACTTCGTCGTCCTTCCGGACGGCCGGCTCGGCGTCCTGGACTTCGGGGCGGTCAAGGAGCTGTCGCCACCTTTCGCCGAGGCGCACCGGACGCTCTACCGGGCGGCGCTGTCGGGACGGCTGGATTCACCCGTCGAACTGCTGGAGCACGCGGGCTTCACGCTGACGGCTCCGCGGCAGGAGGTCGCGGCGTTCGTCGGGCGGATCTTCGACATCATCCGTCGTCCCGTCGCGGAGCCGTTCTACGACTTCGGTCCGGATCGGATGACGGCGGACCTTCGCGCTCTCGTTCGATCGAACTTCAAGACGTCGATGGGCCTCCGGCCGCCTCCCGAGGGGCTGCTCTTCTTCCGCGCGATCTTCGGCCAGTCGATGAACTTCCGGGCGCTGCACGCGGCAGGCGACTTCCGCCGCTGCTACGAAGAAATTCTCCGAGCGTCCATTCCCTGATCGGCGCGCCCGCCAGTCCCTCCGAGCTTTCGGATGCGGGC
Source organism: Pseudomonadota bacterium (assembly GCA_027451705.1). GTDB lineage: Bacteria > Myxococcota > Myxococcia > Myxococcales > JAKAPL01 > JAKAPL01. The sequence continues at coordinate 26,089 of DAIDIT010000190.1, forward strand.
GCGAAGCGCGCGTGCCTCCGGAACGTCGATGGGTCGGGCGCCAAAGCGCGCCGCGGCAATGCGCCCGAGGAGAGGGCCCACCTCTTCCGCGAGCTGCGCATGCTCGCTGCTCAGCCGAGCGAGGATCTCCTCGTGGGTTTCGGAGAGCCCGCGCGCGACGCCGCGGCTCGCCAGGCGCCGAAAGAGCGCCGCCTCGAGGCGCAACGCCACCTCGGGCCTGCGCTGCCGGCGAAGGGCCACGAGGGCGGCGACGAGCAGCAGCACGACCCCGGACAACAGGGCGGTTCGGTGTCTCGTCCTCGGCAAGGAGAACGGCCAGGTGGGGTGCCGCAGGTGGCGGATCAGCCAGCCGGCGGTCTGCTGCTGGGTGTTCATGTCGAAGTCGATGACGCCGTGGAGCCAGCGGAGCCGCGCGGAGTCCCAGAGATCGACCGCCCTCTGCCAGAGCTTGGTGTGGTCGAGGCCCGGGCCCCGGAGATCCGGCGGCGTCGCGTCGACCACCACGAAGCCCTTCCCGGGAACCCAAGCCTCCGCCCACGCGTGAGCGTCCCAATCGCGCAGCGTCAGTCCGTCGGCGGTCGGGTCGCCGTAGTAGCCGCCCACGTAGCGCGCCGGAATCCCCCGGGCGCGCAGCAGCACGGCCGCCGCGGTCGCGAAGAGCTCGCAGTGGCCGCTGCGGCGCCCTAGAAAGTCGTCGAGCGGGCTCTCGGTGGCGTGCAAGTTTCGCGAGTACGTGAAGGTCGACAGGTAGCCCACGACCGCGGCAATGGCGTCCGATGGGGAAGCGCCGTCCGGAACGAGACGCCGCGCGAGCGCCGACGTCTCGGGCGAGAGGGACGGCAGTTGGAGCGACTGCGGCGATGTTTGGGAGTCCGGCGCGGCGTTCCGGTTCGCGACGCCGGCCTCGAACCGGAAGTGCCTCGTGCCCGAGCCCGGCTCTGCGAGACGAAGATCGCCGTCACGGGACTGCATCAACAGGGCGTTCGGCCCGATCGGCCAGAGCGACGACAGTCCCTCGGGGACCGGGAGCAGGCCCGACGAGTCCGGGAAGAAATCGAACGTCCCCCCGAGCGACCGCTCCCCGGGCCTCGAGTGGACCGACCGGACGAGACTTCCGTGACTCGCCGCCGGAATCCAACCACGGCCGGTGAACGTCTCGAGCGTCACGGCGCGCCAGTAGCGCGCCGCCCGGAGGTCACCATCGAGCTCTGCCCGTAGGACGAGCCGGGCGCTGTCGCCGATGCGACCCGAAGCGGAGAGATCGACGTGGTCCGTGAGCCCCGTGACCGGCGTCCCGCCCGAGCCGGCCTGGAACATGCCGACACGGGCACGGGGAAAGATCGGGAAGACGAGGGTGGCGAAGGCGGCCGAAAAGAGGCCGAGGCCGGCGGCGAAACCCAGCAGGCTTCGCGAGGTCAGCTCGGGGGCGGCGAGCAGGGTGGAGGCCTGCCGTTCGGCCTCCTCCTCGATGCCGCGGCGAAGCTCCGAGAGCAGCATCGAGATGGACGCCAGCACCGCGTAGGCCACGAGCGCGATCCCGTAGAGCATCTCGCCGGTCAGCGCAGCGCCCGATGCGAGGACCAGCCAGCACGCGAGGTGGAGCATTCCGTCGTCGCCGGGCGTCCGTCGGACGAGCAGCCTGTTCGCGCAGACGATCAGCGCCGCCTCGGCCGCCGCGATCGGGAGCCGTGAGCGATCCCCCCGCGACAGCATCAAGACCAGCGGCACGCCGAGGATCGTCGCCGCATTGACGGCAACGGCGAAGGTTCGCCACGGTCGCTCGCGCACGAAGAAGCCCACGATCCAGGCGGTGCCGAAACCGATCATCGCCGGCAGCGGAAGCTGCTCGCCGACGGCGGCACCGGCGAACGCCGCGGCCGCCGCGAGGAAGAGCGCCGCCCGCTGGATGACGTGGAACCGAAGCGCCGGCCGCTGGGCGGCCTCCGAGGTCGAAGGGGTCACGATCGCACTTCCACGCCGGCGAGCACGTCGAGGATGCGGGCGAGCTGTCCGTCGCCATGGCCTTCGGGGACGAGCGCCTCTGCGCCTCGGTTCAACGAGATCGCGAAGCCGCGATCCAGAAGCGCCGCTGCCCGGAATGCGGCACGTCCGACCTCGATCTCGAATGCGGTCGCCGTGGCGCGTTCCGGGAGTTCGATCCGCTCCCGCCTCCGCGCGTACCGCTCGCGGTCGAGCGCGACGAGCCGGCCGGCCCGTGCGGTCGGCGCCCAGGCGATGGTGCGCGCGTCCTCTCCGTCTCGGTACGGGCGCAACTGCCAGAAGTCCTGTCCCTCTCCGACGCCCGCGGCGGGAGAGTCGCCCGACGGCAGATCGAATCCGGCGGCCGAGATCTCGCATTCGAGCGGCGACGGGTGAATCAGGAGTTCGGCGAGGCGGTGGAGGCGCAGCGACTTCTCGAAGAGGCCGAACGGAAAGCGCGTGGCGACCCGAATGGAGTCGAGCGCGACGCGGCCACGCCGCGCCGGCGTCCATTCGTAGGTCCGGGCCTCGGATTCGCAGGCGCGGACCAGCGGGAAATGGCAGCGGCCTCCGGTCGCGAGATCCTCGACGAGCAGGCCGAACGAGGCCGACCGCTTGGCATTGCGGATCACCAAGCCGACGAGGGCGGGCTTGCCGGCCGTGGCGGACCGCGGAGCGCGCCGTTCGACGTCCAGGCCGCGGAGACAGCGCTCGGACAGGATCCCCGAGGCGACGACGACCCCGAGCATCAGTCCGCAGGTGAGGAAGATGAGGTTGTTGCTCGTGTTCAGCCCCGCGATCCCCATTCCGACCGTGAGCGCCAGATAGAACCAGCCCGGCCGGGTGATGCGGAGCTGCCGCGGCGCCCGATCCAGCAGGCGCGCGGGAAGGGCGAACGGTCGGGCGACGGGCACGGCCTCGCCTCAGGGAACGGGGACCCTCTCGGATATGTCCGAGAGGACCCTCTCGGCGGCGGCCGCCGCCGCGCCGGCCCGCGCGCCGGCGAGGACGACGCGGTGCGCGAGGCACGGTGCCAAGAGCGCCTTCACGTCGTCGGGAAGCGCGTAGTCCCGACCCCGGATCAGCGCCCGCGCTCGGACGGCGCGCCCCAGGAGCAGTGCGCCCCGAGTCGACGCCCCCGCCGCGAGGTGAGGACTCTGCCGCGTCGCCTCGACGAGGCGGAGCAGGTAGTCCGAAACGGGCGGGGCGATCGTCACGGCACGGGCTGCTTCCTGGGCCGACCGCAGCGCTTCGGCGCCCTCGGCGATCGCGGCGAGGCTCTCGACCGTCGGGCGATCGCCGTCCTGCTCGACGAGCCTCCGCTCGTCCGACGGGGGCGGATAGCCGAGGCTGACTCGCATCAGGAAGCGGTCGAGCTGCGATTCGGGGAGCGGATAGGTGCCCGCGTGCTCGAGAGGGTTCTGAGTCGCGAGGAGGAGGAAGGGGCTCGGAAGAGGGTGGGTTGCGCCCTCGAGCGAGACGCTTCCCTCCGCCATCGCCTCGAGGAGGGCGCTCTGGGTGCGCGGCGATGCACGGTTCAGCTCGTCGACGAGCACGACCTCGTGGAAAATCGGCCCGGGGCGGAACTGGAACGTGGCGCGGGCCGCATCGAACACGGTCACGCCCACGACGTCCGAGGGCAGCAGATCCGACGTGCACTGAACGCGTCCGAACCGCAAGCCCAGGACGGCCGCCAGGGATCTCGCCAACGTGGTCTTGCCGACGCCCGGTGCATCCTCGACGAGGACATGTCCGCCCGCAATCGCCGCGACGAGAGACTGCTCGATCACCGCCCGCTTCCCGAGGACCACCTGCTCGACCGCATCGAGAGCGGCAGCGAACCAGGACGCCGGGGAGGAGCTTGCAGAAGGTCGCTGCACGCGCGGAAGGCTCGGCTGCGGCCGTTGACCGGCAGCCTCGGGAACTACGGCCGCTGCTCCTCCGCCCCATCGTCGACCTCGATTTCAGGTTCGTCGAGGAGCTGGAGTGCAATGCCGAGCGCCTTCTTGACCTTCTCCCTGAGCTTCTCGTCGGCCTTGATCTTCTGGTAGGCCTTGACCGCGCGCTCTTCATTCTTGCCCGCGGTCTCTTCGAGCGAGGCGACGCGGCTTCGCACCTCTTCGAGCGCGCCCTGGGATTCTTCGAGCTGCGCACGGGTGCCGTTCAGCTCCGCCGACAGCTCGTCTGCGCGGCTGCGCTCCGCCGCCAACTCCCCCTCCAGCTCGGTCAGGCGTGCGCGGCTGGCCTCGAGATCCGATTCGAGGCGTCGGGCCTCGCTCTCGTGGCTGTCCGCCTTCCCGCGCGCCGCGGCCAGCTCCTCCTCCGCGCTCTGGGCTTTGGCCGCACTCTGCTTGGATTCCTCGCGCGCGGTGGCCAGATCGCGCTCCGTCCGCTTCTGGCCCGCGACGAGCGCGTCGACCTTCTGCTGAAGCACCTTGAGCTGGCCGTCCCGCTTGCCGACCTCGGCCTCGCGCTCCGCGAGCTCTTGCTCGAGCGCGTTTTGCTTGTCTCGCTCTTCGACGAGCTCCTTGTCCTTGGCGTTGAGCTCCTCGCGAACCTTGAGCAACTCCTTGTCGCGCTGGGCCAGCCGTTCCTTGACCGCGAAGTACTCCTTGTCGCGGCTGCCGGAGGTGGGCTTCGCCTCGGACTGCGCCTGTTCGAGCTGGCGCTCGAGGGATTGGACCTGCTCGCGAAGCCGCGCCAACTCGCCATCGTCGGCAGCGGCCGCAACCGGGACGACGGCCGGCGGGGGGCGGGTCCGGACACGCGGTGCCGGAGCGGCAGGGGGCGGCGGCTCGGCCGCGGGGGAGTCGAGGCCCGCGAGCAGGGCGTCGTCCTCCTCGTTGGGCGCCGGGCTCCCGGATCCGTTCGGCAGGTGGGCGATCGTCGTCGCCTCGAGCGGCTCGTCTTCCTTCTCCTCGAGGTTCTCGAAGGCCGCGTCCAGGACGGCCAGATCCTCGTCGCCCGGAAGAGTCTCGGGCGTGGGGGTGGGCTCCTCGGCGTCGACCGAAATCTCCTCGACTTCCTCGACCCGGATCGGTTCCTCGGCGCCGACGGAGACGTCCTCCGCGAGGCCGGAAATGTCGAGCGGTTCGTCGGCGCCGTCGGCCTCGGGAAGTCCGATGAGCGCACCGATCTTTTCGACGAGCGCGTCCGAGCCGAAAGGCTTGAGGAGGTACTCGTCGGCGCGTCCGACCTTGAGTTTCTTGTGGTCCTCGAACGTCTTCTGCTTCGCCTCGGCGGAAGTCAGAACGACGGGAATGGCGCGCAGCGCGTCGTCCTTCTTGAGCTTGCTGCAGATCGAGTAGCCGGACGCCTTTGGCAACTCGACGCAGAGGACGATCAAGTCGGGCATCTGCTGGCGTGCGAGGTCCAGACCTTCCTTGCCGTCGCCGGAGTGAAGGACCTCGAACCCCTTGACCTCGAGGTCCTGCGTCACGTTCCCGACCAAGGCGGCGTCGTTGTCGATGAGGAGGATCTTCTTCGCCATGGACTCCCCGGCGCGAGAGGAGAGACAAACCCCCGGAAGCCTAGAGGAAGAAGGCGCGGGGTGTCAAACTATTGCTGGCCACCCGGCCCCTGCGGCCGCCGAAGGCTAATGCGCCGCGTCGGAGCCGCTCCCGCCAGAGAGCAAGGCGAGCGTCTCGGAGCGTTCGAGGTCGCTGACCAGCGAATAGACGATCTCGTTCCGACGCCAGACCGCGACGTTGTAGCCCTGGACCGTCGTGAGCAGAACCTCGCGATTGGCGACCCGGCGGACCTGTGCCCCCCGGATGCGCAGATCTCGATCCGGATCGGAGAGGATGAAGAGCGAAACGCGGTGGCCCGGGCCGGCGCCGTACTCGAGGTAGGCCGCGTCACGGGCCCCGAGGTGCGACAGCCTCCCACCGACCAGCTCCAGCCGACGTGCCGGGAAGGCCGGGGGCCGGACGGCAAAGCCGAGGTGGTGCTCGAACAGCGGCATCAGGTGGCTCATGTCACCCGTCACCTCGAGCGGCAGCGCCCGGGTGTGCATCCGGACAGCGTCCGCAACCACCCACGGCGCGGCGCCCTCGGACGTCACCCGGTTGA
>DAIDIT010000191.1 GCA_027451705.1 Pseudomonadota bacterium
AGATGGCGATGGAGCTCGCGAAGGACGATCCCGCCTACGGCGACATGGCCTCGAAGTTCTTCGAGCACTTCGTCGCCATCTCCGACGCGATGAACCGCTTCGGCGGGACCGGCCTCTGGGAAGACGAGGACGGCTTCTACTACGACCAGCTCCACGCCGAGGGGCGGACGGTGCCGCTGCGCATCCGCTCGCTCGTCGGCCTCATTCCGCTGCTCGCGGTGGGCGTCCTCGACGACGCGGTCGTCGCCTCGTTGCCGGGCTTCGACAAGCGGCTGCGCTGGTTCCTGCAGAACCGCCCCGACCTCGCCGGGCCGTTCGCCTCGCTCCAGCAGCCCTCCGATCACCCCGGTGCTCCCGCGCATGCCCACCGGCTGCTGGCCATCGCGTCGCGCGACCGACTCGAGCGGCTCCTTCGCCGCGTCCTCGACGAGGGCGAGTTCCTCTCGCCCCACGGCCTGCGCTCGCTGTCGCGCTTCCACCGGGAGCACCCCTACACCTTCCGCCTCGACGGATCGGAGGCGACGGTCGACTACGAGCCGGCCGAATCCACCTCGGGGCTCTTCGGCGGCAACTCGAACTGGCGGGGGCCCGTCTGGTTCCCGATCAACTACCTGCTGATCGAGGCGCTCGAGCGCTACCACCACTTCTACGGCGACGCGCTGCGGATCGAATGCCCGACCGGCTCCGGCCGGATGCTCGGCCTCCAAGACATCGCGCAGGAGTTGGCCGGCCGGCTGCTCGGCCTCTTTCTGCCGGACGCGAATGGACGGCGGCCGTGCCACGGCGACGATCCCCGCTTCGCCGCCGACCCCCACTGGAAGGACCTGCTCCTCTTCCACGAGTACTTTGACGGCGACACCGGGCGCGGCCTCGGCGCGAGCCACCAGACCGGCTGGACCGCCCTGGTCACCCGCTGCATCGCGGAGGCCCGGGGTGCCGACGTCGCCCTCTGAGCGGCTCGAGTGGCTCGAGGCCGACGGACTCGGCGGCTTCGCCTCGGGGACGGCCGCGGGCCTGCGGACGCGCCGCTACCACGCGCTGCTGCTACCCGCCACGCAGCCGCCCGCCGGGCGCTGCGTCCTCGTCAACGGGGTCGAGGCGTGGCTGCAGACGGCGCGCGGCAAGCTGCCCCTGACGCCGCAGCGCTACGTGCCCGACGTGACGACCGACGGCGCGGCCGTCGCCTCGTTCGAACCGGAGCCGTGGCCGAGTTGGAGCTTCGATCTCGGCGAGGGGCTGCGCGTTCGCCACGAGCTGTTCGTGCCTCACGGGCGCTCCGCCGCCGTCCTGTCGTGGCGGCTGCAAGCCCCGTACGAAGGCGTCCGCCTCCGCGTCCGGCCGCTCTTCTCCGGCCGCGACTTCCACGCGCTGCACCACGAGAACCCCGCCTTCCGCTTCGACGCCGAGCGCCGGGACGGCGCGGTCTTCTGGCGCCCGTACGCCGCGTGGCCGGCGATCGCCGCCCGGTCGAACGGCGCGTACACGCACGCGCCCGACTGGTACCGCCGCTTCCAGTACGACCTCGAGCGCGAGCGCGGCCTCGACTTCGAAGAGGATCTCGCGACGCCCGGGATCTTCGAGTGGGACCTCTCGGCCGGGGAGGCGACGCTCGTCTTCGCCGCGGGCGAGGCCGCGACGCCCGGCGTGCCGCGCTTGCGCGAATCGGAGCGGCGTCGCCGCGCCGCGTTCGCGAGCCCGCTGCACCGCGCCGCCGACGCGTACCTGGTGCGGCGGGGCGAGGGGCTCACGGTCATCGCCGGCTACCCGTGGTTCGGCGACTGGGGCCGGGACAGCTTCATCGCGCTGCGCGGCATTTGCCTCGCCACCGGCCGCCGCGGCGACGCGCTCGCCCTGCTGCTCGAGTGGAGCCGCCACGTCTCGGGCGGCATGCTGCCGAACCGGTTCCCCGATGCCGGCGGCGCTCCCGAGTACAACGCGGTCGACGCGGCGCTCTGGTTCGTCGTCGCCGTGGATGCGACGCTTGCCGCGTTCACGGCGGCGGGCGAGCGCGTCAATCCGGATGCGGAAGCGCGGCTCTGGGCCGCGGTCGACGCCATCCTCGCGGGCTACGCCGCGGGAACCCGCCACGGCATCCGCGCCGACGGCGACGGCCTGATCGCCGCCGGTTCGCCGCGCACGAACCTCACCTGGATGGACGCCTGCTTCGAAGGGCGGCCGGTCACTCCCCGGGCGGGCAAGCCCGTCGAGATCCAGGCGCTCTGGCTCAACGCGCTCTGGATCGCCCGCGGGCGCGCGGTCCGGTGGCGGGCGCTCTACGAGCAGGGGATCGCGAGCTTCCGAGCCCGCTTCTGGAACGCCGCGCGGGGATGCCTGTTCGACGTCGTCGACGTGGACGGCGTCGCGGGGACGGCGGACGGGCGGCTGCGCCCCAACCAGCTCCTCGCGATCGGCGGCCTGCCGCTGCCGCTCGTCGAGGGCGACCGCGCGCGCCGGGTCGTCGACGTGGCCGAGGCCGCGCTCTGGACGCCGCTCGGGCCTCGATCGCTCGCCCCCGGCGAAGCGGGCTATGTGAGTCGCTACGTGGGCGACCTTCGCGCGCGCGACGAGGCTTACCACCAGGGCACCGTCTGGCCGTGGCTCGCCGGTCCCTTCGTCGACGCGTGGCTCCGCGTGCGGGGCGGGACTCCCGACGCGGTCCGCGAGGTTGAGGCGCGCTTCGTCGCACCGCTGCACGAGCAGTTCGACCGCTTCGGCCTCGGCCACCTCCCCGAGATCGCCGACGCCGACGCCCCGCACACCCCGCGCGGCTGCCCCTTCCAAGCCTGGTCCCTCGCCGAGTTCCTCCGCCTCGAGGCTGAACTGCGAGCGAGGTGATCCGGAATCGGCGTAGGATTGGAACATGTGCTTGGTCCTCTACCTGGGCGCGCGGACGCGACAGCCCGTGGTCGAATGGTCCGAGACGAGCCCTGCGTTCAACGCCCAGGAAGCGGCTTTGGGACAATCCGGTACGCACGTTCCTTCCAGAGCCCTTTGGTTTACGAGTCGGGCTCTTCACGCGAAGCCATCGGACCGAGCGGGGTCGTGGGCGTGCGCACGGTGGCCGGGATGGCGCGAGACGAAGCCCGCGCAGGGAAGGGCGTTCTCGACGGGGCCGCGGGCTTTCTCGGCCTGGGCATGCCCATGGCGAGGTCGAGCGAGGGCTTGGCGCGGCTTGGCGAGGGCTTGCTCGACGGGGCCGACGGCACGGCCCCGGGGGCGGAGGGCTTCGCCCCGGGTGCCACGGCCTCGGCCCCCGGGGCCGCGCCTTTGGCCCCCTTTGCCACGGGCTCTCCTCACGGAGCCGCAGACTTTCTCGGTAGGGCTGCGGACTTTCTCGGCGGGGCCGTGCCTCGGGGCGGTGGGGCCGAAGGCGTGGCCCCTGGGGTGATGTCGCGACGAAGGCCTTGCTCTGGCGTGCCGAGCGGGGCCAGGCCCGTGGTCAGGGCTGCGAGTACCTACGCTGCGGTGCTGAACAGCGACAGGAGACCCAGGGACCCTTGACCGGATCCGCGGCGGTGTTTACAAGGGCAGCGCCGGAAGCCGGGCGGGCGAGAGCCGGCTGAGCACGGGTGCCCTCCGATGAAATTGACGCTGACGACGTTGAAGCAGTTGACGGATACGCCTCGCTGGGACTGGCCGCGCGGTACTCGGCCGGGCCTGCTCCGGATCCTGCGCGACCCCGATGCGGGCGAGAGGAAGCGGCTGCTCGCGACGGGTCTGGCGGTGCACTGCGGCGCCGGCGACGACGAACTCGCCTCGGCCTTGCTCAAGGTCGTGTGCGACGCGGCCGCCTCCGAGGAGCTGCGCGGCAAGGCGGCCATCGCGCTGGGCCCCGTCCTGGAGATCGCCGACACAGATGGCTTCGGAGCCGGCGATCCCGACGCCAGCGCGATCTCCGAGCGGTCCCTCGAGGAGATCCAGGAGGCGCTGCACGCGCTCTACCTCGACGCGGCTGTTCCCCAGGAGGTCCGGCGCCGCGTCCTCGAGGCCTCGGTCCGGGCGCCGCGGCCCTGGCACGAAGACGCCCTCCGCGCCGCCTATGCCGCCGCCGAGGCGGGGTGGAAGCTCACCGCCGTCCTCGGGATGCGCTACGTGCGCGGCTTCGACGCGGAGATCCTCGAGGCCCTCGCGGAGGGCGACGTCGACATCCACGCGGAGGCGCTCCGCGCGGCGGGCAACTGGCAGCTCGACGAGGCATGGGAGCACGCCGTCGCGCTGATCGAGGACGAGGCGGCCGACCGCCGGCTGCGCCTCGCGGCCATCGAGGCGGTGGGCCAGATCCGTCCCGACGAGGCGGCCGAGGCCCTCGCGGATCTCGAGGACTCGAGCGATCCGGATATCGAGGAGGCGGTGGCCGAGGCGCTGGCGATGGGTGGGTGCGATTGGGACGACGACCTCGCGGAAGGCGACTGATCGGGGTCGTGGCACGCCGCGGGCCGGCAGGATCCCGGCAAAGTCGGCCGAGGCGGCGGGGCACGAGGCCCCGCCCTACGTTTCTCGGCGCTGGGCGGGGGCTTGTCCCCTGCCGCGCACCGTCTCCCGCGACTTTGTCCGTCACCCTCTATCGACGCTGCGAAGACTTGCGCGAGGTGCCGGCGGGGCTTTATGCTCCGCCGCCCCTCGAGGAGGGTCTGGAGCATGTGGCAATGACGAAGGAAGACTTGCCTGGCATGTCGCAGGTCAACGGAAGGTCCCGCCGGTGGTTGATCGCGGCGCTCGTCGCCGCGACGCTGCCGGCCGGCCTGGCGCTGGCCCGCCACAAGCGAGGCCCCAGCAAGGAGAGGCTCATGGCGGACGTCAAGGCGGGCAAGGACCTCTACGCGACATTCGACACGTCGATGGGCAAGATCGTCTGCAAGCTCTTTTCGAAGGAAGCCCCGTCCACGGTCGAGAACTTCGTCGGGCTCGCGACCGGCGCGAAGCCCTGGCGCGACCCGAAGTCCGGGCAGATGGTGAAGGACAAGCCGCTCTACGACGGCACGACGTTCCACCGGGTGATCCCGGGCTTCATGATCCAGGGCGGCGACCCTCTGGGAACGGGCACCGGCGGGCCGGGCTACCAGTTCGCCGACGAGCGGACGCCGGCCCACGACTTCAACAAGCCGGGCATCCTCGCCATGGCGAACGCCGGCCCGAACACCAACGGCTGCCAGTTCTTCATCACCGAGGTCCCGACGCCGTACCTCAACGACAGCCCGCGTGCCCACTACAACATCTTCGGGGAACTGGTCTCCGGCGCCGACGTCGTCAAGAACATCGCGCGGGTGCCGCGCGGCCCGAACGACCGGCCGAACACGCCGGTGGTGATCAACCACATCGAGATCAGTGAGCACCCGCCGAAGAGCTGACAGAACCGTCCACCGCGCCGGCTACGTCGCGCTCGTCGGCGCGCCGAACGCCGGCAAGTCGACGCTGCTCAACCGGCTCCTCGGCCAGAAGGTCGCGATCGTCAGCCCGCGGCCGCAGACGACCCGCAACCGGATCCTCGGCATCGCGACGGCGCCGGGCTTTCAGATCGCGCTCTTCGACACGCCCGGCATCCACCGGCCGCGGCCCGGCCTGAACCGCGCCATGGTCGACGCGGCCTTCGCGGCGATCGCGGAGGTCGACGCGGTGGCGCTGGTGGTCGACGCCGCACGGCGGCCCGGGCCGGACGGCGACGGCGCGGAAGAGGGCGTCGACCGGGTCCTCGAGGAGATCCGGAGGACCGGCCGCAAGTCGGCGCTGCTCGCGAACAAGGTCGACCGCGTCGCCCGGCCGGCGCTCCTGCCCTTCATCGCGGGCTGGACCGCCCGGCACCCCTTCGACCTCGTCTACCCGCTCTCGGCGCTCACCGGCGAAAACGCCGAGGGCCTCGGGCCCGCGCTGGCGGGCCTCTTGCCGGAAGGGCCGCCGATCTTCCCGCCGGACACGCTGACCGATCAGGCCGAACGCCTGCTGGCCGGCGAGCTGATCCGCGAGCAGGTCTTCCGGCAGACTGGCGAGGAAGTTCCGTACGGAGTGGCCGTCGAGGTCGAGAGCTTCGACGAGAGCCGGCGCGCCGCCGGCACGCGGCCGCTCGTCCGGATCCTCGCGACGCTCCACGTCGAGCGGCGCTCGCACAAGGCGATCCTCATCGGCAAGGGCGGACAGAAGCTCAAGGCGATCGGGACCTCGGCGCGCCGCGAGATCGAGGCGCTGCTCGGCTGCCAGGTCTTCCTCGGACTTAACGTCCGCGTCGAGGAAGGGTGGACCGATTCCCCCGGCGCGTTGCGCCGCTTCGGCTACGTCTGAGGGTCCGTGGACCGCGCCCTTCCCATCGTGGCCCTCGTCGGCCGGCCCAACGTGGGCAAATCGACGCTCTTCAACCGGATCGTCGGCCGGCGTGCCGCCATCGTCGAGGACCTGCCCGGCGTCACGCGCGACCGGCACTATGCGGAGGCCGACTGGGACGGCCGGCGCTTCCTGGCGGTCGACACCGGCGGCTTCTGGGTCGGGGAGTCGGAACCGCTCCTCGCCGACGTGCGCAAGCAGGCGGAACGGGCGATTGCCGAAGCTTCGGCGATCGTCCTCGTCGTCGACGCCCGCGCGGGTCTGACCGCGGCCGACGAGGAGGTCGCGCGCGTCCTGCGCCGGGGCGGCAAGCCGGTGGTGGTCGCGCTCAACAAGGTCGACAGCGCGAAGACCGAGGTGGAGATCGGATCGGAGTTCTGGCGACTCGGCTGGAAGGCGCTGCACCCGATCTCGGCCGAGCACGGGCGCGGCGTGGGGACGCTGCTCGACGACGTGGTCGCGGGCCTGCCGCGCGCGGAGAGCGGCGCGGCCGCCGTGCCCGAGATCCCCCGCGTCGCGATCCTCGGCCGTCCCAACGTGGGGAAGTCGACGCTGGTCAACCGGCTGCTCGGCGAGGCGCGGTTCGTCGAGAGCCCGGTCGCCGGGACGACGCGCGATTCGATCGACGCGGAGACCGTCGCGGCCGGCCGGCGCTACGTCTTGACCGACACCGCCGGGATCCGGCGCAAGGGGAGGGCGGGCGGCAAGCTCGAGCTCGTCACGATCGGCCGCGCGATCGAGGCGCTCGACCGCTCCGACGTCGCGGCGGTGCTCGTCGACGCCACCGAGCCGGCGGTCGAACAGGACTCGCGCGTCGCCGGCCTCTGCGTCGAGCGGGCCAAGCCCATGATCCTCGTCGTGAACAAGGCCGACCTCCTCCAGGGCCGCGCCGGGCGGTCCAAGGTCGAGGAGGCGATCGCGGAGCAGCTTCCGTTCCTGCCGGAGCGCACCCCGCTGCTCTTCGTCTCGGCCCGGGAGGGCAACGGCCTCGACCGGCTGCTGCCGCTCGCCGGACGGCTCTTCGACCAGGCGGCGCATCGGCTGCCGACGCCGGAGTTGAACCGCTTCCTGCGGGAGGTGGAGACCGCCCACCCGGCGCCGCGCGTCGGGGCGGGCTCGGTGCGGCTCTATTACATCGCCCAGGTCGGAATCCGGCCGCCCACCTTCCTCGTCCACGTGAATCGGCCGGAGGGGGTCGGCGAGCCGTACCGGCGCTTCGTCGCATCCCGGCTTCGGGAGCGTTTCGGAATCGAGGTGCCCGTCCGGCTCGTCTTCCGAAAGCGGACCCGCAGGGGCGAAACCGGGAGTTGACAGCGGGGGGCCAAACGTTGAAAGTCTGCTGCCCCGACCTGGCGGCAGGAGGAAAACGAGTGGCAATCCCGAGCAATTCGTCGTCGGCCGCGCGGGCCGAACGGCTCAGCCGGCGCGATCTCCGCGATCTCAAGGAGCCCGACGCCTTTGCCGAGGCGCTCGCCCCCTACATCGAAGCGTTCGAGAAGAACTGGAAGGTCGTCGCCGGCCTGGCCGGCGCGGCCGTCGTCCTCGCGATCGGCATCGCCCTCGGCACCTCCGTCTCGGCGCGCCACGAGCAGCGGGCGGCGCAGCAGCTCGGCTCGGCGCTGGCCGAGGCGGCGAAGGTGGTCGTCAGCGGAAACGATTCCGCGGCGGCCGAGGGCAACGCCGATTCGTTCCCCACCGAGCAGGCCAAGGAGAAAGCGGTCGCCGAGGCGATGCAGGCCGTCATCGCGAAGGCGCCCGGGTCCCCCTCCGCCACGACGGCGGAGCTGGCGCTCGGCGACGCGGATTTCCGCCTCGGCAAGTTCTCCGACGCCGAGGCGGCGTACGCGAAGTACCTCGGCGAGGCGCCCGCGAACGACACGCTCCGGGCCTTTGCCCTACAGGGACAGGCGTACGCCCTGGCGGCGGAGGGGAAGGGCGACGCGGCGCTCGCGGCGGCCAAGTCGCTCGTCGACTCCCCGCCCGGGGGCTTCGGTCGCGACGTCGGGCTCCTGGCGGAAGGACGCATCGCCGAGCAGCTCGGCAAGCCGGACGTCGCGCGTGACGCCTACGAGAAGCTCAGCGTGGACTACCCGACGAGCGCGGCCGGCCGCGAGGCGAACGAGCGGCTCACGGCGCTCGGCGTGACCCCCGAGCCGCCGAAGCCCGCGGCCCTCCCGAAGCGTTGATCGGCCGTGCGCGCGCGGCTACCCTCGGCCGGGCTGTGGCTCTGCGCGGTCGCCTGCGCGCCGCCGGCCGCGGACTTCCACATCCTGTCGTCGGAGCAGACGATCGAGCACCGGACGGTCTACCGGATCGACTGGCGCTCTCAGGTGAGGCCGGAGTTCGATCAGGAGCCGCCGCTCGACGCCCGGTTGCTCCGCTGGGCGCCGCAGGAGTCCGCCGCTCCGATCGTCGTGCCGCAGGAGGACGAGATCGTCGCAGGATCGAGCGCCGGCAAGCTCGTGGCGATGGGATTCGACGGCAAGCCGCGCTGGACCTACGCGGCCCACGGCCCGATCCTCCAGGCGGCGACCTTCTCGGACGGCAAGATCTACGCGGCCTCCGCCGACGGTGGACTCCATGCGCTCGAGGCGGCGACCGGCCACGAGCTCTGGAGCCACGACCTCGGGGAGGAGCCGGCCACCCCTCCGGTCGTCGCCGGCGGAGTCGTCTACGTCGCGACCCACCAGGCCAGCGTCTTCGCGGTCGACGCGGGAACGGGCCAGCGCCGCTGGCACTACCGGCGCGAGCGCGACCCCTCGCGCGACTTCACCCTGCGGACCGTCGCGACCCCGACCGTGGCGGGCGGGCTCGTCTTCACCGGTTTCTCGGACGGAACCACGGTGGCGCTCGGCGCCGACGGGGGAACCGTCGTCTGGCAGCGCGCTTCGGGCCCGGGCGACCAGTTCGTCGACGCGGGCGCGACCCCCCAGGTGGTGGGCCAGGAGGTCTTCGTCGCGAATTACCGGGACGGAATCCTCGCGCTCGCTGCCAAGGACGGCGAGCTGATCTGGCGCAAGCCGTTCAAGGGCGCGACCGGTCTGCTGCTGCGGGACGGGATCCTCTTCGCGGCCGGCGTCGGCAAGGTCGCGGCCTTCGCGCCGGCCGACGGGAGCCTGATCTGGGAGAAGGGGCTGGGCGACCGGACCCCGGGCCTTCTGCGGGTGGCCGACGCGGTCCTCGTGGTCCCGGCGACCGACGCGCTCGATTTTCTCGACGAGCGGACGGGGCTGCGCCTCGGCGACGGCTTCAGCCCCGGCTGGGGTGTCGACGCGCCGGTGGCGGTCGCGGGACGCGAGATCTACGTGCTGTCCAACGCCGGCTGGCTCTACGCGTTGGGACTGCCGTGACGTCCGGAGCCGACGCGGCGACGAAGCGGGTCCGGGTCGTCGCCGCGCTGCTCGAGGTCGGCGGGCGCCTCCTCATCCAGCGCCGGCCGCCCGGAGGCCCCCGGGGCGGGCTCTGGGAGTTCCCGGGCGGGAAGCGCGAACCGGGCGAGACGGACGAAGCGGCGCTCGCACGCGAGTGCCGCGAGGAGCTGGGCATCGAGATCGAGGTCGGTGCCCGCGCCTGGGAGACCGAGCACGCCTACCCGGATCTCGTGGTCGCGCTGGCCCTCTACCACTGCCGCCTCGTCTCCGGCGAGCCACGCGCGCACGACGGTCAGACGCTCGCGTGGGAGCCGTCCGAGCGACTCGCCGATCACCCGTTCTGCGAGGCCGACCGGCCGTTCCTCCACGAGCTGGCGAAGGGGCACGGCGGCCCGAAGCGCTTCCGGGTCGGGGCCTACGGCGTCCTGATCCAGGACGGCCGGGTCCTGCTCACCCGCACGCGCACCAAGACCGGCGTGCTGAACAACTTCCCCGGCGGAGCGGTCGAGCTCGGCGAGGGTGCGCTCGAGGCCCTCCGGCGGGAACTGCGCGAGGAGACGGGCCTCGAGGTCCGACCCCGGGATCTGCTCTACGCCTCGGAGCGCTGCCACCGCTCGGTCGACTATCCGGAGAACCAGCTCGTCAAGCTCTACTGGCGCGTCGAGGTCGTCGGTGGGCGGCTCGAGCTCGGCGGCAACGGCGACGACGTCGAGGGCTGCTTCTGGGCGCCCGTCGCCGGCCTCGAGGCCGCGGGCCTCACGCCGTCGGACCTCGACGCCGTGACGCGCTTCCGCGAGCTCGGCGTCATCTGAAGCGGCGATGGCGGCGCCGGCGCCGTCTCGACGCCTTCGAAGCCGGCGGCGCCGGCAGCGGCCACGGCCGGAAGCGCGCGATCAGCGGTCGATAGAAGCGCGGCCCCGGTCCTTCGGACAACCCGCCCAGCTCTCCGTCGACGACGAGCCGGCAGCAGCGGGCGGCCGGCAGCGGACGGGTCGGCGTGATGTCGATCGTCAGTCCGCCGTCGCCACGCTCGACGACGGCGTGGTTCGCCTGCATCCGATCGTCGTCGTCGAGCAACCGGACCCGGTAGTCGTCGAGAGCGGCGCCGGTCCGGACTTCGATTGCGGCGAACGGCGAGACGGAGGCATCGGGGGCCTGGATGTCCGCGGCACCTCCGTCCCAGACGGCGCGGACCGATTCGACCGGGAGAGGCCCGGGGCCGCCGTCCACCGCGACCTGCGCGCCGCCCGCGTCGGGCCCGGGCGCCGTGACCTGGGGTGTTGCCGGTGGCCGGGCGCACGCGGCCATCAGACCGAGAATCGGCGTTATGTTCGATCCGGATCGCGCCACCACGCCCCCTCCTACCACGGATGTCATACCCCTGGCTCCCCCGGCGGTTGCCGTAAACGCACAGGCGGCTCACGGCCGGGATGACGCCCCGGCCCACGCGCCGTCCAA
>DAIDIT010000192.1 GCA_027451705.1 Pseudomonadota bacterium
GGACCTTCGAGCGAAAGCGCCTTGAGGGCGGGGTAGAGCACCTTCGAGCGCATGGTCTTTGCGGTCGCCACCTGTTCCATGGCTCGCAGTCCGAGGGCCGCTCGTTGATCCGGTTGGCCGAGGCGGCGGCGGACCTCTCCCGCCAGGGACAGCGTGCGCTCGTGCAACCCATCGGTCTTCCCCTGGCCCCGCGCGAGCGCCGTCGCCAGGAACAGGATCGGATCGGGATCGCCCGCCCGGAACTCCTGTGCGGGCGGCGGAGCCCAATCGGCGCCCGCGAGGAGCCGAACGAGCAACTCGTAGTGGAAGCCGTTCGGACCTACGGTGAGAGCGCCGCCGTCGCGTTCGACGGGGATCCAGGGATCGCCCACGTCACCGTTCTCGATTTGGGGAAGGCAACGGCGCGCGGCGGACGTCGTGTAGTGAAGCGCAAGCGTTCCGTCGGTCGCGCGGCAGCGGAGCCGCTGGCAGATCTCGACGAATTGCGGGGCCAGGTCTCGAAGAGACAGCGAGGAGCGCCCGTCCCAGGATTCGAGCCAGACCAGCGCGACGCCCGTCTCGGAGTAGCCACGCTCCACGAGAGGCGACCACGCGTCGAGCAGAACTGAAACGTCCCGCCCGAACCGCGTCGCCGGCGTGCAATCCGCGGCCATTCCGACGCGCGGCCGGTTTCCGTAGCCGCCCTTCATCCGCGCGACACCGTTGTAACCCCGGCCTGGGTACCCCTGCATGGTCTGCAGAGTCACGAGGGCGTAGGCCCAATGCTCGGGCCGAGGCGCCGCCATCCGAGGGGCCTTGACGTCGTGCTGCTTCGACGTCACCAGGACGTCTCTCTCGTCCGGGGAGGCCACCGATTCCCATCCGTCGATGCTCCCCTCGGGCACCGGGGGTTGGAAGAACGCGGGCCGCGCGAGGTCTTCGACGACGAGACACCACGGCTCGTGGCGCCCGCCGGTCAGCGCCAGCAGGGCCTCGCGCCACCAACCCTCGGCGCGCTTGGGGTCCGCCTCGCGCTGCCGGTGGAGCGCGATGGCCGCGAGCTGGGTGAGGAACATCGACCAAGGCTCGAGCTGGTGGGCGCGGACGGCGGGGAAGTCGCCCAGCTCGCCTGTCCCAAGCCTCGCGAGCACGCCCGGAAGGCTCGTGGCCGCCCGCGCTCCGCCGCCCGGGCGGCGCCAGGAGAGCAAGGGCTCCAGAAGGAGGTCATGGGCCGGCATTGTCGTCCGCTTCCTGCGGGTTTTCGGCCTCTGGCCGGAAGCCCAGTCGATCGTACACAAACCGCCTGTTCGCGAAAGTGAAATGTGCGGCGCCCCCGCCCACCCGAAGATCGGACGGCTCCTCCTCGCTTTCGGCTCCCCTCGCCCAGAAGGCGGGAACGGTGATCTCCTCCACGCGGTTGTCGAACGGCCCCGCAAATCCCGGCTCGAAGCGGAGGCGGCGATCGCCTTCTCCGAGCCGCGTGGCGATTCGTTCGTCTTCGCGGCCCGGGAAAGCCATCCTGTGGTACGGAGTCGTGCGGTTCACCAGGTTCAGCTCGGCCAGGCGACGGTGGCCGTAGACCGTTCCTGAAAGGTGGTTGGAGTGGCGGCGGAAGGGCTCGCCGATCGACTCGACGATCTCTTCGAGGGCTTCGGAGTGGAGCCCCGCCTCGACGATTGCCCGGTTCATCGATGGGATGTGCCAGACGGCCCAGCGCTCCAGCAGGCGCCAGGCGGCCTCGAGCATCCGGAGGTCGGGGTAGACCGCTCCGCCCAGCCCATGGTGGCTTCGCGCCGAGCCGTCGCTACGGACGAGCGAGGCGAGGTTGCGATCCGAGGGCACGAGGACGAACGCCCGGGGCTCCTCGAAGCCCGGAGGCCGGGGGCGCGGGTGCCGGTGGAGGCGCCCGAGCCGTTGCAGGAGCACGTCGACGGGGCTGAGGTCTGTGAACACGAGGTCGAAGTCGAGGTCGAGCGATTGCTGGACCGTCTGGGTCGCGACGACGACGCAGCCTCCCGGCCGGGCTTCCCGCCCAGCTTGTGCTTCGAGCGCCTCGTCGAGTGACCGGCGGTCCTCCCGCGCAAACCTCCCGTGGTGCGGGGCCGGTACGCCGGCGCAGCCGAAAAGAAGCGCGCGATCGCCGACCGCCGCTTCGACCGCGAGCTGAGTCGCGATGCAGTCGCGCACGGTATTGCGGAGGACCAGCACCTTGGCGCGAGCGGCGGCCGCTTGGCAAGCACGACTTGCCACGACGGTGAAGCCGTCCATCTCGGCGAGCGCGGAAAGAGAGACGTCGCGATCACGCCCGTCGTGCGCCACCGCGACGGTACTTTGCCGCGTCGAGATCAGCGGGTAAGGAACCGCCGACGCCGCCTCGAGCGTCATCGGATCCACTGTCTTTCCGGGGCGCAGCAGCCGTGCACGCGCCTCGCAGGCCAGCGTCGCGGAGAGCAGGAGCGCATGGCCGCCCGCCGCAAGGTGCCGGTCGAGGACATCTTCGAGGATCGTCGCCATGTATGCATCGGAGGCGTGCACCTCATCCACGACCAGGAGGTGGCGGAGCAGACTCGTCGCGCGCAGGTGGGCGTGGCCCACCGCCAGCGACGAGAGGAGGACCTGATCGATGGTGCCCACCGCGATCGCGCCGGCGAGGAAGCGCTTCGGCATTTCGGCCGCCCAGCCTCGGTAGCGAAAACGCTCGCTGTCCGGCCAGAGGACGTCGAAGTCCGGAAGGCTGCGCTGCCCCTCGGCGTCGTCGACTCGGAGGTAGCCGGGAACCGCGAGCACCACCGGGGGCGGCGAGGAGAAGGCACGCGCGGCCGCCTCACGAACGCGCTCGAAGATCTGCGTCGCGGCCGTCCGCGTCGGAAGTGCGAAGTAGAGCCCGTCCACAGCCCCGCTCTCGAAGAGGCGGACGAAATGGGCCAACGCCGCCTCGGTCTTCCCGCTGCCCGTTTCCGCCTCCTGAACGGTGATGGTGCCCTCGTCCGCGAGATCGAGCTCGCCGAGCGCCCGCTGCGCCGGCCTCGGAGAAAACGGGGAGATGCGCTCGAACGGGCAGCGGCCTGCGCTATCGCTTCGCGCCTCAGCCGGCACGTCGATGGCCATGGCGCGCAGCACATCGGCAGCCTTGCGGCGTGCTGTCTCCATGCGATCGCCGGGACCGACTCGGTAAGGAAAGAACGCCGTGTCGGAGCCGATCCAATCGGCGAGCATGACCAGCCCGGCGAAGCCGTGCTCGAACGCGGCCTCGTCCGGAAGCTCGGAGGTGCCGTCGAACGCCTCCGGGAACCAGCGCTGACATTGCACGACAAGGGCCCGGACGCCCGCGATGGGATCGAGGCCGGCGCGGGCCTGCCAGCGTGCTCTCTGATGGTCCGCCGTCTGCTCGGGCGTTGGGCGGCCGTGGTGGGCGAAGGCGGTCACGAGGAGACCCTCGGTCCCGTCGCCGAAGCAACCGAGTGGTCCGAGAAGACCGCGAACGACGGGATCGGAGCGCAGGGCAGCGACGGCGGGCCCCACGTGGCCCAAAGGCGCGAGGTCGAGGTCGTCGCGCCCCTTTGCCTGAAACGAGAGGGTGAACTTGCCCAGGTCGTGCAGGGCGGCGAGTACGCAAAGGCGCGCGACCTGGCATCGGTCGAGATCGGCGAGCCCGGCGGAGCGCGCGATCCTCCGGCGCCAGAGGGGCAGGTGGAGCAGTGCCTCGGCGACCGCGGCGACGTCGCAGCAGTGGTCCTCCAAGGGATGCCATTCGATGGTCCCGTCTTCTCTTTGGGCCAGCTTGCCCCAGAAGGTCGTCGGCAGGCCTATCACGGCTCGGGCTCACCGTTGGCGATTGCCGGTCCCAGCACGCGCGTCCAGATGAACGCAGCCTGCTCTGCGCCTCGCGCCTGCTCGCCTGAAACATCGAGCCAGCACTGGATGACGTCGGCCACCGGGACGCCGTCCACGTCCACGGCGGCGCGGAAGACCGACTCGGGCCAGCGCGCCACCCGGCGGTACCGGCCCTCGCCCAGCAGGGCGAGCGCGAGGCCCACGTCGAGGTCGGCCGTGCCGACGTGTGCTTCGCCGGCGGGCAGGCGGCTCTGGTCGATGATCAACGACGGCACGAGTCCGCCGACGATCACGAGGTCGCGCGCCATCAGGTCGCCCAGCAGGGTCGCGACGTAGAGGCAGACCGACCGAACCCGCTCGAGCTGCTCGGGGTGGTAGTCGGTAGCCCGCAGTGCCGGGTCAGACACGTCGCGCTATCCCTGGAAGCTCCGTGCGGAGCCGCTCCGCGGCTTCGGGCGCGCGCTCGGGCTGGGCCTTGAGGTCCAGGTAGGCCTGCACGGGGTGCACGCACCGAATACCGTCGCGGATGCCGGCGCCGTGGAAGACGCCCATGTCGTTGGGCGTGACGAGCCAGAGGTTCGCTCCGCGCGGCTCGTCGTGGAAGCCGAGCTTGCCGAGCAGTTCGGGTGACGGGGGGGCCGGAAGGTAGAGCGTGACGAGCCGGAACGCTGCGAACCCGGTCAGCGCCCAGGCGGCCGCCAGCCCGGTCGCCGCATAGCCCGCTTCGCCCAAGACGTCGGCCGTGAACCGCAGCAATGCGTCTCCAGAGCGTGCGGCGACGAATCCCGCGCGGACGACGTGGCGGCTGAAATCGTACGCCTCCCGCCACGCCGCGAGGAACAGCTCCGGCTCGCGGAGAAAGAGCGCGCCCTGGTCGTCGCGCCCGAGGTACCCCTCCCGCAAGCGTCCGACGAGCCGGCTGACGAAGCCTTCCCCGAGACCGGTCGCGCGGGCCAGCTTGCGCTGGGTGACGTGCTCGGCGGGGTTCATGAGGAACCACCGGGCGATCCGGGAGCTGCGGGGGGCGAACGGGTCCGCGGGGCGCCCCCGAGCGGCATAGCGGTTCTTCTTGCCCTCGACGAGGATCCGCACGCCCGGGGCCACGATGTGCGCGTTGCCGCTGAGATCGAACCAGCCGACTCCGAGCTGGTCGCAGATCCGCCGCCCGACCGGTCCCATGAACGGAACCGCGAGAAGAGGGACCGCGTCCTGAACGGACGCGCCTGCTTCGAGCGCCTGGCGCGCCGCGCTGGCCACGGACGAAGCCGTCGCCGCCGCCTTGACCTCGACGACGAATGTCCGTGCCGCCTTCACGACGAAATCGGGATGTCGCCTTCCCCCTCCGGATGGTTCGTGCGCCACCAAGGACGCTCCCTCGCCGAGCAGGCTCAGCAGGACCGACTGCGCTTCGGCCTCCGCGTGGCTGTGCGCGTCCATGGTTGCATGAATAAGCCAGTTTCACAGATCGGTCAAGTTGGCCTATTTAGATAAGCAGGGGAGCACCCAGCCCCTCGACCGATGGCTCCTCTTCCAAGCCCGCACAGGTGGCGCCTGGGGGATGAGCCGCGAAAACGCGACATGGGTGTCGCGATCCGGGGGGCGTCCGACGTTTTTGTCGGACGGGGCTGCTGCAATTCCGGGGGGTTGGGCGGCGTCCGACGTTTTCGTCGGACCGTTTCCGACGTTTTTGTCGGACGGCGGTCGGGTGACCGCGGGGCGGATTCTCGATGTTCCGTAGCGACCGCGGGGGGTTGAGCCATTTTTCCGCCTCCGGGCGGAGCCGCCGCGGGGCGGTTGGCATGCCCTGCAACTCTCCAGGTGTGTGGCCGCGATGACGGCCCACGGGCGCGGCAACGACGCCGTCGCCCAACCGATGGAGACGGTCATGGAAAAGCGAATCGAGGTCGAGGTGCTGGTGGGTTGGTCGGAGGCGCAGATCCTTCGGGTCCAGGTCGAGCACCGGGCCACCGCGAAGGCGATTGCGAAGGAGGCGGCGGCGCGGGCCGCCTTCCTGAGGTCGCGGCCGATGTCGGAGGACCGCGGCCTCCAGATGCGCGAGCGGCTGGTGCTCGCGGAGCTGGACGCGCTCGCGGCGCGGGCTCGGGTGGCGGCCCTCGCGGAGGAGCGCGGGACGGTCACCGAGGCGGCGGCGCGCAAGGAGCTGGACGCGCTCGATCTGGAGATGTTCGCCGCGTTCCAGAGGTTCGACGCGTTCGCGGCGGCGATCGACGCGCCGTTCCCGATGCGGGCGCGGCCGCTGGACCCCCGGCAGCGCGCGGAGGAGCTCGCGGCGATCGAGCGCTTCCTCGCCGAGCGGAAGTGAGGTCACGCCATGGCGACGAACTGCCCGCTGGCGCAGGTGGACGGCGAGGGACCGCCGGTGACGGTCCCGGTGCGCCCTCCGGTCGAGGAGAGCTGGCCGGAGGCGATGGCGCGGCTGCGGCGCGAGCTGGACCTGCTCGAAGGGATGCTCGAGCATCTGGAGGCACGGCCTCCGGCGCGGCCGCGCCGCAACCGCGAGCGCGCGCTGAAGCGCTGGCTGCGCGGGGCGATCGACTGGATCGAGGCGGTGCTCGAACTGGGGCCGCCGCAGTCGGACGACGAGGCCGAGGACGTGGTGTTCGAGCTGTACCTCTTCGACCTCGAGCGACCGCGAGCGGTGGACGCGTTTCATGCGCTCATCGAGGAGGCGGGGGAGGGGTTCGAGGCGTGAGTGCGGGGCGGGGTGGGTGGGGTGGGGCGCG
>DAIDIT010000193.1 GCA_027451705.1 Pseudomonadota bacterium
CTTCGACGGCATGAGGCTCGTCGCGCTTCTGCGGCCGCCGGCCGACGCCGAGGCGGCGGTCAAGGTCTTGTGCGAGACCGCGGGCTACGCGCCGGCGGAGGCGCGGATGCGGCTCGCGGGCGAGCCGCCGCTTCTCGCCGCGCGGCTCTCGCCCGAGGCGGCCGAGGAGTCGGTCGCCCGGCTCCGGGCGGCGGGCTGCGCGGCGCTCGACGTCGACGCCGACCCGCCCGGGGACGAGGGCCGCTTCCTCGTCCGCTCGCTCGAGTTTCTGCCCGACCGCGTGGTCTTGCAGCCGCGGGCCGGCGCGCCGCTCGCGCTCGCCGGCTCCGACATCCGGCTGCTCTTGCGCGGGATCGCGATCGGCCACGAGAGCAAGGTCCGGACCGAGACCAGCCGGAAGTTCGACCTCGGCAAGGCACTCCTCACCCAGGGGCTCATCCTCACCAAGACGGAGAAGAAGGAGGTCCACGTCGACGTCGAGACCGCGGACCAGTTCCTGCTCGTCTATGCGGAGGGTTCGCTGCCGGCAGTCCTCTACGAGTCGGAGGTCGCCTTCACCTGCCTCGGCAAAGAGGTCCAGCCGTCGCGCCTCGCGAACCTGAACCTCGTGACGGCGAAGCTGCGCGCGCTCGCGCCCGCGGCGCGCTTCGACGACCGGCTGATCCGCATGGGCCGCCGCGGCGGCCCCTTCGCGCCGGGGCGAGGTCCCGACGTGATCGCGGAGGTCCTCTGGCAGGCCCTGCAGCGCGGCCTGCTGTAGGCCCTACGCGGTCGCGGCGACCGCGTGCGGGGCGGCGGGCTGCCCGGCGAACTCGTCGAGGCTGAGCCCCTCGCCCACGTAGCGGTAGCGGTCGAAGGCGAGCCGCTGCTTATTGGCCACGATCTGGTAGCAGCCGCCGCGCCCGGCCTCGCCGACGAGGCAGGACCAGCCGAGGAAGAGGTACCAGAGGCGGAACCAGCGCTCGCCGTACTTGGCGGTGATCTTCGCCTGGTTCTTCTTCCAGTTCTGGTACCACTTGTAGATCGTGATGCCGTAGTGGACGTTGATGTTCTCGACCGTGTGGATCTCGAACCCCGCCTTCTCGAACTGGCTGATCACGTAGTTGAGCGGCAGGCTCGCGTCGGCGCCGGGGAAGATGTACTTCGACATGAAGAGCGCCCAGGTGATGTCGTGGGCGTCGTATTGCGGCCGCAGCCCGACGATCTGGAGGAAGAAGAGGCCGTCGTCGTCGAGCAGTCCGTGGACCTGGCGCAGGAACTTCTGGAAGTTCTTGACGCCGACGTGCTCGGCCATCTCGAGGCACGAGATCTTGTTCCAGGTCTGCTTGGGGATGTCGCGGTAGTCGAGGGTGAGGACGCGCGCCTTCTCGCCGAGGCCGCGGGCCTGGATCCGCCCGCTCGCGAACTCGGTCTGGTTCTTGGAGAGCGTCACGCCGGTCGCGTCGACGCCGAAGTGCTGGGCGGTCTCCATGACGAGCGTGCCCCAGCCGCAGCCGATGTCGAGCAGCTTCTCGCCGGGCTTGAGCTGGAGCTTCTCGCCGACGTAGCGGATCTTGCGGAGCTGCGCCTCCTCGAGGGTGTCCTCGCGGCTCTGGAAGTAGGCCGAGGTGTAAACCATGGTGTCGGCGAGGAACGCCTCGAAGAAGTCGTTGCCGCGGTCGTAGTGCTCGCAGACGAACTTGCTGTCGACGCCCTTGGTGTGGACGAGGAGGGAGGGGATGAACTTGCCCAGGATGAAGCCGACCTGGTTCCAGGTCAGGTGGTAGTTGACGAACAGGTCCTTCTTGCGCATCAGCTCGTGGAGGTCGCCCTCGACGTCGATCTTCCCGTCGATGTACGACTCGAAGAAGGTGTTCATCGGAATCGGCTTGCTGTGGTAGCGATCCTCGAGGCCGGGATCCTTGTACACGACCGCTCCGCCGATCTGGTCCACGTGCTGCGCCATGGGCTGCCTCCCGGGCAGTTGACGCGCGAACGATGCGCCCGCGCGGGCGCACCTATGACAGATTTCCGACCCGAGGTCCATCCCCCCTCCCCGCTTCCACCGAGCCGGGGCACCCGCGCCCTCTCCTTGACCCGCTGGCGTCGTGGGCGCTATGTCCGTCCGCCGCATGAGCCCCGACGCACAGCCCGCCCCACGCTTCGCGCGGATCCTCCTCAAGCTGTCGGGGGAGGCACTGATGGGCGAGGGGAAGTACGGCATCCATCCGCCGACTCTCCTACAGATCGCCCGCGAGGTGGCCGAGGTCCACGCGCTGGGCGTCCAAGTCGCGGTGGTCATCGGCGGCGGGAACATCTTCCGCGGCGTCGCCGCGAGCGCGACGGGCATGGACCGGGCGGGCGCCGACTACATGGGAATGCTCGCGACCGTCATCAACGGGCTGGCGCTGCAGGACGCGCTCGAGAAGCAAGGCGTTGCGACCCGCGTGCAGACCGCCATCGAGATGTCGCAACTCGCGGAGATGTACATCCGCAGGCGCGCCGTCCGGCACCTCGAGAAGGGGCGCGTGGTCATCTTCGTGGCCGGCACCGGCAACCCCTACTTCACGACCGACACCGCGGCCTCGCTGCGGGCGATGGAGATCCACGCCGAGGTCATCCTCAAGGCGACGAAGGTCGACGGCGTCTACACGGCCGACCCGGTCAAGGACCCCACCGCGGCCAAGTTCAAATCGCTGTCCTACCTCGACGTCCTCAAGAAGAACCTCAAGGTGATGGACTCGACCGCCATCTCGATGTGCATGGACAACGACCTCCCGATCGTCGTCTTCGACCTGCACACCCCGGGCAACATCAAGCGGGTGGTCTTCGGCGAGGAGATCGGGACCCGCGTCGGCAAGCTCAAGACCGAGCGGGCGAACCCGCGCCTCGCAGCCCGCGTCTAGCCGCACCGGAGGAGAACTGCCATGGAAGACGTGATCAAGGAGCTGAAGAACCACATCGAGCGGACGCTCGGCGACATGCAGCAGGACCTCGCCAAGATCCGCACCGGCCGAGCGAATCTGTCGATCCTCGATGGGATCAAGGTCGACTACTACGGCACGCCGACCCCGCTCTCGGGCGTCGGGACGCTGAACGTCCCGGACGCTCGGCTCATCACGATCAAGCCCTGGGACCGCAGCGTCATCCCGGCGATCGAGAAGGCCATCAACGAGTCCGGCATCGGCATCCACCCGAGCAACGACGGCGAGACGGTGCGGCTGCCGATCCCACAGCTCACCGAGGAGCGGCGCCGCGAGATCGCGAAGCAGGTCAAGGGCAAGGGCGAGGACCACAAGATCGCCATTCGCAACCTGCGCCGCGACGCGAACGAGAAGCTCAAGGGGATGGAGAAGGACAAGCAGATCTCGGCCGACGACCACAAGCGCGGGCAGGAGCGGGTCCAGAAGGAGACGGACGCAGGCATCGCGCGCGTCGACCAGATGGTCGCGCGCAAAGAGAAAGAGGTAATGGAAGTCTGAGCCCCGGCTCAGGCCTTCAGATCCGCCTTTAGGGCGGCGAGCGTCTCGCCGCGAAGTGCGGCTTCGGCGCGGTAGCTCGGGTGGCGCAGGGCGAGCTTCGCCTCGGACGCCTCGAGCAGCGCGCGCAGATCCTCGGGGCCGAGGGGAAATCGGACGAACTGGACAGCGGAGACGCGGCTGCCGTCGCTGCGCCCCTCCTCGAAGCGGGCGCGGACCTCGCGGCCGCCGGCCGCGAGGACCAGGGTCTCCTCGATTCCGACCAGCCGCTCGAGGAGGTCGCGGATCTCCGCCTCTTCGCCGATGTCGATCATCAACGTCGCCGACAGTTCGCCGTCGCCGGGGACGAGGGAATTGTAGGCGTCGAGCTCCGCCTGGATGCCCTCGGGCGAGGCGATGCCCTCGGCGCGCAGCATCTCCTGGACCTGGAACCTGACCGTCTCGCGGTTCTCGAAGACGAGCGTCACCCGGTCGCCGAGCGCGACGCGGCGCGGCCGCTTGAGGGCGATGAGCTTCGCGCGGTACTCGTCGCGCGCCTTCTCGTAGACTGCGTTCGGCCAGAGGTCGCGGGGGGTCAGCTTGCGCATCGGTCAACCTTCCTTCTTCTTCGCGTCGGCTTCGCGGCAGGCGTCGCGCAGGAGCAGGATCGGGTGGACGACTTTCCGGCCGGTCGCCTGCCGGAGCTGGAGCGCCGCGAGCGGGCAATCGCTCGCGACCGCGAGTTCGCAGCCCGCCGCGGACGCCTCCTCGGCGACGTCCTCGACGCCGCGTTTCGCCTTCGCGGCGACGCCGAGCGAGAGCTCGTAGAACTCCTTCTTCATCCCCCAGGTCCCGTCCATCCCGCAGCAGCGGTCGACGGCCTCGACCTCGACGCCGGGGATCTTCTCGAGGAGCTGCTTGCTCCGCATGCCGATCTTCTGGACTTTGAGGTGGCAGGGGAAGTGGTAGGCGACTCGCAGCGGCTTCTCCCGGGCGAGATCGAGCGAGAGCCGGCCGGCCCTGCGGAGATCGACGAGGTATTCGCCGAGGTCGCGCACCGCCGCGCCGACCGCCCGCGCCTCGCCGGAGCGCAAGAGCTCCGGGTACTCGTGCCGCAGCATGAAGGTGCAGGTCGGCCCCGGCGACACCACGGCATAGCCCGCATCCACCCACGGGAGCAGCCGCGCGACGTTCTCCTTCGCCTGGGCGAGGCAGCCCTCGACGTCGCCGCCGTCGAGGGCGGGCATGCCGCAGCAGCGCATCGGCGGGGCCGCGACCGCGACGCCCGCGCGCTCGAGCACCTCGACGGCCGCCTGCGGCACCTCCGGGTCGTTGTAATTGCCGTGGCAGGTGTAGAAGAGGAGCGCCCTGGGCGTTTCGCCCGCGGCGACCGGGTGCTCGCTGCCTTCGCCGCGCGCGTCCCGGCGCTTCTCCCAGAAGCGTTCGAACGTCTCGGGCGCCCAGCCGGGCAGCTCGCGCTCGCGGTGGACGCCGACCGTTTTCTCCATCAGGAAGCGGCTCGCGGGGTTGTGGTTCGCCCAGTTGGCGAGCGGCGAGGCCGCGGTCATCACCGCCCCCACGAACTCGGTCGCGCCGAGGAAGCGGTCCTGGAGCGTCACGCCCTCCTCGCGGGCCCGCATCGCCTTCGCGCGCAGCATCAGCCGCGGGAAGTCCACCTCGAACTCGTGGGGCGGAACGTAGGGGCAGATCGGGAAGCAGAGCTTGCAGTTGTAACAGAGGTCGACGACCTGCCGGATGTCGGCCGCGCCGAGCCGGTCGACCGGGTTCTCGGTGGAGACGCGGACCGAGGCCAGCCTCGAGACCGCCTCGGACTCCTCCATCGGCGCCCCCTCGGCGAGGAGCTTGCCCTCGGCGTCCTCGCGTGTCGGGTCTAGCGCGTCGGTGCGGGAGAACAGCGCCGGAAACGACGGGCAGAGGTTGTGGCAGAGGCGGCAGCCGTTGCAGATCTGGAAGACCCGCCGCAGTTCGCCCTCGAGCGCCTGCGGCGACCAGAACTCGGGGTCGTCGATCCTGTAGCCGGAGCGCTCGGTCATGGCGTCTCGGGGTCCCCCTGGCCCTCCCCCGCGGAGCGGGGGAGGGGAGCAGGGCTCTCCCTCGCCTCGCCGGCGAGGAAGACCAGGGTCCAGACCCTACTTGAGGGTCTCGAGCCCCTTCTGGAAGCGGCCCGCGTGGCTCTTCTCGGCCTTCGCGAGCGTCTCGAACCACTCGGCGATCTCCTCGTGGCCCTCCTCGCGAGCGGTCTTGGCGAAGCCGGGGTACATCTGGGTGTACTCGTAGGTCTCGCCGGCGACGGCGGCCTTGAGGTTCTTCTGGGTGTCGCCGATGGGCTCGCCCGTGGCCGGGTCGCCGATCGCCTTGAGGTAGTCGAGGTGGCCATGCGCGTGGCCGGTCTCCCCCTCGGCGGTGTCGCGGAACAGTCCTGCCAGGTCGGGGTAGCCCTCCACGTCGGCCTGCTTCGCGAAGTAGAGGTAGCGGCGGTTCGCCTGCGACTCGCCTGCGAACGCGGCCTTGAGATTCTCGAACGTCTTGTGGGTCTTCTGCAGCTTGGACATTGGGTACGGCTCCTTTCTGGGGGTGGGTGGCTTGCTACTGGGGTGACGACCCGCGGCGGCGCGCCGGCCGCTCGCGCCCGCGGCAGGTGGCGCAGAGGCCGACGAGCTGCACCCGGACCCTGTCGACGCGGCAACCGACCGGCCCCTCGACGGCCGGGGTGGGGACGTCGCCGAAGAGGTCCTCCACGCGGCCGCAGCGGGTGCAGTGAAAGTGCTGGTGCGGGCGGACCTCCGGATCGAAGCGCTCGGCCGCGCCGCCGAGCTCCAGCCGGTCCAGTTCACCGAGCCGTTCGAGCGTGTCCAAGGTGTTGTACACGGTGGCGAGAGAGATGCCGGGGTGCCGGCGGTGGACCGCCCGGAAGACCGCCTCTGCGGTCGGGTGATCCGTGTTGCCTTCGAGGAACTCGAAGATGGCCCGGCGCTGCGGGGTCATCCGCATGCCGGCCGATCGGCAGCGCTCCACGAGCTGGGGGACGGGTAGCATCGCTAGTTTGGAAGCCTTCTAAGCATGCTGGCGCGTCCTGTCAAGCCGCCGCGCCCCCCGTGGTCGCTCCGCTCGCGCGCCCTTACGCTTGGACCGTGGACGGACGGCAGACGATCGAGCCGCGGGAGGTGGTGATCGAGAAGATCGTCCGCGAGACGGCGGACGCGGTCACCCTCGTCTTCCGCGGTGGCGGTGCGCCGCCCTTCTACCGCGCGGGCCAGTTCCTGACGATCGATCCGCGGCAATTCCCGCAGCTCGAGGGGATGCTCCGCTACTTCGAGGGTACGAAGGGTCGCCGGGAACCGCCCAGGGCCTACTCGATGTCCTCGGCGCCTCACGAGGCCCGGCTGGCAGTGACGGTCAAGGTCGAGCCCTTCGATCCCGGGCGCGCCCCGTTTCCGCCGATCCTCTCGCCGCTGCTGGTCCACGGCCTCTTCCCCGGCCAGCGGCTCGAGGTCGTGGGCTTCACCGGTCCTTATACGCTGCCCGACGACGTCGAATCCCGCACCGACCACGTCGTGCACGTCTGCGCGGGAAGCGGCATCGTCCCGAACTTCAGCATCCTCAAGGACGCGCTTCACAGGGGGCTCAATCTGCGACACACCCTGCTCTACGGCAACAAGACCTACGACGACATCATCTTCCGCGCGGAGCTCGAGCGGCTCGAGCGTGCGCACCCGGGCCGGCTCCGCGTCATCCATTCGCTCAGCCGCGAGGACCGGGCCGAGCGCCACGGACCGGCCTACCGGCAGGGGCGCATCGGACGACACCTTCTCGAGGCGGTCCTCGAGGACCGCCGCCGCGCGCTCGTCTTCGCCTGCGGCCCGGGAATCACGCCCTACGAGCGGCGCGCCGCCCGCGCCAAGGGCCTCGAGCCGGCGCCCCGCTTCCTCGAGACGGTCCTCGGCCACCTCCAGGAGCTGAAGGTCGAGAAGAACCGCATCCACAACGAGTCCTACGGATGAGCTACGCCGTCTTCTCGACGGCGGCGGCGCCTTCGCCGAGCTGGAAGCGGACAAAGCGGCGGATCTGGACGTTCTCGCCGATCTTCGCCACCAGGTCGATCGTGAGCTGCTGGATGCTCTTGTCGGGGTCCTTCACGAACGCCTGATCGACGAGGCAGGTTTCCTTGAAGAACTTGTCGAGCTTGCCCTCTAGGATCTTGTCCCAGACCTTCTCGGGCTTACCCTGCTCGCGGAGCTGCTCGCGGTAGATGGCGCGCTCCTTCTCGACCACCTCCGCCGGCACCTCCTCGCGCCGCAGGTACAGCGGCGCCGAGGCGGCGATGTGCATCGCCACGTCCTTGACGAAGGACTGGAAGACCTCGTTGCGCGCGACGAAGTCGGTCTCGCAGTTGACCTCGACGAGGACGCCGATCTTGCCGCCCATGTGGACGTAAGATCCGATCGCGCCCTCGCTGGCCACCCGCGATGCCTTCTTGGCCGCCGCGGCGAGCCCCTTCTGCCGCAGCCATTCCTCGGCCTTGCCGAAGTCGCCGCCGGCCTCGGTCAGCGCCTTCTTGCAGTCCATCATCCCGGCCCCGGTCTTTTCCCGGAGCTCCTTCACCGCGCCCGCGCTGATCTCCATGGCCTACTCGCCCTTCTCGGCGGCGGCGGCCTCGCCCATCGGCTCGCCCATGCCGCCCTCGGTGTCCATCCCGCCGTCCTCGACGCCGCCCTGCTCCCCGACCGCCGTTCCCTCGTCGGCGCCGGGGGCCTTGCGGACCACGTCGACGCGCGGGCCGCCCTCGCTCCGCTCGCGCCGGCGGCGCGGCTCGGGCGTCTCGGACTCCTCGTCGGAGCCGCCCCGCTCGGCGAGCATCGCCTGGTGGCGCGCGGCACCCTCGATCGCCGCGTCGGCGATCTTGCCCGCGAAGAGGCGGATCGAGCGGATGGCGTCGTCGTTGCCCGGGATCACGTGGTCGATTCCCTCGGGGTCGCAGTTGGTGTCGACGAGCCCGACGATCGGGATCTCGAGCCGCCGCGCCTCGTGGATGGCGATGTGCTCCTTCTTGGGGTCGATGACGAAGATGCAGCCCGGGAGCTTCGTCAGCTCCTTGATGCCGCCCAAGTTCCGCTCGAGCTTCTCCCGCTCGCGCTCGAGGCCGGCAACCTCCTTCTTGGGCAGCCGCTCGAACGTCCCGTCCTCGGCCATCTTCTCGATCGTCTTGAGGCGGTCGATGCCGGCCTTGATGGTCTTGAAGTTCGTGAGCGTCCCACCCAGCCAGCGGTTGGTGACGTAGAACTGGCCGGAGCGCTTGGCCTCCTCGGCCACGGCGTCCTGCGCCTGCTTCTTGGTCCCAACGAAGAGGACGGGCCCGCCGTGGGCGACGACGTCGGAGACGAACCGGAACGCCGCGCGGGCGAGCTGCACGGTCCGCTGGAGGTCGATGATGTAGATGCCGTTGCGCGCGCCGAAGATGTACGGCTTCATCTTCGGGTTCCAGCGCTTGGTCTGGTGGCCGAAGTGGACCCCGGCCTCGAGGAGCTGCTTCATCGTGATCTGGGACGGCGCCGTCGCCGCCATGGCCTGCTGCATCTCGTTCATGTCTTGCCGCTGCCTTTCTTCCCTTGGCGTTTCGTCAATGCTGCCCGCCACTTCCATCCACTCGGCTCCGGGCCCCGCCTCGTGAAGGCGAACCGCGGCTGCGGCTCGCCCACTTCGTCGGGGAACCCCGGACCGATCCGGAAGTGTGTGAATTTTCAAGCCCGGCCCGCCTCGCCCCGTGACGGGACGAGAGCCGCAGCCGGAACGCCACCCCTAACATATGAAGCCACCCAGCCGCAAGCTGCGGATCGAGAGGTCGAGGAGCAGGAGGGGTGCTCGGAAACCGAGCACGCACGGGCCCCCAATCGCGATCTAGAGCGCCGGGGCGGGCATCGCCACGCGCTCTCCCGTTCCGAGCCCCGGCGCGAAGCGCTGGGTGCGCTCGCGCAGGAGCGCGACGACCTCCGCGAGCTCGGGGGCCGGCCCGTCCCCGAGGTGTACGACCCTCCGGGCGAGCGCGCGGTAGC
>DAIDIT010000194.1 GCA_027451705.1 Pseudomonadota bacterium
CGCGGTCCTCGGCGCCGCGGTCGACTCCTCGGAGATGGTTCACCTCGAGGACGTCGCCTACTTCTACGGCGCCGTCTCGGACACCGCCGCGCAGCTAGTGGTGGACACGCTGCCGAACCCCAACAACGACGTCGACCCGCAGCCGGGCGGCCGCCAGGAGCAGGAGATGGACGTCGAGCTGCAGACCGTCGCGGCGCCCGGCGCGGCCACGGTCACCCTCGTGCTGCCGCCCGCGAGCGAGATCTTCACGACGGGCATCGACCACATCGTGAGCCAGTTGCCTGGCCTCGCGGCTGTCAGCACCTCGTACGGCGGGTGCGAGCTCCAGGGGCTCTCGACCGGCGACGCCCAGGCCGCCGAGCAGCTCATCCAGCAGGGCAACGCCGAAGGGCAGAGCTGGTTCACCGCCTCGGGCGACAGCGGGGCCGACGACTGCCAGACCGGCGCGGGCCCGGCCGTCGACTTCCCGTCGGACATCCCCGAGATGGTCGCGGTGGGCGGTACCGAGACCAGCGCGGCCTTCGACACGAACGGCGCGATGCCGGCATACGCGCTGGAGGCGGTCTGGAACGACGGGCAGTTCGGCGGGGCCGGGGGCGGCGGTGCCAGCACGCTGTTCGCCAAGCCCCCGTGGCAGGAGGGCGTCTCGCCCGCCGACGGCGCGCGCGACCTGCCGGACATCGCGCTGCTCTCGTCGCCGTCGCCCGGCATGGTCGCGGACAACACGCTCGCCGGCCAGCTCAGCCCGAACGGAGGCACGAGCGACGCGGCGCCGCTCTCGGCCGGCATCTTCGCGCTGCTCGGCGATCGGCTGGGCGGACGGCTGGGCGGCGTCACCCCGACTCTCTACGCGCTCGGCCGGCTCCAGGGCGCCGACGCGGGGATCGCGCCGTTCCACGACATCACGCGCGGCAACATCACCTTCAACGGCGTCGCCGGTCCGTCGGCGGGACCGGGGTACGACCTCGCGAGCGGCTGGGGATCGCTCGACGTCGTCGCGCTCGCCGAGGCCTGGCCGCGCGCGCAGCCTGCGGCCGACGGCGGCACAGTTCCAGCCGACGCAGGGGAGGCCGACGGCGGGGACGTCGGGGCCGACGCGGGCACCGGGGCCGGCGACGGTGGCGCGGACGCAGGCCTCGCGCCTTACGTACCGTGCGCCGTCCTCGACTGCGACGGAGGCTCCACCTGCGAGACCGTCCCCGAGGGTCCGTCGGCGTGCACGGTCTTCTGCAATCCCGCCGGCGCCTCGACCTGCGCGACCGGCACGATCTGCGCGGGGTCGTTCGACGACGCGGGCACCTGCGTGCCCGGCTGCAACGCGGACTCGGACTGCCCGACGGGCCAGTCCTGCTTCACCTGCACGAAGTCGTGCTACGCGAAGGGCGACCCCAGCGCGCAGATCGGATCGGCGTGCACCTCGTCGGCGAACTGCGCGACGGGCGGCCAGTGCATCACCGCGCAGGACGGCCTGCCGGGTGGCTACTGCACGATGCCGTGCGATCCCCAGGCGTGCCCGTGCCCCGGCCGAGGGAGCTGCCAGCCCATCGATCAGCAGGGCGACTACCTGTGCTTCGCCGGCTGCAGCCAGGCGAGCGACTGCCGGTCGGGCTACGTCTGCCAGAACCTCGGCGGCCCGCAGGCGATCTGCCTGCCGGCCTGCCAGAGCGACCAGGACTGCCAGATGTCGGTCGGCGGGAGTTGCGACGCCGACGCGGGGGTCTGCGTGAACCTCGTGGATGCCGGCAGCCCGGCCGCCCCGGACGCCGGTGCCGGATCTGCCGACGCCGGTGCCGCCGACGCGGGACCGGCCGCCGCGGACGCCGGGCACGCCGCTGCCACCAAGTCTGCGCCCAAGGGCTGCGGCTGCGGCGCGGCGCCGGGGGCGGGTGACGGGTTCGCGGTCGGGCTTCTCCTCCTCGCGCTGGCGGACCTTCGGCGTCGGCGCTAACCTCGGCGTGTGATGCGACCGACGCTCGCCCTCCTGCTCGCCTGCGCGTGCGGGAGGAGCGCGAACCCGCCGCCCGCGCCCGAGCCAGACGGTGGTGCCTGCCCGGTCGGGGCCGTCGCGCAGGTTTCGCCGTGCAGCTTTCAGCACGTCGACGCCGGGACGCAGGTCCAGTACGACAGCAACCCCCCGGCGTGCGGGGACCACTACCCCATCTGGGCGGAGTGGGGCGTGTACAACTCTCCCATCCCGCCCGAGTTCTTCGTCCACAACGAGGAGCACGGGGGCGTCGTCCTGCTCTACAATTGCCCGTCCGGCTGCCCGGGCGTCGTGAGCGCGCTCACCGCCGTCCTGGAGGCCCAGCCGGCCGACCCGATCTGTGCGGGCAGCGGCGTGAACGCGCGGATGCTGCTCACGCCCGATCCCTCCCTCGACGTCCCGGTCGCCGCGGCGGCGTGGGGATGGACGTGGAAGGAGCCGGACCTCTGCGTGGACACGGCTTCGCTCCAGGCGTTCATCGACGCGCACTACGGGCAGGGCCGGGAGCCGATCTGCCCGTGAGCCTCGAACGCGAGGGCCTGCGCCGCAGGGCCGGCGCCGCGGTCGTCGACGGATTCTTCCGCCAGGCCGCGGCGCTCGGCAAGAGGTTGCCGCTCGCCGACCCGGCGCGCCACGGCGTCGAGGTGCTGCGGGACGTCGCCTACCGTGACGGCGGTCTCGCCGAGCACCGCCTCGACGTCTACCGTCCGATGCGCCACCCGGGCCCCTGGCCCGTCGTGCTCTACCTGCACGGCGGCGGCTTCCGCATCCTCTCGAAGGACACACACTGGCTCTTCGGCCTGATCTTCGCGCGCCGCGGCTACCTCGCCGTGAACGCGAGCTATCGCCTCGCGCCGGATCACCGCTACCCCGCGGCGCACGAGGACGCGGCGGCGGCCTTGCTCTGGACGCTCCGGGAGGTCCAAAGGTTCGGCGGGGACCCCTCGCGCCTGGTGCTCGCCGGCGAGTCCGCGGGCGCAAACCTCGCGACGTCGCTCGCGGTGGCCGGGTCGTGGCGGAGCGGCGAAGGCTGGGCGCGCGAGATCTTCGACGAAGGCGTCGCCGCAGGCGCGGTGCTCGCCGCCTGCGGCATCCTCCAGGTCAGCGACACCGACCGCTTCCGCCGCAAGGGCGGCCTCTCGTGGTTCGTCCAGGACCGATTGTCGGAGGTCGAGGAGGCCTACCTGCCGGTTGGGGCCGCGGCGGTCGGCCCGCCCCGCCTTTGCGACCCGTTGCTCGTGCTCGAAACCGGCGAGCGGCCCGAGCGGCCGCTGCCTCCGTTCTTCGCGCCCTGCGGCGGCTGGGACCCGCTCATCGACGACACGCGCCGGCTCGCGGCGGCGCTCGAGCGGCTCGGGGTCCCCCACGAGGCCCGCTATTACCCGCGGGAGATCCACGCGTTCCATGCGTTCATCTTCCGCGAGGCCGCCCGACGGTGCTGGGCGGAAGCGTTCGCCTTCCTCCACCGCCACGTCCCCGCCGCGGCGACCGGCGGACCCCTACCGCTGTAGCCGCAAACCCGGTCGGCATTCCCGTCGGCCCGGGCGGTCGGACGCCCCAACCGCCCGGTGTATCGGTCCTTCCGGCCGATCTGGGGCCCTGACCGAGTGGTCGGTCCAGACCGGCGGGGGCTGATCTCAGGTCGACCGACGGTCCGGTCATTCCGGCCGCGTGGCAGCCGGGCTCGGACGGTTCGGGTGCGCTGCGCCGGCCAAAGGGCGAGCATTCGGGTCGGCCCGCCGTCCATGCCGGTCGTGGTGGCAATAAAAAAGGGCCCCGGCGTCGCCGCCGGGGCCCTTGGATTCCCGCAGGAGGGAGCTGGATCTCAGCCGCGGCGGCTGCGGCCGTGCATCTTCTGTCCCGCGACGTTGTGCTGCGCGTTCTTCAGCTCCTCGTCGATGACCGACTGGAACGAGGTGAAGGGCTGCGCGCCCACCACGCTCCGGCCGTTGATGAAGAACGACGGCGTGCCGTTGGCGCCGAGGCTCGCGCCTTCCTTCGAATCGGCGGCGATCTCGTCGGCGACCTGCTGCGACGCCATGTCGGACTTGAA
Source organism: Pseudomonadota bacterium (assembly GCA_027451705.1). Lineage (GTDB taxonomy): Bacteria > Myxococcota > Myxococcia > Myxococcales > JAKAPL01 > JAKAPL01. Next base: position 4,038 of record DAIDIT010000194.1, read on the forward strand.
CTTGTCCATGTCGAGGCCGATCTGCTGCGCCCACTTCTCGTAGTTGGCCTCGTTCAGGTCCCGCTGGTTGGCAAAGAGCAGGTCGTGCATCTGCCAGAACTTGCCCTGCTTGTACGCCGCCATCGCGGCCTTGGCCGCTGGCATCGCGTTCGGGTGGAACGGCAGGGGCTGGTTCTTCCAGACGAACTTGATCTTGTCGCCGTAGGTGTCCTCAATCTGCTTGATCGTCGGCTCGACGCGACCGCAGAACGGGCACTGGAAGTCCGAGAACTCGACGATCGTCACTGGAGCGTCCGCCGGGCCCTTCGCGGGCGCCTGGCCAACCGCGACGGTCTTGCGCTCGTTCGGGTTCTGAGCGCCACCCGCCGCCGGGGCGGGAGGCTGCGCCTTGAGGTTTGCGTCGACGAGCGCGTCGTAGAGGCCGCTCGCCGGGGTACCCTTGGCCTCGAGGGCCTTGGCCTTCGCGATTTCCTGGTCGATGATCGCCTCGAACGAGGCGGCCGGCTGCGCGCCGACCAGCTGGCGCCCGTCGATGAAGAAGTTGGGCGTGCCGCTCGCGCCGACCGTCGCCGCGTACGCGGCCTCCGCCTTGATCTTGTCCTGGTACTTGTGCGACGCGACGTCGGCCTTGAACTTCGACATGTCGAGGCCGATCTGCTTCGCCCACTTTTCGTAGTTGGCCGGGCTCTCGTCGCGCTGGTTGGCGAAGAGCAGGTCGTGCATCTGCCAGAACTTGCCCTGGGCCCCCGCCGCCATCGCGGCCTCGGCGGCCGGCATGGCGTTCGGGTGGAACGGCAGCGGCTCGTTCTTCCACACGAGCCGGACGTCGTTGCCGTACTTCTCCATGATCTGGCGCAGCGTCGGCTCGACGCGGCCGCAGAACGGGCACTGGAAGTCGGAGAACTCCACGATCGTGACCTTGGCGTCGGCCGGTCCCTTCGCGTAGCTGTCGCCGACGGCGACCTTGCGCACCTGCGAGGGTGGCGGGCCGGCCGGCTTCTGCGGGCCCTCCTTGCTGCCGCCGCCGCCGAGGGCGGCCTCGATCTGCGCGGACGACTGGCCCGAGCGCGCCATCGCGATCGCCTGCTCGATCAGCTTGGGCGACGTCGTGCACGAGGGGTCGTTCTTGCGGCACTTCGCGATGGTGTCGTTGGAGCAGCCGCACGTGCACGGCTTCTCGTTGATGGCCTTGAGCACACTGTACTTCTGCTGCTCGGTGAGGCCCGTGAGCGTGCCGGCGGGAAGATCCGCCTCCTTGAGGTACCCGGTCGGGAGGTCGGCCTGGGTCTTGCCGTTGTCGCTGGAGGCGACCCCGCCGGACGAGCCGCCGCCCGACCTGTTGACGGCCTGCCCCGCGACAAACCCGATCGCGAGGCCGACGATCAGCGCGACAATCCAGTTCGCATTCTTCACCGCTGCTGCTCCTTTCGAGGGCGGAAGTTCCAAGTCTTCCGCCGAAAACGCTTCCGGTGGCGGGCGCCGTCGCCCGAAACGGTCCACCGCGACCGTGCTGTCATAGAGGGCTACGCGCCCGGCCCACGCACAGCGGGTGGGCTTCTACCACCACCCTCGGGACCAATGCAACCGCCATCACTTCCGTCCAGCCGGGACACTGCTTACCCTAACGAGGGGCCGCTTGCCGGTATTCCCACGCCGAGCCGGTTACGGCCACGGCTTGGCGATAGTCCCGCAGCGGTTGCACCTTTACGAAGTGGAGGACACGTCGATGTGGTCGGGCTCACCCGAGGCGGCCGGCGAGGAGCGGATGGGACGGCGTTCGCAGGAGGACGTGGAAGCCGGAGAGAGCCTCGCCTTCGACGGCGGCTTCGATGTCGACGCGGCGCGGCGTCTGGCCGAATGGCTTGCGCGCTTGCCTCCGCGGACGCCCGTCCACCTCGACTTCAGCCGCGTCCAGCGCATCGAAGACCGCGGCCTCGCGGCGCTCGCAGCGGCGCTGTCGGACGTCGAGAATCGCGACGGCCCGGGCGGGCCTCAACTCGTCTTCCACGGACTCTGCCGCCACCAGATCCGGCTCCTCCGCTACTTTGGCGTCGACGCCGAGCCGCCGGCCGCGCCACTGCTACAGTAAGAAACGCTCGCGACGCGCAGACGTCGCGTGCGCGGGCGCCTCTCGCGGAACCAAGATCGGCACTGGTTCCGAGCCTCGCCACGCGTTCGGCCGCTGCCGTGTCGCTTTGCCTTGACCGGCGCGCACCCCGCCCCCTATCCTCCGGGCCCCCGGTGCGCGACCTCCTGGCCAGCCTGCTCTTCGCCGCCGCCGGCCTCGTCGCCTGCGGCAGCTCGCCCTTCGTCCCGCCGACGCTCGACCGCATGCACTTCCCCATGGGGCTCGCGGTCGACGTCCCGTACAGCCCTGACGGCGGCGGGCGGGCACACTGGATCTACGTCAACGGTAACTCGAACTTTGATCTCGCCGCCGACGCCGGAGTCGTGATGGCCGTGAACCTCGACGGATACGGCCCGCCGGGCACCGGCCTCGTCCCCCCCGCGCTCGCTGCGGCGATCACGGCCGACGCCGGGAACTGGGACGGGACGCCGATCACGTTTCCAGACTTCGCCGACGCGGGCACGGTCGATCCCCAGACCGGGTTCGTCTTCGTCGACTCGCTCGGAGGAGAGCTGCGGCTGGCGCCGACCTCGGCGGGCGGAGAGCGGTTGCTCGTCGCCTCGCGCTACCAGAACCGTCTCGCGTTCATCGACGTCGACGGCGACGGCGGCACGCTGGACTGCTTCGGCGCCGCAGGCCGCGACTGCGACCAGGACGTCTCGTCGCCGCCGCTCGTGATCACGGCGAGCAACGGGGCGAGCCAGATCCTCGATGCCTACGCGATCAGTCAGCCGGTTCAGGCGGGCCTCCACGGGGGCGGTCTCGGAGGGCCCGAGGTCCTCATCGGGAACTTGCGCAACCTGCCGACGGGCCTCGCGAACCTCTTCGGCTTCGGCTCCGGTTACGGCGGGTCCTACGGCTACGGATCCACTGCGGCCGGATACAGCCCGTACTCCACGTACCCGGGGTACGGAATCAACGAGGTGGTCGAGAGCTACGTGGTGCGGCAGAGCGTCGACGATCCGGACTGCCGGATCGCCGAGCCCATCGGCCCGATGCCGGCGGCGGGAGTCGCGGCGGTGCCCGCCACGGACGGGATCTTCGCGGTCGCGACGGGCCGCTTTGCCGGGCAGGCGCCGGCGGACGTTCGCGTCTTGACGCTCGGGCCACCGTCCTGTCCGGCGCGTCCTGCTGCGAAAGGACAAGTCGCGGTCGATCCGGCGCAGCCGCCGAACTTCAACGTCGACCTCTCCGCGATCCTGAAGGGCTACGACGGTCGCGCGCTGGCGCTCTCCTCGAGCGGCGACCGGGTTTTTGCGCTCTCGATCTCGCCCGACGCACTCGTCGTCCTGCGGATCGACGGGACGTCGGACGGCAGCCTCCTCATCCATCCGTCGTCGGTCGCGCCCGTTCCGACGGGCCCGACGGAGTTGGCGGTGATCCCGCGCACCGACCGGAACGGCCGGCCGATCGGCGACCTCGTCGCCATCACCTGCCCGGGCTCCAATGTCCTAGCCTTCTACGACGACGAGGTGGGAGCGGTCGTGGCGGCGCTGCCGGCAGTGGGCGACGAGCCGTTCGCGGTCGTGACGGCGCCTCGGACTCTCGGGAACGGGCCGGGCGCGGTTCCCCTTCCGGGGGTTCGGCTTTTCGTCACCGCGTTCGGGTCGGGGCAGATCGCGGTGGTCGACGTTCCCGACCTGGTCGACGCGACCAGTGCGAAGACGATTGCCTTCCTCGGGACGCGCGAGGACACCACCGCGAGCCCGGTCAATCCGCTGAGCAACAGCCTGCTCTCGGTGCCGTACGGCTACGCCTCCGGCATGCCGGGAGGGCTGTAGGTGGCCGGCCGGCGCCCACGCCTCGGGCGGCTCGCCGTGGCGATCGCGGCCGTCGCGAGCTGCGGCCCGACCCTGAATCCGCCGCAGGGGCTTCTCGCGACGCCCGCCGGCCTCGCGCTGGCCGGAGAGACTCTGCTGATCTCCAACCAGGACAACGACGAGCTGCGCGCCTACCGGACGCGCACGGTCGCGTTCGTGAACAGCCCGATCGCGCTCTTCCCTCTCTCGATCCCGACCGTGCGGCGGCCAGGAACGATGTGCGCGGATGCGCGGCAGGCGTACGTGGCGTCTTCCGTCGATCCGCTCGTCGGGGTGGTCGACGCGGTCGACGATCCCACGGACTTCCTGCCGGCATCGGGGCTGCGTGAGCTCGGGCAGGTGGCAATCCCGGGTGTCGCCTCCGCGCTCGTATGCGCACCCTCCCCCGCGGCCGTGACCGCGCACGAGGTCGCGGTCGCGGGCAGCCCGGAGGCTTACGCCGCCGCGCTCGCCTCGGGCACGCTCTCGGTCGACGCGCCGGGCGGGACGGGGACGCTCGCCGACGGCGGCCCGGACGAACGGCACGCCCTCGCGTCGCTGCCGGCGTCGGCGATCGCCGCGATCTCGCAACCGGACGCGCCCACGGCCTTCTACGAGATCCACAACGACGTATCGGGTGCGGCCTGCCCGGACGCGGGTCCCGTCGAGACCTGCGCACCGGGGGCGGACGCGTCGGTCTGCCCGGGGCCTTCGTCGTTCTGCCCCTCCGTCGCACCGTTGTTCGCGCTTCCGCCACAGCCTGCGGACTGCGCACCGGTCGGACCGCCGCTCTCGGTCGGCTTCGACGTCTCGGGCAGCGGGCCCGGAACCGAGAACCTCGGCGAGCCGACGGTCGATCCGTCGACCGCGAACCGCCTCGTGGCCGGGGACCGCCATTCGAGCTGCGTTGCCGCCGTGAACCTCGATCACGGGCAGGTGCGCTGGCTTCCGGCCACGGGTCCGACGACCGCCGTGACCGCGCTGCCCTACCTCCCGGGAAGCTGTCTCGGAGGAGGGACCGTCTTCGCTGCGGCACTCGACTCCGAGAACTGCGAGCGCAACGGCCCGCCGCCGCCGGGCGGCTACAACGACTGCAACGGCGTCGTCTTCTTCAATCCCGTCGCGGCCGAAGGGGATCCGAACCCGCTCCACGCGCGCTTGCCGGCGCCGTTGCCGTATCCATTCCAGCGCTCGTCCGACCATCCGATGCCGCCGGTCCGGATCGGAGGCATCGTCCAGCAGCTCGCCTTCACGGGCCCGGGGCTGCACATCTCGCAGTTCTCGCCGAGCCTCTCGACGCCGGTCCCGCTCGAGGAGGCGCTGATTGCCGGCACCGCGGAGGGCGACCTCTTCTACGTGGACCTCGGCTTCGGCTGGGCCGACGGCGGGACGGGACCGGACGCCGACGGAGGTTTCGGCTGTCCACCGGCCTACCTCGCGCCGCGCCTGCTCGACGCAAACGACTACGTGCCCTCGCCCGTGCTTCCCGCAATCTCCAACGTCGCCGTCACCGACGGGGCCGGGACCGCCCTCGCTGGCTTCTCGCAGAACGCCGACCAACCGGTCACGGACACGGGTGCGGCGCTGCCGACGGCAGACCGACTCGCGGGGCCTTTCCCGACGGGCGCGGCCGCGTGCTGGGGCTACACCGGACTGTGGGACGTCTGCCTCACCGCCGGGATGGTACAGCATGGCGTCGCTAACGACGAAAGCTTCTCCGTCATCTACCAGGGCGCGATCGGCGTCCTGTCGGGCGTGGCGGGGAACCTGCGCGGAAACGTGCTCGAGTCCTCTGCGGGCGTCGACCTGACGGCCTACGCGGGCGGCGCTCTCACCGCCGCGCCGCAGAACCTGCTCGTCTCCGTGACGGCCGCCGGGGCCGACTGCGGCGACTTCCCGGTCGCGGCAGTGTCGCCGTCGTCGCTGTCGCTCGTCACGCCGATCGGCGGGCCGCCACCCGGTTGCACGGGGTCGGTGACCTTCACGGTCCGTGCGGGCGGTTCGACTCCCTATGTCGTGGCCGGAGCCGAGAGCGGTTTCGTCGGCCTCTGGCCGGCCGACGGTTCGCTCCACCTCGTGAAGACGGGTCGATGGCAGTACCCCGCGAATCTGATTGCGATGGGCAAGGGTGCGCAGCAACTTGCCGATCTCGTATTCGGGCCGCAGCCAACGTCGCCGGCGCCGGGAAGCAGCCTCTCGTTGCCGCGGCCCGAGGACTACGACGCCCTGGACTCCGCGTTCGCCCTCGCCGTGCGAGGGGTGCCGGTGCCCGGGGCGGGAGCGGACGGCGGCATGGCGGACGCAGGGCTTCCGTTCACCGCGCGAGGGGCCGCCGTGACCTTCGCCGTCTCGAGCGGCGTACAGCCGGTCTTCGTGAACCCCGAGGACGCTTCGGCGTTGATCGACGCGATGGCGAGCTACATCGACACGGGTGGCCTGCGCCACGTCTACGCCGCGTATCGCGGAAACAACGCGCTCGTCGAGTTGAACCCCGAGATGGCCATATTCTCCTCCTTGATCGAGGAGCACTGAGCCCGGGGCGGGAGGATCCTCGAGCGGGTCTGGGTGCCGCGGCCGTGTCATTGTCCGGTTGAGTCAAACGGCCGAGGTCTGATAGATCTGGTCGCCATGGAGCAGAACACCGTTCGTCCTCTTCGGAAGGTCGCCATCTCCGACAAGCTGTGGGACGCATTCGACCTCATGGCCCGGGAGATGGGCGGCGATCGCGACGGGCTCATCAGCCAGGCCCTCTTCACCTTCGCGCGGCTCAATGGCTATCTCGCGCCGGGCTACCTCGTGGCCCCAGAGGCTCCGCACGCCGCACCGCCGGAGCGCGCCAAAGTGGGTTCGGGGCCCGCCGTCGCGCCACCTCCACCGCCGGCGCCGAGGCGCGAGGTCGAGGCGCCACCGCCTGCGCCCGCGCCGGCGCCGATGGCCCGCCGCGAAGCCGCCGAAAGTTCGCTGCGGAAGCCATCGTCGCCGCCGCCGCCGCCGCCGAGGATCGTGATCGAGCCGCCGCAGCCAGATTCCGACGACGATCCGGCGCGGCGCGAGGTCGCCGAACGCGTGCTCGAGACGGCCGCGGAACTGGAGCGCGGCCTCAAGGAGAAGCAGGGACACGAGGCCGCGGCGCCGGAGCCTACGGGGGAAACCGCGGGTCCTGTCGCAGAGCGAGGCCTCTACCTCATGGCCGAAGACGGCAACCTGGACCGTGTGGCCAAGGAACGGTTCGTCATCGGCCGTGGCAAGCACTGCGACCTCGTGATCAACTCGGGCAAGGTCTCGCGCGAGCACGCCGTCATCATCAAGGAAGGCTCCGACTTCTACATCGAGGATCTCGGGTCGTCGAACGGCACCTGGTTCAACAAGCAGCGGATCCGGCGGCGCAAGATCGAGGACGGCGACGAGTTTTTCATCTGCTCGGAGAAGGTGAAGTGCGTCGTCCGCTGATGACCCGCACCGAAACGAATCCGGAACGCTCGCGGGCTCGCCACGGGGACCGGAGCCGGTGAACAGCCGGGCCGTCATTGTGGGAGCGGCGGTGTTGGCGCTCGTCGCGGCCGCCGCGTTCGATCTCGGAACGCGGCGGATACCGGACTGGATCACCTTGCCCATCCTGGCGGGGGCGCTCGCCGTCCGCACGGCATCGGGTGGGGCAGAGAGCTTCGTTCGCGGGATCCTCGGGGTCGGGTTCGCGTCTGCGTTCGCCGCGCCGCTCGCGGCGTGGGGCCGGATGGGGTGGGGCGACGCCAAGTTGCTCGCGGGCGTCGGGGCGATCTTCGGATGGCCCAGGGTCGGGGAGGCCATGTTCGCAATCTCGCTCTGCGGCGCGGTGCAAGCGGTCGCGGCGCTCGTGGGTGGAAAGTGGTTCGCGCGAGGGCGCGGGGTGACGGTCGTGGCGGGCGAGGCGGGATCGGCCTCTTCGATTCCATATGGCGTGGCGATTGCGGCGGGCACGGCGTTGGCCGCCCTCCCGATCATTCGTGGTTGAACGTTCGAGTCGGAGGCAACGATGAAACGGATTCGGTTCGGAACGGCCGCGCTGCTCGCGATCGCGGCGCCCTTTCTGATGGCGAGCCGCTCCTACAACGGGGGCGGTCCCAGCGATGACAGCGCCAGCGCCCTCGAGGTGCCGGTCGGGTCGAGCCGGGTCCTGCAGGTCCCCGGCCTCTCGAAGATCGCGGTGGGCGACCCGTCGGTCGCGGCCGTCCGCTCCGTCGGGAGCGACCAGGTGCTCGTCATCGGATCGCAGGAGGGCCGGACGACCCTCATGATCTGGAAGAGCAACGGTCAGCGGGTCACTTACACGGTGGTCGTCCACAAGATCGATCCCAACGAGGTGGTCAACGAAATCAAGCGGCTGCTCGGCGACCGCGAGGGCATCACGGTGCGCGTGGTCGGCGACCACATCTACATCGAGGGTAGCGCCTACACGCAGGAGGACTACGACCGGGTGCAGTCGATCGTGGACATCTATCCGAACGTCCGAAACTTCGTGAAGATCTCGCCGAACGCCAAGCGCCTCGTCGCGAACAACCTCAACGCGCAGTTCCAGCGCGCCGGGATGAAGAACGTCGTCGCGCGGGTGGTCGGCAGCACGATCTTCCTCGAGGGGTCGGTGGAATCGGAGAACGACCTCAAGCGCGCGAACCTCATCACCCAGGCGCTCGGCGAGCACGTCGAGAACCTCCTGACCATCGGCATCAAGAAGATGATCATGGCGGACGTCGAATTCGTCGAGATCACCCGGAGCAACAGCACGAAGCTCGGCATCCACTGGCCGATCGACATGGCCGGTCCGGTCCAGGTCCAATTCATCACGCAGGGCAACATCGGTTCGGCGAGTTCGACCCAGATGCAGCTCCTCCCCGGCCCCTTCGCGAGCCAGCTCACGATCGACGACATGATCAACGAGGGCTACGGCCGGATGCTGGCGCAGCCGAAGCTGGTCTGCTCGTCCGGCGAGAAGGCGGAGTTCCTGGCCGGCGGCGAGATCCCCATCCCCGAGATCGAAGGGTTCTCGGCCAACGTCGAGTACAAGGACTACGGTGTCATCCTCAAGCTACAGCCGACGGCGGACAGCCAGGGCAACATCCAGATGGCGCTCGAGGGCGAAGTGAGCCAGGTGGACTGGACCAACGCCATCCAGTTCAGCGGGTACTCCCTCCCGGCCTTCCGCGTACGGCGTTTCCGGTCGAGCGTGGCCGTGAAGCACGGCGAGGCGATCGTCCTCTCGGGCGTCTTCCTGAACGAGCAGGAGAAGGACGTCGCCAAGCAGCCACCGCTCGCCTATATCCCGATCATCGGCGTGCTGTTCAAGGACTACACGTTCACGGGCAGCAAGCAGGAGTTGATCATCTGGGTCAAGCCCTACATCGTGACCCCGGACAGCGACCGGGTGGTCCGCATGATTCGCGACATGGAACAGCGCTACAAGCAGGCGGCCGACGAAGTTTACTTCAGCGTGATCGACCTGCTCGAATGATCGCTGCCGGGCGCACGGTTCGACCGGCGAAGGCCTACGCATGATCCAGGTGACCATTTCCGAGAAGGGCGGGCAGGCCCGCCGGCTGCAGTTCGACAAGCCCGAGGTATTCATCGGGCGCATCGACCAGAACGACATCGTCCTGCCGAAGGGCAATGTCTCCAAGCAGCACACCAAGCTCGTCCTGCGCGAGGGACGGATCGTCGTGGTCGACCTCAAGTCGACCAACGGGACGTTCGTCAACGGCAAGAAGATCGCGGCGCCGCAGGTGGTCAGGGCGCAGGACCGCATCAACATCGGCGACTTCGTCTTGGCCGCAGAGCCCGCCGAGGTCGAAGAGGAAGCACCGCCCGAGGAGGCCCCCGAAGCCGAGGAGGCACCTGTCGAGGAGGAGGCCTACCCGGAGGAAGAGGCCGAGGCTTCCGAGGAGCCTGCGGAACCGGTGGAGGAGGAGGCGCCGCCGCCCCCACCCCCGCCGCGCCGCGCGCCGGCACCGGCACCGCCGCGGGCGGCCGCTCCGCCAAAGTCGGAAGCGCCTGCGGCCCCCGCCAAGCCGCCGATGCGGAGGCCCCAGCCGGTCAAGAGCTCCATCCCGCCCGAGATTCTGGCCCGCGCCAAGCTCCAGAAGGAAATCCACGACGGCCTCATCGAGTACCTCGACCTGCGCCGCCTCGACATCGACAAACTCGGCGACGAAGAGCTGTGGAACAAGACCGAGAAGGCGATCCGAGACATCATCGCGCAGATGGACCAAGACGGGACGTTCCCCAACAACGTCGACCGCGAGGAGTTGGTCCGGGACGTCCTCAACGAGGCGCTGGGCCTCGGGCCGCTCGAGAGCCTGCTCGCCGACGACGACGTCTCGGAGATCATGGTCAACCACGCGCAGCAGGTCTACGTCGAGCGGAACGGCAAGCTGACGCTTTCCGAGAAGATCTTCAGCTCGAACCAGGCCGTGCTCGGCGTCATCGAGCGGATCGTCGCGCCGATCGGGCGGCGCATCGATGAGTCGTCGCCGCTCGTCGACGCGCGCCTCAAGGACGGCTCGCGCGTCAACGCGATCATCCCGCCGCTCGCCCTAAAGGGCCCGAGCATCACGATCCGCAAGTTCAAGCGCGAGAAGCTCGTCATCGACGATCTGATCAAGTACAAGAGCATGACCCCCCAGATGGCGGAATTCCTCGAGATGTGCGTCAAGGCGCGGCGCAACATCGTCATCAGCGGCGGCACCGGTTCGGGCAAGACGACGCTGCTCAACGTGA
>DAIDIT010000195.1 GCA_027451705.1 Pseudomonadota bacterium
GGCACGACTGCCCGCGGCCGCACGCCTTCCCGCAGCCGCCGCAGTTCTTCTGGTCCTCGAACGGGTTCACGCAGGTCGAGCCGCAGAGCACGTCGGGCGGGGCGCAGGAGGTGGCGCAACCGCCGTCCGTGCAGGACTGCCCGGGGCCGCACGCCTGGCCGCATCCGCCGCAGTTGTTCGAATCGATCGAAAGGTTCGCGCAGTAGGTCGGGCCCACGGCGGGGCAGGGCACGTAGCCCGCGTCGACGTCGCAGGTCTCGACGCACGCGCCCGCCTGGCAGCTCTGCCCCGGGGCGCAAGCCGCGCCGCCGTCGCCCGCGCAGCCGCCGCAGTTGCCGACGTCCTGCTGCGGGTTCGTGCAGAACGTCGCGGCCGGGGGGCCGCAGAGCAGCGGGGTCGCGGGCGGGCAGAGGCAGGCGCCGCCGTCGCACGAGGTCCCGGTCGGACATGTGTTCCCGCACGCGCCGCAGTTCTGGTCGTCGACCGCGAGCGCGGCGCAGTACCGGCCGCCGTCGGGCGGGCACTCCGAGTAGCCGGCGTCGGCCGAACAGCTCGCGACGCACGCGCCCTCCTGGCAGCGCCCGCCGGGGCCGCAGACGCGTCCGCAGGCGCCGCAGTTCTGGTCGTCCTCGGCGAGGTCGGTGCAGAAGGAGCCGCCGTCGGGCTTGCAGAGATCGGGCTTCGCGGACGGACAGGCGCACTGTCCGGCGTCGCAGAGCTGGCCGGCCGCGCAGGCCGCGCCGCACGCCCCGCAGTTGTGGGGATCGACCGCGAGCGCGGCGCAGTAGGTCGGGAGCGCGGGCGGACACGGCGCGTAGCCCGCGTCGACGTCGCAGGTCTCGGAGCAGCGGCCCCCCTGGCACTTCTGGCCGGGCGCGCAGGCCGTCCCGCCGTCTCCGGCGCAGCCGCCGCAGTTCGCATCGTCGGTCTGGGGGTCGACGCAGACGCCGCCGCAGACGAGGCCGCCCGTCCCCGCGCAGGTGGGCACGCAGACTCCCGCGGCGCAGGCGGTGCCGGCCGGGCAGACGTTGCCGCAGCGGCCGCAGTTCTGGGAGTCGCCCTGGATGTCGACGCAGGCGCCCGCGCAGTAGATGCCCTTGCAGCCCGCGTCGAGGTTCGCGGAGGCGAGCGCGGCGGGCCGGCAACAGCCGGCCCCGAAAAGGGCCGCGACGAAGAGACCGGACGCAGGAAGGCGCATGCGACGCTCCGCGGGGACGTCCCTCTCGCCCCGCACTTCGAGCGTACGCCTGGCCGCAGGCGAGGGTCAAACGACTCCCTAGAACATGTTGCCGAAGAGGATGTAGAGGCGCACGCCCTCCACGGAGACGCCGACGTCGCCGCGGATGACGAGGTCGCGGTTGAGCATGATGCGCCCGCCCGCGCCCACGTCCCAGTGGAAGAGCAGCGGCGGGCCGTCGGCGAAGCTGTCGCCGTAGACCCTCCCCACGTCGGCGAACAGGACCGCGCCGAGGTCGAACCGCTGCTTGAAGAGGTCGAAGCCGTAGAAGAAGCGCCGCAGCTCGAGGTTGTCGAGCAGCTTGCCGTCGCCCATGAAGCGATCCTTGACGAAGCCGCGCATCGAGTTGAAGCCGCCCAGCCCGTCCATCTCCTCGATCCCACCCGTCATGTCCGCGTCGAAGAACGGCACGTCGCCCACCATCACGTCGGCGAGGAAGCGCTCGGCCAGCACCAGGTCCCACGGCAGCAGCCGGTACCAGCGGAGGATGCCGGTCGCGCCCGACCAGGCGAAGCTGCCGAGGGTGAGCGGGCCCGCGGTCCGGACCGCGATCTCGTCGTACATGCCGCGCCTCGGCCACGGCTCGAAGTCGCGGGTGTCGTAGACGAGCCCCGTCTGGAGCGGCGCGTTGACGCCGCCCTGCCAGCCGGTCGGCTTCTGCACGGTGAGGAGCGAGCCCGGGTAGGCGTGGATGAAGACGTCCTCGAAGAGGTAGCCCACGTAGAAGAAGAAGTCGTTGCCGATGGCGTGGCGCGCCTCGAGCCGGAGGGCGGGGTTCGTCTGGTCGTACTGGTAGTACGTCTGGGGATGCCCCTGCGGGGCGTTCGCGGCGAGGTTGCCGATCCCGTAGAACGAGGCGTTCGGCTCGATCAGGAAGCGGGCCTCGGCGTTGACGCGGACGCCCGTTCCGAACGCGTTCAGCCAGTCCATCTTGAGGTAGTCCTGCGAGACCCCGACGGTCGTGATCAGGAGCTGGCCGATGAGCGCGAAGCGGTACGGCTGGGTGACCCCGTCGTTGTAGAAGAGCGCCCCGGCAACGCCGAGGTTGAGGCCGTTGTCGCTGTCGTAGCCGACGAGCGGGACCGGCAGCAGCGTGTAGCTCGACTTCGGCCGGACCGTCTCCGAGGGGACCTCGAGGTTCGGAATGCGCAGGTCGAGCGGCCGCGGGCCGTCGTCGGGTGCCGTGTCGGGGGCGGGATCGGCAGAGATCACCGCCATCGCGAGGAGCCAGAACGGAACGGGCATCGCGAAGCCACTCAGCCGGCGAGCGCCGCGAGGCGGCGGCGGCGGGGTCCCGCGGCCGCGAGGTGTCCGGCGGCGACCACGAGGCCGACCGCCGCGAAGGCGCCCCAGAGCACGCGCGGCCCGGCGCCTTGCAACATGGCCGTTCCGAGGGCGGGGCTCGCCGCCGCGGCGAGGGCGAAGGAGGCGCTGTAGACGCCCTGGTAGCGCGCCCCGAGCCCCGCGGGCGAAAGCTCCGCGACGACCGCCGGCGCCGCCGGGGCGCTCGCGACCTCGCCGAGGGTCACGACCGCCATCCCGAGCGCGAAGCCCGCGGCGGTGCTCGCCGCGGCGAAGCAGAGCGCGCCCGCGGCCCCGAAGAGGCCGGTCGCGACGAGCAGGGGCGTTCCGCCCACCCGCCGCGCCAGCGCTGTCGCGGGCGGCTGGAGGCAGACGACGAGGACCGGGGTCACGGAGAGCACGAGGCCGATGCCCGCGGGCGAGAAGCCGCGGGCGCGCAGGTCGAGCGGCAGGGTCGTGAACGCCTGGAAGAGCACCGCCGCGAAGGCGAGCCCGAGGAGCGCGAAGGCGACGAGGGCGGGATCCGCGAGCGCATCGGCGAGGCCCGCGGTCTCCGCCGCGGCGGCGGCCGGCGCCCGGGGCCGGGTCTCGGGCACGCGGGCGTAGACGACGAGCGCGTAGGCGAGGGTCGTGCCGCCGTCGAGCAGGAAGAGCCAGAGGAAGCCGCGCTCGGCGAGGAAGCCGCCGGCCGCCGCCGACAGCGCGCAGCCGACGTTGGTCGCCCAGTAGAGGTTGCCGTAGGCCCGCATCCGCTCCTCGGGGGCGACGAGGTCCGCGACCGCCGCGGCGGCCGGCGCCCGGTAGCCCTCGGAGACGAAGCCGAGCGCGAGCGTCCAGGGCGCGATCGCCCAGGGCGAGCGCAGGAGCCCGAGGCCGATCATGGCGAGCCCGCCGAGGGCGAGCGATCCGACGAGGACCGGCCGGCGCCCGAGCCGGTCGGCCAGCGCGCCCGAGACGGGCCCGGAGGCGATGGCGCCGACCCCGTAGAGCGAGACCACGACGCCCGCGCGCGCGACGGAATAGCCGCGCTCGGAGGCGAGGTAGACCCCGAGGAACGGCAGGACGAACGTCCCCGCCTTGTTGACGAGGGTCCCGAGGAAGAGGTCCCAGTACGCGCGCGGGAGCCCGCGCCAGGTCGCGCCCGCGGTGTCCACGCGCCGGGAGTGTAGGCGCCGCGGCGCCCGCGGGAAAGGGCTGAGGTGCAGCGACCTCGGCCACGACCGGTGCTCACGGCGGGTGGGGAAGCGCGTCGCGCGCTTGACATTCGAGGGGCCGTTCGGCAGCCTCACCGTACGCGTCCGTCGATGCGGGACAAGGGGTCTTCAGATGCAAACCTGGCGTCGCTCGCTCCGTCTCGCCACCGCGCTCCTCGCCGCCGTGCTCGTCTCCTGCTCCGGCGCCACCGGCCCGCAGGGACCCGAAGGCCCGACGGGCCCCACCGGCGCTTCGGCGACGGGAACGGAAGGGCCGACCGGAAGCGAAGGCCCCTCGGGTCCCCCCGGGGCCGAAGGCCCGACCGGCATCGAGGGCCCGAGCGGCGCCGCCGGCACCGGCGGTCCGACCGGGCCGACGGGTGCCACCGGTGTGACCGGTGCGACCGGTGCCGCGGGGGTGGGGGCGATGGGGCCGACCGGCCCCGTGGGCCCCACCGGTCCCGGCGGTGCGGCGGGCGCTCTCGGACCAACGGGGCCTACGGGGGCCACTGGACCGACGGGGCCGACCGGGACGATCGACGTTCCTTCCGGGATGGTCATGTACTACCTCGTCGACGCCTGTCCGAGCGGATGGCTCGAGGCGAACGGCACCGCGGTGTCGCGCGCGACGTACGCCGCGCTCTTCTCGGTCATCGGCGTGAACTTCGGCGCCGGCGACGCCATCACGACGTTCAACCTCCCCGACCTGCGCGGCGAGTTCATCCGCGGCTGGGACCATGGTCGCGGCGCGGATCCCAACCGGACATTCGGCAGCTTCGAATGGTCCTCCAGCATCGCGATGCCCGGATACATCAACGGTGGGACGAGCTACGCGCCCGGCACCGGCTACCAGGACCGCTACGGCTGGAACGATCAGTTCGACAACGGCTTCGTCGGAGACGTCACGCCAAATACCACGGCCAACGGCGTCACCACCCCGGCGGCAGGTTCGACCGACAACATCACCCTCGCCGACCCCAACGCGAACCAGGGGCCGTACAACATCACGTACTACGACATGTTCTACGGGGTTCGCCCCCGGAACGTCGCCCTCCTCCCCTGCATCAAGGAGTGAGCGGGCGCGGTCCACGGACGTCGCGCGCTTGACATTCGAGGGCCCCTTCGGCACGTTCGGGGAGCGCGGATTTGCCCGCGCGAACAGGGGAAATCAAATGCGCACCTGGGCCGGAAACTTCCGTAGCGCCACCGCACTACTCGCCGCAGCGTTCGTGGGCTGTTCCGGCGCCACCGGCCCGCAAGGGGCCCCGGGTCCGACCGGTCCGACCGGGGTCTCCGCGACGGGGACAGAGGGACCGACGGGAAGCGAAGGTCCCGCGGGTCCGACGGGCGCCGAAGGCCCGACGGGTGCGGCCGGCGCTTCGGGAATCGGCGCGACGGGACCGACCGGCCTCACGGGCGCGACGGGTGCCGCCGGTCCGACCGGACCGACGGGCGCGACGGGGGCCACGGGCCTCACCGGAGCCGCGGGGATCGGCGCGACCGGGCCCACCGGTCCGATGGGGCCGACCGGTCCCGTCGGCCCCACGGGCACCGCCACGGGCTGGGCGACGAACGGCAACGACCTCTACACGACCAACTCGGGCGGCGTCGGCATCGGCACGAGCGCGCCCACCGGGGCGCTCGAGGTGAAGGGCGACGTCACGATCGACGGCGCGCTCCACTCGATCGGCGGGATCGTCGCCAGCCAGCAGTCCTACAACTGGACCGCGGGGAGCCTGGGCGCCGGCGGCCAGGCCTACTCGGTGCTCTGGCACAGCGCCTGCCCCGCGAACTTCCATCCTTGCATGGCGGTCGAGGCCGAGGTCCGTCTCTACTCCGGCGGGGCCACCAACGTTCCCGAGGGAACCTACTGGTCGGTCGGGAGCATCAGCCGAGACGGCGACGGCGCCAACACCGAGTCCCTCGACGCCGTCTGGTGGGGCGCCACCCCCAACCTGAGCTGCGCGAGCGGCTACCACTGGGCCCAGGCCATCTACCACGACCCCAATTCGCAGGCCCACGCCTTCGGCTGCTCCGCCGACGCGACCAACATGCCGCTCCTCTGCTGCGCGAACTACTGACGCGGCCCTCGCGGCCCTCCGAGACGCGATCGCGGTCCGCGCGATCGTGATCGGCGGGCTCGATCTCGCGCCGCGCGCCTCGTCGATCGAATCGCGACAGCCGCAGGACGGATCTTGGGGGTCGGAGATCGAGCTTCTCGGTCCGCGATCGCGATCGCGCGGCCCGAGATGGGCGCCAAGGCCTTCGCGATCCCCGATGGAAGCCTCGGAGATCGAGATCGCAGTGCCGCGAGACGCGCTCCGGGGGCGCGAGGTGGACCCCGACGTCCCGCGATACGAGCTGCGGCGGCACGATGTCGAGCCTCGAAGCACGAGATCGCAATCCGCGGTCCCGGACGTCGGAGCCCGCGGGCGCGGATCGGCGATCGCGCCATCCGCGATCGATGTCCGCGGGGCCGGGGCGCCGATCTCGGTCCTCGAGGTCGATCTCCGCGGGCGCGGAGACTCCATCGCGGCCTCCGAGGCCCGTCTTCGCGGCCCGCGAACCTCGACTCGCGGCCACGGGATCGATGATCGCGGACCCGGAGCGCGTCCTCGGGGCCTCGGAGCCTCTCCTCGAAGACCCGAGATCGGGCCCGAATGCATCGCGGTGCGATCTCGAGGCCGCGCGGCGCCATCTTCGGTCTCGAAGATTCGATCTCGAAGACGCGAGGAAGCATCTTCGCGGCCCGAGATTCGATCTCGAGGGCATGCGACGACATCTTCGATAGCCCAGGCTCGATCTCGACCTCGCCAGGTAGGATAGGGACGCACCCGAGGGTTGTCAGACCGGCCGCGTACCCTCCCGCCGCCGTGGACGATGCCAAGACACAGGCCCGCGGGCAGCTCTCCGAGTGGCTGGCACACTATGAGAAGCTGCGTGCCGAGGCCGACCTCGGCTCTCAGACCGAGGCGACGGTTCGGACTTGGACCGAGGAGCTGCTCCGCATCTTCGGCTGGAAGCCGGAGGATCCCCGGCAGGTCCGGCAGGAGTACAGACTGACGGAGGCGGAGGCGCACCGGCAGAAGCACGGCGAGGGCGGCTCCGTCCACAACCGTCCCGACTACCTCCTGTTCGTGCGGGGTCGGCCGGCACTCTTCCTCGAGACCAAGCGCTTCTCCGCCATGGACCACGGCGAGGACCACGTCGCCCACCAGATTCGCTCGTACGGCTGGTCGAAGGGCCTCAAGCTGTCCTACGCCTTCGACGTCGAGCGCCTCGCGGTCTACGACTGCCGCCGTCCGCCGGACCTGTTCGACGAAGCGGGGGTCGACCGCCTCGACGTGGTTTCCCGCTCGGACTACCTGGCCCGGTTCGACCGGCTCTGGGACTACCTCTCGCGTGACGCGATCGAGGGAGGCTCGCTGGACCGGCTCTTCCCGGACGACAAGCCGCCGCCGGGCGCAAGGCCGCTCGATCTCGACTTCGAGGAGAAGCTGTCCGCCTGGCGCAGGGAACTGGCGAAGGTGATCCTCAGGCACGGCGAGACCGACGACGCCAAGGTCCGTGATTCGGCGGTCGTCTCCGCAACGACGCAGCGCATCCTCGACCGGATCGTCTTCCTGCGCTTCTGCGAGGCGCTCGGCCTGGAGGAGCTGGGTACGCTCTCCTCCTATGCAAACGACGAGGACGGCTTCTGGCCCCCGTTCATGAAGGCGCACGAGGAGCGCTACCGGGACGTCTACGACGGGGTCCTCTTCCCGCTCCGGGAGGACGACGACAAGACCGGGATCGAGCACTGCTTGCGCCAGTGGTGGCTCAAGGGCGACGTGTTCAAGGAGATCACCCGGACTCTCTACCGCTGGCAGTACAAGTTCGACGAGATCCCGGTCGAGCTGCTCGGCGGCATTTACGAGCGCTACCTCGGCAAGAAGCTGCAGATCGTCGGCACGAGGGTCGACGACACGTTCAAGCCCGAGCACCAGCGGACCAAGGGCGCGGTCTACACGCCCCCCTGGATCGTCGATCGCGTCGTCCGCGGGGCGCTCGATCCGATCGCCCTGGGCAAGGATCCCGAGGAGATTCTCGGATTGCGCGTACTCGATCCCGCCTGTGGCAGCGGCAGCTTCCTCGTGGGTGCGCTCGACTACCTCGAGGAGCGCATCCTGGGCTGGTTCGAGGCCCACCCGCGCGACGCGCGCAGGGACGCCTTCGTGTCGACCGCGGGCGTCGCCCCCGCAGTCCGCTCCGACGTCCTCCGCGCGCTGGCGGGGAACTGCGTCTACGGGGTCGACATCGACGACGTCGCGGTGGAGGTCGCGCGGATGTCGCTCGCACTCCGTTATGCGAAGCGTCGCGCAGCGGAACTCGGCGCCACGGCCCCGACGAAGTTGCTCGCCGGCATCGGGCGCAACGTCCGCCAAGGCAATGCGCTCGTCGGCGCCGAGGCCGTCTCCAAGCAGGGCGATCTGTTCGGGGCGCGCGACGTCGCGAAGCTCCAGCCGTTCGTCTGGGAGGATCCCGCGAGCGGCTTCGGCGCGGTGATGGGCGAGGGCGGATTCCACGCGGTCGTCGGCAATCCGCCCTACATCGAGGTCAAGCACTACAGGAAGGAGCAGCCCGAGCTCTACAAGTTCCTCAAGGACGGGGGCCACTACCAGACGGCCGCGCAGGGCAAGACCGATATCGCGATGCCGTTCATCGAACGGTCGGTTGGACTACTCCGACCCGGGGGGCGGCTCGGCTTCATCGTCCAGAACCGCTTCTTCAAGACCGACTACGGGTCGCTCGCGAGGGGCTTCCTCGCGCGGGGACGGCTGCTCGAATCGATCGAGGACTTCCGCGACCTCCAGATCTTCGCCGGCCGGACGACGTACACCGCGATCCTGGTCCTCTCGAAGGGTAAGCGTGCCTTCCGCTACCGCTGCTACGGCGACGTCGGCGCGGCGCGCCGCGAGGAGGCTGCGGTCGACGTGCGGATCGGACACGACGAGGTCGATGACGGCGTCTGGTCCTTCGACGAGCCCGACCTCGCCCGGGTGCACCGCGCGCTCGCCGGGCGGCACGGGACGATCGGCGACTGCCCCGACCTCTCGATTGCCGTCGGTCTCCAGACCCTCTGGGGCAAGGTCTACCAGCTCGCCGCGACGCACGTCGGGAAGACGCGGGTTCGCGGGGTCAACGGACTCGGCGAGGAGGTCGAGGTCGAGCGAGGCTCCGTCCGCCCGCTCTGCCGCAACCAGGGCTTCTACGCGTTGCGCAGGGACAACGCAGACGCCTGGGTGATCTTCCCGTATGCGGTCGAGAAGGGGGCCGCGAGGGAGATCCTCTGGCCCGAGTTCGAGAAAGAGTTCCCGAAGGCGGCCGAGTACCTCGCGGGGAAGCGCCGGGACATCCAGAAGGCCGTCGACCACGACCACGGACGGCACCGCTGGCACCTGTATACACGTCCTCAGAACCTCGCGATCCAGGCACGGCCGAAGGTACTCTTCCCGATGACCATCGAAGACACGCTCGCGGCCGTGGACGCGACGGGCGAGGTCTACCAGGACAATGTCAACGTCAATGCGATCGTCCCCGAGCAGGAGGGCGTCGACCTCCACGCGCTCGCGGCAATCTTCTGCTCGACCACCTTCAGCGCCCTCGCCCGCCTGAAGGCCGGACTGAACGATTCGGGCTGGCGCAAGTTCAATCGCCAGTTCGCCGAGTTGGCGCCTTTCCCGCGCAAGCGCCTGACGGAGGCGCGCCAAAGACGGCTCGCCGAGCTCGCGCGCCAGATCGAGACTCTCCAGCCCCAGCTCCGCGCCGCCGCGGGAGAAGGTGAGCGCAGTGGCATCGAAGGAACGCTCGGTGCGCTCTGGCGGAGGCTCGACGAGGCGGTCGACGAACTCTACGCGCTGACGGACGAGGAGCGAACGGTCCTCGCCCGCTACCCGCGCAAGATCGATCGCGTGCGCCTCGTGCTGCGCCAAGAGGGCATCCCGGCTGGCGAAGAGGCCGGGGACGACTCGTAGGACCTCGGGTTAGCCGAGGCCTTCGGCTTCGAGCACGGTCGCCCGGAGGCGGGCGTGCTGGAGGCGCGTCGGGTTGCCGACGGCGGTGACGGTCAGGTTCTCGGGGCGGAGGACCTCGCGGGCGAGCGCGACGACCTGCCCGGCCGAGATCGCGTCCATCTCCTCGGCGCGCCGCTCGAGCGGAGGCGGTTCGCGGAAGAGCGCGGTCCCGCCGAACCAGGCGGCCATGTCGTAGGTCGAGTCGAGGCTCGCCTCGAGCGCCATCCGGTGGCGCCGCTTGGCCCGCGCGAGCTCTTCCGCCGTCGGTCCCTCGCGGGCGACCCGGCCGAGGATCTGGAGGATCTCGGCCACGGCGCGGCCGACCTTGCCGTGGCTCGCGGCCCCCTCGATCTCGAGGACGGAGACGTCGTCGAAGCTGTCGACCCCGCAGTGGAGCGCGTAGCAGAGGCCGCGGCGCTCGACGATCTCGAACGGCAGCCGGGAGGAGAGGCCGTCGTCGAGCACGCGCCGCAAGAGCCCGAGGGCGAGGAAGCCGGGCGTGTCCTCGGGCGGGGCGATGAAGGAGAGGCGGAACTCGGTCTGGCTCTCGTCGTGGTCGAAGATCCGGAAGGTCGGGCCGGGCTTCGGCGGAGGCGGCGGCCGCGCCCGGGAGCGCTGGCCGGCGGGGAGCCGCCCGAAGTGGCGGCGGCAGAGCTCCATCACGCGCCGGTGGCCGAGCGGCCCCGCCGCGCAGAAGACGAGGTTGTTGCCGCCGTACCAGCGCGCGTGGTGGGCGCGCAGCGCGCGGGCGTCGAGGGCGCGCACGACCCTCGGGGTGCCGGCGATCTTGTAGGCGAGCGGGTCGTCGCCCCACAGGGCGCGCTTCGCGAGGTTCTCGAGGTCGATGTCGCGCCCGCGGCCGTCGACCTCGTCGAGCATCTCCTCGAGGATGACCGAGCGCTCGAGGTCGATCTCGCCCTTCCGGTCGAGCAGCGGGGCGGCCATCATGTCGGCGAGCACCTCGATCGCGACCGGCACGCCGTCGGGGTGGACGGGCGTGAAGTAGGCGCCGTGGTCGCGCTCGGTGTAGCCGTTCAGGTTGCCGCCCACGTCCTCGACCGCGGCGTGCATGGCGACGCTGTTCGGGAAGGCCTCGCTGCCCCGAAAGAAGAGGTGCTCGAGGAAGTGGCTGACGCCGTTCGTGGCCTCGGTCTCGTGGCGCGAGCCGACGCGCACGTAGAGGGAGACGAGCGCCTGGTGGACGTGCGGCAGCTCGACGGTGAGGATGCGCAGGCCGTTTTCGAGCGTGTCGCTCCGGGCCCGGTAGGTCGGGTTCATGGCACCGACCATTGAAGACTTGCCGCGCATGTCACGCAAGGGGGCCCGCGAACCGCCGGAGCATGGCGCGGGCTCACGCGCTGGCGGACGCGGGCGGCGCCGCGGCGGCCTCGTCCGCGGCGGGGAGGGTCATCGTGAACGTGGCGCCCCCGCCGGGCGGGCTCTGGCAGGAGAGGCTCCCGCCGTGGTCGGCGGCGATCTGCTGGGTGAGCGCGAGGCCGAGCCCGGTGCCCTGCGCCTTGGTCGAGAAGAACGGATCGAACAGGTGGGCGAGCGCCTCGGGGGCGACGCCCGGCCCCTGGTCCGCGACATCGAGGAGAACCGACCGTCCGTCCGGGGCGGGACGGGCGCGGACGGTGAGCTTGCCGCCGCGGGGCGCCATCGCCTCGCGCGCGTTGCGGACGAGGTTGCGAAGCGCCTGGCGGAGCTGCCCCTCGTCTCCGACGACGCGCGGCAGGTCGGGCGCGAGCTGCAGGTCGACCTGGACGTTGGCCGCGGACAGCTCGGGCGAGAGGAACGACAGGAGATCCTCTGCCAGTTCGCCCAAGTCGACGGCGTCCCGCGTCGCCCCCGGCCGCGGCGGGCGGACGAAGGAGAGGTACTCCTCGCTGATCTCGGTCAGCCGATCGATCTCGCGCGCCATCGCGTCGAGGAGCGCGAGCGCCTCGGCGCGCCTCGACGGAGCCTCGAAGGTCGCCTCGGTGAGGGCGTCCTGCAGGAGCTCCGCGTTGAGGCCGATCGAGCTGAGCGGGTTGCGGATCTCGTGGGTGATCTGGGCGCTGACCCGTCCGATGGCGGCGAGCCGCTCGCTGCGCAAGAGCCGCTCGCGCTGTCCGAGCAGCTCGCGCTCGCGCTCGCGCAGCGAGGCGGCCATCGAGTTGAACTCCTGGGCGAGCAGGCCCAGCTCGTCCTGCGAGAAGGAGGGCACTTGCCGGGCGAAGTCGCCGCGGCTGATGTCCTTGACGCCCTCGGTGAGCACGCGGATGGGCTGGAGGGTGCGCTGGGCGATGCCCGTCGCGAGCAGGCCGACGAGGATGGCGCCGAGGGTGAGGCCGATGATGGCCCAGGCGGCGCGCAGCTCCTGGCCGCGGACGACGGAGACCCGGTGGGCGACGCGCGCGTCGAGCCGGGTCGCGAGGATCTGGACGTCGCGGCCGATGAGCCCCTCGATCTGCTTGAGCGCCTTGGCGCGCCGGTCGATCGAATCGGGCGACCCGTCCGCCGCTCCGCTGCCCCCCGCGGTCCCGTGCGCTCGGTCGGCCTCCTCCGGCCTCCCTCGGGCTTTGCTCGACGGCCCCGCTCCTCCGCTGGGCGTGAAGGTGAGCAGCGGCGCTTCCCAGCCGCCGCGCGGCGGGCGCATCGCGGAGGGGTCGCGCGAGAGGGCGTCGTAGAGGGCGGCGGCGGCGTCGTTGTAGTCGCCGTAGCGGTCGTAGAGGGCGGCCAGCTCCCGGTCCATCTCGCCGAGGAACTCGAGGTCGCTGTCGCGGGCGAGCTTCTGGGAGCGCTTGATGACGGCGCGGGCGGCCTGGATGCGGTCGCGCATCATCTTCGGGAAGAAGACGCGCGTGTAGCCCATGAGCACGCGCTCGGTCGCCCGGTCCTTCTCCTGGAGGATGCGATCGCTGTCGCGCTCCTTGTTCTTGTGGAAGCTCTCGATCTGCGCGACCGCGGTCGTGAGCGGCAGGTAGCATTCGGAGACGACGCCGAGGTCGGTGCCGAGTCGGTGGAGGTTCCAGATGGCGGTGATGGAGACCGACCCGAACGCGGTCAGCGCGGCCGCGAAGCACAGGAAGATCTTGGTGGCGACGGAGAGGCGCACGAGGCGGGAGCCCGGGGAAGGTGGTTAACACCGGCGCGCCGGCCGGCGCAACGTCAGCGGGCCGACGGGGGCGCCGCGGCCGGTGCGGGGGGCGGGTGGCTGAGCTTCATCAGCCGCTCCTCCTCGGCCGCGCGCCGCGCGGCGCGCGCCGCCTCGAGCCGCACCTGGGCGTCGTGGGCCTGCGCGCGCTCCCAGAGCGCCACGCCGGCGCCCAGGCAGACGAGCGCGAGGCCGCCTGCGAGGGCCAGG
>DAIDIT010000196.1 GCA_027451705.1 Pseudomonadota bacterium
AGGGTCGATCGAAGCCCACGTGAGCCACGTTCTGGACAAGGCCCAGGTGGGCAGCCGCGCCGCGCTCGTGGCGCGCTTCTGGACCTCGCCTCTGCCGAGACGCTGACCGGCGCGCGAGGGCCGGCTTCGATCAAAACGCGAACGCCGCGGTCGCGGCGGCCCCGCCTCCGCGCAGCGGAACGACGCCGAGGGCGGCGAGCCTCATCCCGGAGTCCGATGTCCCCGTCGTCCCGTGTGTCCCGAAGAGAATCGACGCCTCGTCCGGCCTCGTCGTGAGGTTGCCAATTCCCATCAGGATTCCTCCGCCGGCAATCCCCGAGAGCGCCGGTACCAGACCCACGTCAATTCCTTGAGCCACGTCCACGAGCATCCATCCGAGGTCCAGCAAGATGGTGCCCACTCCGATTCCGACGAGCACCCTCCCGGCGATTCGGGCGCCGTTGTGGTCGACGTTCGTGATCGTCCCGTCGAGCGACTGGTCGAGCGCCGGCAAATCCTTGTCCAGTTCCAGCTCGCCGCCGTCATAGACGACCTTGACGTGAACCGACTTCGTTCCGGGCTGCAGGACGAGGCGGCAGGGCCGCCCCCTCGTCCCGGAACACGTGACGGCCGCTCCCGAGGGATCGATCGCCTTCACCTCGAAGTGGTCGATGTCCTCGTCCTGGCCGGCGGTCGCTAACGTCACCAAGACGCCGCTGCCCGCGGCGAAAGGCGGGGAAGCGCTCGCGGGTGGCGGTGCGACCGAAGACGGGTAGGTGGGCGCGGGCGGGGCAGGTGGCGTCTGCGGGGCCGGGGCCGCGGTCGGGTACGACGGCGGGGGAGGGCCCGCGGCCGCCTGCGCCGGAGGCGCGTTCGGGGGAGGGAGCGCCGAGATCATCCCGAGGACCGTGGCGACGAGGTCGGAGGGCGGGACCGTCGCGTCGTGGGCCGCCAGCGGAAACGCGTCGTAGGCCGCGAAGTGCACGGCGAGCGGGGCGCCCGGCTGCGCCGCGACCGCGTCCACGACGATGAGCCGCGTCGCGCCGAGCTGGGCGCGGAGCCAGAGCGCAACCTGATCGTCGAGGGCGCGCCCGGGCGCAGCGTACGCGCGGGCCGACGCCACCTGCCGGTCGTCGGCGAGCCGCCAGCCGGCCGAACCGAGCATCCCCCGGATCGCGTACGGCAGCGCCGGATCCGTCCCCGCCGCGCGGTCGAGCACCACAGCGGCCAAAGGCGAGTTCGCCTGCGCCGCCGCGCTCGCGGCCCCAAACAGCGTGGCGAGTGACAGTGCGACGGGAAACGCGCGGGCCGAGCGGATCATGTGCGTCACTGCCCGCAAACCCCGACCGAGGAGGCGCCCGTCGGATCCGAGGCGCACGCGCCGTAGACGCCGTCGTCGCCGGGAGCGCACCACCACCCGCCGCTGCTTCCACCGCTCGGGCCACCGCTTGCTCCCGAGCTGGTGCTTCCGGACGATCCGCCGGCCGGACAGGCGCCAAGCCCGCTCAGCACGGTTCCCGAGCAGACGGATTGGTCGTTCCCGCAGCTACTGGTCTGCAAGCACCAGAAGCAGACCGTGCCCGTCTCGGAATAGCCCTTCTCGGTACAGGTCGAGCAGTCGCTGAAGGTGGTGCAGGGGTCCGTGCACCCCACCAGGGCGACGAGCGCCGATCCAATCGAGAAGACTCCGAGGAGCCTCGGACCGCTTTGCACCGATTCGTTCATTGGCAGATGTAGGTGGGACCACTCGGGCTGGACGGGCCGAGGACGCAGTTGCCGCTGCAACATTGGTCGTTGTTGGAGCAGAATCCGCCGCTGCCCTGGCAGTAGCAGGAGCCGCCCGTAACCGTGACCATCTTTCGGCCCGTTCCCGTGAGCTGGCAGAAGCCGGAGCAACAGCCGGGATCAGCGGGCGGCACCTCGAATAGGGTGCGAGGGATCTTTTGTCCCTTGGGTATCGAGATGCTGCACGGCCCCTGGAGGTTGCAGCAGATGTTCGACCAGCCCGGGGCTCCGGCTCCCGCCCTGCATTGGCCGCTGCAGCAATCCGAGTCGCCGATACAGTTGCCTGCGCCCTGCCCCTGGGGGAAGCAGCACTTGCCGTTCGTGCAGGCCGGCGGCCAGCAGCAGTCCGAGGCCTGGCTGCAGCTCGAGCCGCTGCAGCAGGTTTTCGCGTTGCAGGCATCGCCCGTGCAGCAGTCCGAGTCCTGGCCGCACGCCGACCCCGGCCCGTTGCAGGTGCAAGTTCCGTTCTGGCAGTTGCCGTTGCAGCAGTCCGAGGCCGACTGGCAGGCCTGGCCGGCCGGGTTGCACGTGCAGCGTCCGTTCAGGCAGTTGCCGCCGCAGCAATCGCTGTCGAATTGACAGGATCCGCCGACGGCCGTGCAGGCGCAGGTGCCTCCGTTGCAGGTTCCGGAACAGCAGTCCGAGTTCTGGTTGCACGCGAAGGTGGAGCAGCAGCTTCCGTTCAGGCATTCGGCGCCCGAGCAGCAGTCGCTGTTCGCGCCGCAGGGTCCGCCGAGCGCGATGCAGCAGACCGCGTCCTGGCAGGCCGCGCCGTTGCAGCAGTCGCTCGGCTGGCGGCAGGCGTCGCCGAGGGGGCCGCAGCAGGTGCCGTTCGTACACGTCGCGAGAGAATCGCAGCAATCGTTCGTACTGTTGCAACCTTCCGACAGCGGCGCGCAGTCGCAGGCGCCGCCGTCGCAGCGGCCGCTGCAGCAGTCCTGCGCCTCGGAGCACTTGCCGCCGACTTGGCTGCAAAGGCAGGTCCCGGCATCCGAGCAGGCGCTCGAGCAGCAGTTGATCCCGTCGACGTTGCCGGCCGTAGCGCACGTGGCGCCGGGCCGATCGCAGCAGAGCCCGCTGTTGCAGCGGAAGCTGCAGCAGTCGGTGTCCTTGGCGCAGACACCGGAGGCCGCGCCGGGGCCGGCGTCGAAGCCGACCGACGCGAAGCACTGCCAGAGGCAGCCGCCGTCCACGCAGGCGGCGTTCATGTCGCAGCAGTCTCCCTGCGAGCTGCAGCCGCTCTGCCCGTCGTTCACGCACGCGCCCGAACTCGGGGCGGCGCCGCCGCCGGTCCCGGGGGCGCAGGCGCCGCCCTGCGGCAGGCAGTCGCCGCTGCCGGCCGGATCGCAGGCGAAGCCGTCCGGGCAGCTTTGCCCCGAGCTGCAATCTGCGGCGCAGAAGTTCGTCCCCGCGCTGTCCTGGGTGCAGTCCCCTCCCCCGGGGCAGTTGCCGGTCGAGTCGCACGGCTGGCAGGCCGGCCCCGATCCTCCGCCGCTGGTGCCGCCGCCACTCGACCCCCCGCCGCTCGCGCTGCCCGTCGATCCCGACGTCGAAGAGGCTCCGCCCGAGCCCTGTCCGGTCGATCCGCTCGATCCGTTTCCTCCGGTGACGGCACCGCTGCTCGCGCCACCTCCGCTGCCCGACCCCGGCGGCGAGGACTGCGCGCAGGCCGCGAGGAGCACGATCGCAACGAGTCGCATCCGGGATCGCGTGTGCATGGCGCCTCCTCCGGTCAGTAGCCGGTGCAGCTCGTGGTGGGACAGTTGACGGAGCAGCCGACGGTGCTCGGGCCGCAGCAGCCTTCGTTGGGTTGCGGCGCCGCGAAGCACTGCGCGGCGCCCGACGGCTGCTTGCAGCAGTACTGCCCCGAGGGGCAGTCATCCGCGGTGACGCAGCCCGGGGCCGAGCCGCCTCCGCTTCCGGGGCCGCAGTTGCCGATCGGTCCGTTGGGAGTCTGGAGGCAGACGCCGCCACCGCCCGAGCCGCTCGAGCCGCTGCCGCTCCCTCCGCCGGAAGCCGAACCGCCGCTGGAACTGCTCGAACTGCCGGCGCCCGGGCAGGTGTCGTAGCGGCCGATCCAGCTTCCTGGGCAGTCTTGCGGTGGACTCGCCTCGCAGCTGCTCGTTCCCGGGCACCAGACGCAGTTGGAACCTCCCTGGTTCAACTGACAGCTCCCGCAGTCGGACGCTGCCGAGCACGGTTGCGCGCAGCCCGACAGGGCGGCGAACGAGAGGGCGATCGAGATCGAACCGATGAGACGCGCGGTCATGTCTCCTCCCTGGTCATGCGCAGCTCCCGGCGGTGCACTGGAGCGAGTTGCAATCGCAGTCGGTCGAGCAGGTCGCGCCGCTCGGGGCGCTACCCCGGGCGCCGCAGCAGATGCCGGCCGACGCGCAGAAGATCGACGCGCAGTCGCAGTCGGTCGAGCAGGTCGCGCCGGCGGCGGCACCGCCTGCGCCGCTGCAACAGAGGGAGTGGCTCGAGCAGGTGAGCGACTGGCAATCGCAGTCCGAGGCACACGTCGAACCCGCCGCGGTGTTGCCGGGGCCCGAGCAGCAGACTTGGCTGAAGCTCGTGCAGGTCAGGCCGCCGCAGCAGGCGGTCGACGAGCAGCCCTGGGCCGGGCCCGCGCAGGCGCCGCCGGACGTGGAGGCGCCCCCCGAGGTCGAGCCACCGGTGGTTCCTCCCGAACCGGACGTCGTGCCGCCCGTCGACCCGCCGCCGGACGCTCCGCCCGTGCCGGCCTGGGAGTAGCCGGGCGTGAGCGCCGCCATGTGGCTGTTCGGCGCGGGCGCGCACGCGGCCAACCAGGCGACGAGCAGGGGCCGTGTCACTTGCAGCCCCCGTTTGGAGCGACGGCATTTAGCTGCTGGGTGACGCTCTGAAGACAGGCCAGGTCGCCCGCTTTGCACGGTCCATACGTCTGGCTTCCGATTTCATAGTAGGTCATTCCGCAGTCGTCGGCGCACGTAAGCACAGTGCCTTGCCCGCCGTTGTTGCAGGTGTCGGGTGGGCCGCAGCACCCGCCCGGGTGGTACTGGTCATTCCTCATGACGGAGCCGACCGCCGAACATCCACCGGGCGGGGGGCCGCAGACCCCGATGCCTCCGACGGCTCCTCCGCTTCCGCCGGAGCTCGACTGCGCGGGAGCTTGGTTTCGGGGATCGGGCGTGCCCTTCTTGCCGACGCCGTGGCAGTTCGGGGTGGGGTCGCAGGAGTCGTCGTTGCAGAGGTGGTTCATGCCGGCGGGACAGCAGCGCGCGCTGTCTTCCACGCTCGCGACGAACCCCTCCGGGCAGCCCGTCGGGCAGTGGTCCTCGTCGACGGCGCAGCTCACCCCGTCGGCACAGCAGAACGGGTGGGCGCCGTCGCAGGCGTTGTTCGAGTTCGAGCAGCAGATCGGATGGGCCTCGTCGGTGCAGCCGTGCGGGCAGCAGAGCGGCTGGTTCGCCGGACAGCACTGGTCGTTGCCGCAGTAGTTCGGGTAGTTCGCCGGGCAGGTGAGGCACGAGCTCGAATCGACGCCGCACTCGTTGTTGCCGCAGTCGTAGGGGTGCGAGCCCGGGCAGCACTTCTGGCCGCCCTCGACGCAGACCTCGCCCGGGAAGCAGCAGGTGCCCCCACCGCAGTCGGTGTCGCCGAACGGGCATCCTGCGGGCTGGGTCGCGGGCGGCGTCCACTGCGTCCCACCGCCGCCCCCGCCGCCGCACTGGCTGTACTGGCCGCTTCCGGAGGGCCCGGGCCCGTCATAGTCGACGATGCCGCACTGGGCACGGGCCCGCATTGAGAACCCGGTCACACCCGCAAGGAGCAAGAGCGCGCAGCCGCGCGCGGCGCTCACAGGAGCTCCCCCATCGGCTGGTCGACCCGGATGATGATCGGGATCGGCGTCGGCAGCAGCGGCGGCAGCGGTGTCCGGAGGATCGTGAACTTCCCGTCAACGCAACCACCGTCGAGGCCCGATGGAGCACAGCCGTAGTAGGCCCCAGGGGTTCCGAAGTCGCCCCATTGCGCACCCCCGTCCGAGCCAGGATCGGAATACGAAAAGAGCGGCAATGGTTCGCCCGCATTCAGGATACCGGGCGAGCAGACCGCGCCGGCGTCGCAGGCGATCACCCCGCCGTCCTGGAGTTGGAGCCAGTAAGTCGGGATCGGGTACGGCGCGCCGTTCTGATCGGTCGCCGGCTCATAGTAACCGACCTGCAACTGGCTCCCCGCGCAGACGTCGATCCGGCCGTCGACCGGGGAGGAGAGGCAGAGCGGGCCGCCGCATTGGTACGAGGCGGGGCACGGGTGGACGCACCACCAGCCGAGATCCTCCTGGGTCATGCTCGCGTGCGTCTCGGCGATCTCGATGCAGGCGCCGACGGCGCAGCGTCCCCGGCCGCAGCTTTTGCCCTGCGGCGCGCAGGAGGCCACCGCGGCGCCGGCGAGAAGAGAGAGCGCGAGACACTTCACCATGACAGAGCGACCCCCGTGAGGCCCGGCGAGAGGATCGGGCGGACGGAAACCTTCGGCTCGGGCTTGGGCCGCACCTCGGCCACCTCGGTCCCGAGTCCCCAAACAACCCCTCCCGCGACGAGCCCCGCGACCCCGGCGAGCTGGAGCGCCGCGTCGGTGAGGGTGATGGCGCTCCACCCCTTCGCGTACATGTCGTAGTCGTCGATGGTGTTGCGGACGAGGAACGGACCCGCGACGGGCCATCGGCCGGCCGCGCTGGCGTTCGGGTTGTAGTCGCCCCAGACGATCGGCATGACGATCGTCGGCAGGTACCCGAGCGTGAACGTCGCGAGACCGGCCCAGAAGTACCAGGGCGGCCGGTGGCGGCGGACGAGGACCGTCTCCTCGGACTCGGCGGGTGGCGGTGCGGCGGCCGGCGGCGCCACGGCCACCGGGGGCGGTGCGGTCGGGACGGGCGGAGGGACCCCGCCGGGCTGGGCCGCTGCCGTGCCCGCGGGGGGCGCGCCCGCCGGCGGCAGCGCGGAGATCATCCCGAGCACCGTGGCGACGAGGTTCGCGGCGGGGACGGTCGCCTCGCGGGCCGCGATGGGGAACGCGTCGTAGGCCGCGAAGTGTAGGGCGACCGGGCCGCCCGGCTGCGCGGCGGCGGCGTCCACGACGATGAGCCGCGTCACGCCGAGCTGGGCGCGCAGCCAGAGGGCGGCGCGATCGTCGAGCGCGCGCCCGGGTGCGGCGGTCGCGCGGGCGGCCGCGATCCCCCGGTCGTCCGCGACCGTCCAGCCACCCGCCGAGAGCAGGCCGCGGACGGCGTAGGAGAGCCCCGGGGTCACGCCCGCGGCGCGGTCGAGCACCACGGCGGCCACGGGCGGCCCTTGCTGGGCGGCGGCGCTGGCGGCCGGCAACTCGGCGAGGGCCAGGAGGACCGCGGCGCGGCGTCCGATCGACATTGACCGAAGTCAAACCGAGGTCGCGTTCCACGATCCATTGGGGAAACCCTTAGTCGCGGACGAGGGACTTGCGCGCGGCCGCCGCCGCTCTCAGCGCCAGGCGTCGGTGAAGAACTTTGCGACCAATTCCGCCCGGCTCTCCGCTCCCGCGGCAGCGAGGAGGCGGCTCACGTACAGCTCGACGGTGCCGACCGCGATCCCCAGACGCGCGGCGATGGTCCGGTTGCTCGCGCCGCGGACGACCAGCGCGAGGACGTGCTCGGCCCGCAGGCCGACCTTCCAGCGCACGGCCGCGCAGGTGACGCGGTGGGCGACGTCGTCCTTCTCGACCCGCTGGACGGCGAGGTGGTGGTGCGCGGCGCTCCCGGGAATGGCGATGCGGTGGAACGAAAATGGCAGCCGGCACGCGCGCCCCTCGGCGTGGGCGCGGAACTCCCGCCGCAGTCGATCGCCCGACCTGCGCAGGAGGGCCTCGCCGATCCGGTTGCGGCGCCGGATGCCCCCGCGCGGTCCGAGCACGAAGGCCGCCGCCGGGATCGCGTCGAGGACGGCCGGAAGGGCCGCCGCGAAGAGCGCCATCGCGGAGAGCCGGCGGTGGAGGCGAAGCTGCGCCCGCAGCGCGGGCACGCTTTGCCGCAGCGCGCGGACGGACTCGATCCCGAAGGGCGCGTGGCGAAAGAAGCCGACCCAGGCGAGAAGCCGAGCGCCGTCGCAGACCAGGACGCGGAGGGCCTCGGGACCGAGGCGCCACGGGCCGACGACGTGTTCGAAGAACGGCGTGCGCCGCCACGCGGAGGGCGCGGGGAAGTCCTCGGGCCGGAGCGGGCGGTTGCGCTGCCGGGCCTCGGGCAGCGCCGGGTCGAACAGCTCGAAGACGACCGGCGCGGACGGGAGCCAGGTCTCGAACGCCCGGGCAAAGGTGGCAGGGAGGCCGTCGGCGACGACGAACTCGACCTGGCCGGGATCCTCGCGCGAGATTCCAAACGCGAGTGCCTGGTCCGCGGCGAGGCGATCGCGCAGGTCGTGGACGAGCGCGCGCAAGGAAGACGCGGACCAGTCGGCCAGCTCGGCCGCCCCGCCCCACGCTCCGTCGTCTGCCGGCCCCTTCACGCGGAGAAAAGCTACCGGAGAGCCCACTCTGGAGACAACTGGGGAAACCCTGACGCGCCCCGAGGAGGCCCGCGGGCGCCGGATGGCCGCTCCGACGAAGACAGATGAGAGAACGGCCCGGAGGGCCGGGGCGATTTCGCGCCCCGGGCCTCCGGGCCTCGTTGTTGCGGCGCCGGCCGCCGCGCTCCACGGGTCCGTGTCCCGCACGGTCGTCCCTTCACGCGGCGGCCTTCGCCGTCCTGCCACCGGTCCCTACTTGCCGGCCGGCGCGTTGCTCGACCCGGGCGCGGCGGAGCCGCTCTGCTCCGCCGTGGTCCCGCCGCTGGGCGGCGCGGCCGCCGCGGTCCCCGAGGGGGCCGGGACGTCCGCCGGGTTGGGGGTCAGCGTCGGCCCGTTGGGACCGAGCTGCAGGGTCGGGGTCGCGGCGACGATCGCGGCCTTCATCCTCGACCCGAGGGTGCCGCGCAGCTTCCGCGTCACCCGCGCGCGGGCCGCCTTGAGCGCCTTCTCCGCGCTCGTCAGCAGCCTGGGGGCCTTGCCGACCTTGAACCCGAACTTGCCGAGCTCCGGGTTCCCCTTGCCGAGCTGCGCCACCAGGGCGGCCTTGATCTGGTTGTACAGATCCCGCGCCGCCTGGCTCTGTGCCTCACGCGCCGCCAGGGCGGTGAGCATCGCCGCCTTCTGGTTCCGAACCGCCGAGTAGTACGCGATCGCGGCCTGAAGCGCAGAGACGACCTGCGCCTGGGTCATGGTCACGCCCTTCACCAGCAGAGTGGACTTGGCCGGGATCAACTGCTGGAGCCCGGCGACCAGCGTCGTGAGCAGGGCCTCGAACCCTTTGGGGGCCGAGGGGCCGTTCGACATTCCAATTGCCATGTTGCACCTTCCTTGTGCGAGTTTCAGTCGGGCCGGCCCACCATGGGCCCGCCCGCTACTGCGTTACCGCCTGCCTGCCATCACCTCCTTTCCGCTGTGCCCGGCTACACCGGGTACGGCTCGTCCAACGCGTCGAGCAGCGCGACGAAGTCCTGCGTCGCCGCAAGTGCAGGTCCTCGAACGCTTGCCGATCCACCGCGAACTGGTTCAGCGCCTCGACGGTCGGGGCGCATCCCCATGACTCCTCGGTTTCGGGCCCGCGCCGATCGCGGCCCCGGGTGCCGGCGGAAGCGTTTCCACTTACCGCCGGCCCCTAAAATCAGGAGCTGCAAAGACCCCCCGCGAACCGTGCCAAGTGGCTCAAGCCCTCGTTGTGCCTCGTGAAAACGGCCATCCGGCCGCCGGAGCCCCTCGGCGATCCGCGGGATCTCGCGGAAAAGTCCGCGAAATTTCGCGGACGGCCGCGAGATCTCGCGGAATCGCCTTCCAACCCCGCGATCTCACGGGCCACGGCGACCGTGGGCGCGAAGCTCCCGCCCGTGAGGCCGAACGATGTCCTGGTGTGGCCGTCGGGATGGACGATCTCGACGTCCGTTCTCTCGGTCCCGCCGAACGATCTCTCGACGTAGCCTTCGGGAGCGACGATCTCGCCGCCCGATCGCTTCGGCAGCGCGTCCGATCTCTTCGGCAAGCCGAAAGATCTCTCGCTGTCGCGGAAGACATCGACGCTCTCGCCGAACGGTCTCTCGACGTCGCCTGCGAGTCCGTCGATCGGGCAGGCCGATGCGACGGTGGCGCCGCCGATTTCGTCGGATCCTTCGAGGAGATCGACGATCCGTTCGCCCGCAGCGTCGGATCACTCGGCGCGATCGGCGATCCTTTTGGCCACACGAAAGATCCCTTCGGCCTGCCGGACGATTTCTTCGTCGTGCCGGCCGATCCCTTCGGCCAGCCCTACGATCCCTTCGGCCGCAGCGGCGATCTCTTCGACCCGACGGGCGATCCATTTGCCGGGATCGCCGTGCTCTTCGCCCGCATCGCCCGCGCGTGCGAAGAGATCGTCGTGCCCGAGCACGTCTATGTCAGTCACGGCGACGCGACCGTCGCCGAGGTCGACCTCGAGGTCGGATCGCTGGTCCTCGGCGGCGACGAGGGCGCGCAGATCGTCGTTCCACCGCAGCTCTGCGCCGTGAACTTCGCCCGCGTGGAGCTGTCGGTCGGCGGCAGCGTCCACGGCGCCACCCTCACGGGCACTCCCGTCTTCGACGCGGCCAGCGTCGGCAAGCCGCGCCGGCGACTCGACGACGGCACCGTCGTGCGCGCCTCCGGCTTCACGGTGACGTGCGTGCGCTTCGCCGAACGGCCCGCCGCCGCGGTCCGCGAGCGCCGCGGCAACGCCGTCCCGACCTCCGCGTCGCCCGAGATCGACTCCCCGAGCGGCCCGCCGGTTTCGCTCGACGTCGATTCGCACGGCCTCTACTGGCGCGACGACCTCGGCAGCAGCCACGGCTTCACGATCAACGGCCGGAGAATCTCGCCGGGCGGGCGGTCCGAGGCGGGCGCACCGGCATGCCTCGACTCGACCGGCGCCGGCACGGGCCGCGAGGTCGGCAGGGCTACCCGGCCGCGCATGGCTGTCTCCCGCGACTGTGTCCGTCTGGGAGGGGGCAGCCCCGAGTGTCGCGTGGTAGAATCCGGTCGAACAGGAGTGGACATGGCTGGGCGCGGGGTCACCCAGGGTTGGGAGACGCGCGGCGCGTTCTCGGCGCCGGAGCGGCGCCGGCTCGCGGAGATCGGCGCCTTGCTCGCGACCGGGGACCCTTTCACGGGATCGACACTCGGAGCGGCGCTGCCCGAGATCGGCCGGCTGGTGCACGGAGAGCTGACCGGGGCGTACAGCCTCGGGACCGCGCAGCCGAGGCTGGTCGTCGAGCGCTTCGAGGGCTTTCCCGCTTGGGTCCGAGGACCCTGGGAAGCCTTCATCGGCGCCGTCCCGAAGTTTGGCTTCTTCAACGCCGCCCGGCCGGAGCCGCGCCAGCGCAACCGGGCCACGACGCTCCGGCAGATGGGAGTGGGCCCCCGAGATCTTGAGAACGTTCCTCCGGTCTATCGGAAGGTCGGGATTGTCGACCACGACCAACTCCGGGTCCTCGTCTGCGACGGCAGCTCGCTGCTCGCCTGGGTCGGCGCGATGCGGCGCGAGCCGTTCACGGAGCACGAGCGGGGTCTGCTCTCGGCGCTGGTCGCGCCGCTCCGGCGCCGCCTGCGGCTCGAGCGGCTGTTCGGCGAGCAACGCGGGCTCGCGGCCGCGCTCCCGGCCGCGCTCGACGCGATTCCGCGCGCGGCGTTCCTCGCCGGCGGACCGCGCGCGCGGCC
>DAIDIT010000197.1 GCA_027451705.1 Pseudomonadota bacterium
AGCGACGGGCGCGACCGGTGCGACGGGCCCGGGCGGCGCCGCGGGCGTCACCGGCGCGACGGGGGCGACGGGCGCGGTCGGGCCCCCGAACGCCGCGACCGGTCCGACCGGAGCGACCGGCGCGACGGGCTGGAGCTGTTCCAGCGGGTGGCTCGATTGCGGCGGCGTCTGCGTCGATCAGGACGCGGACCCCGCGAACTGCGGAAGCTGTGGCCGCGCGTGTTACCTGGACGCGACATGCGAGGCGGGCCGGTGCGGTTGCAACGTCGCGCTCTTGCCGCCGCAGTTCGGTGTGGCCAGCGGCACCTCGAGCGTCGCGGTGGGCGATCTGAACGGTGACGGGGCCCCCGACCTCGCCGCGACCAGCCCGGGGGGAAGGGCGGTGGAGGTGTTCCTCGGCGATGGAACGGGAAGGCTCGGGCCGCCGACGTCGTATGCGGTCGGCGGAGCTCCCGGCGCCATCGTGCTGGCCGACTTCGACGGCGACGGCGAGTTGGACATGGCGGTGCTGACGCCGGGAGGAGTCGTCCCGTTGCTCGCGGACGGTGCCGGAGGCTTCGCCGCCGCGGCGGCGCCGTTTCCGGCCGGAGCCCAGCCCGACGGCATCGCCGTGGGGGACTTCAACGGCGACGGCATTCCCGATCTCGCGGTGGCGGACGACGGCGCGGCCACGGTCAGCGTGCTGCTCGGTGACGGCAAGGGAGGGTTCGCGGCGCCGATCACGCTCGGCGTCGGCTCCCAGACCGTCTCGGTCGCCATCGGGGACTTCATCGGCGACGGGCATCTCGACCTGGCGGCCACCGGCGCCGCGACCTACGTGCTCTTCGGTGACGGCAAGGGAGGGTTCGGGCCGCCGACGACGCTCCCGCCCGGCGGCATCGAGGTGGTCGCCGGCGATTTCAACGGCGACGGGATCTCCGACCTGGCCGTGGGAGCGACATGGCCCTTCCTGGTGTCCGTGTTCCTGGGTGGTCCTGGCGGGTTTTCGATCCCCGCCCCGTTGCCGCCGGTGTCGATTGGGGGCAACTCGCTGCGCGGCCTTGCCGTTGCCGATTTCAACGGCGACGGGCTCTCGGACCTCGCCCTCGTGGTCACGGTCAGCAGCGAGCCGGACGAGATCCTTCTCTTCCTCGGCACAGCAACCGGGGCGCTCCAGCCGGCGACTTCCGGGCCGTACTACCTGGATGCGCTCCTGGGACGGCCGACGGCGGCGGACATCGACGGCGACGGACAGCCCGACCTCATCGTACAAGAAGGCTACCCCACCAGCGCTTTCATGGTCTTGCTCTCGCATTGCGAGTGAGGACGGAGACGATGCGAGGCCCCTTGCGGAGGACGGTTCTGGCGGCGCTCCTCGCGGCGGCCGCCGCATCGTGTTTCGACAGTCGTCCCGTCGCCGGCCCTGCGACGAACGAGATCGAAGCTGGCCCCGGTGGTCCCACGGGTCCGACGGGTGCGCCGGGGCCGGCGGGTGCAACGGGCGCGACCGGCGCCCCATCGGTGCCCGGTCCGACGGGCGCCACTGGGCCGGCGGGTGCCGGTGGCTCCGCGGGCCGCACCGGCGCCGAGGGAGTCACGGGGGCCACGGGCGTCGCCGGCGCGACGGGCACGGCTGGCGCGACGGGCACGCCGGGCGCTACCGGCGCAACGGGATCGACGGGCCCCGTGGGTCCTGCCGGCGCGACGGGTGCGACCGGACCCACTGGGGTGGAAGGTGCCGCGGGCGCGACCGGTGCGACCGGCGCGACCGGCTCCGCGGGATCAATGGGACCACCTGCCGCGACGGGTGCGACCGGCCCTGCGGGCCCGACGGGCTTCACCGGCTGCGAGCCCGGCTGGCTCGCGTGCGCCGACGGGTGCGCAGACGTGGCGACCGACCCGGCGAACTGCGGTGCGTGCGGCACGGCGTGCTGGACCGGCGCAACCTGCGCCGCCGGAAGCTGCGCGTGCCGCGTCACGTTGGGGGCGCCGAGGTACAGCAACCCGATGCCGACGATGCCCCTCGGTGCCCTCGCGGTCGGAGATTTCGACGGCGACGGAAGGCTCGATCTCGTGGCGCGGTACCCTTCCCAGTATCCTTCTGAAAAGTACCTCTGGACGTTCCTGGGAGACGGGACCGGCAGCTTCGGACCGCCGTCGAAGACCCCGGTCGGCCCCGGCTCGTCGGGCATCGTCGCCAAAGACTTCGACGGTGACGGTCACCTCGACGTCGCGGTGACGTCGATGGCAGGCACCGTCGACGTCCTGCTGGGAACGGGGACCGGGACCTTCGGGGCGCCGACGGCGTACGCGGTCGGCAACGCACCTTGGGGGCTCGCCGCCGGCGACTTCAACGGCGACGGCTTCGTCGATCTCGCAGCCACGAACTCTCGTGACGGGACGGTGAGCGTGCTGCTCGGGCTTGGCGGCGGCGCGTTTGGCCCGTCCGCCACCTTCGCCGTCGGATCCAATCCCGAGGGAATCGTGGTTGCCGACTTTGACGGTGACGGCAACCCAGATCTGGCGGTCGCGAACGCGGGCGAAGGTACGGTGAGCGTGCTGCTGGGTACGGGAAGCGGTGTCTTCCAGCCGCAGTCGAAGGTGTCGGTGGGAAAGGTTCCTACTTTGCTCGTGTCCGCGGACTTCAATCGCGACGGCCGGCCCGACATTGCGGTGGCGAACAGCGGCGACGGCACGGTGGGCGTCCTGCTGGCCGCCGGGGCGGGCGCGTTTCAGCCGCAGTCCGTCTACGGCGCGAGTCGCATCTCCAGCCTCGCGGTCGCGGACTTCAACGGCGACGGGAATCCCGATCTGGTTCTTGCCCAAGGCCGCTACGTGAATCTGCTGCTCGGTTCTGCGACGGGTGGATGCGCGCTCGCTCCCAGTGGCCCGTATGCCGTGAACCCTGCCGGAGATTTCGGGGTCACGGTCACGGCCCTGGGCTGCGGCGACTTCAACGGCGACGGGCAGCCGGACGTCGGTTTCATCGCCTACGTCTTGGGGGCCGCAGCACTGCTATCGACCTGCTACTGACCCGCGGCGGCACTACTTCCAGAGGAACTTCCAGGGGTGGGCTTTCAGGTCGGCGACCAGGGCCTTGAGGTCGTCGAAGACCTTGGGGTCCTTGAGCGCTTCACCGACGGTGCCCTGGCCGCGCTCGACTCCGGCGAGGATGCGGTCGGCGCGGGCGGCGACCTCCTGGAGCTGGGTCGCGGTCGCGGCGGCGCCCTGGGCGGCCTTGCGGAGCTGCGCGACGTCTCCGGGCGAGACGCTCGAGACGAGCGCGTCGGCCTTGGCGGCGGTCGCGGCCGCGTGCTCGGCGAGCGCGGGGAGCTTCTGCGCGAGCTCAGCGAGGAGCGGTCGCGCCTCGTGGGCGAGGGCGCGGGCGTCGGCGGCCGCCGCCGCGGCGTCGGTCGCGGTCGCGCCGAGCGCGGGGCCGACGGCGCGCAGGGTGCCGTCGGCGTCGCGGACGAACTGGTCGAGGTGGGCGAGCAGGTCGGGGATGGCGCGGGGATTTCCCGAGACGGCGTTGCCGAGGCCGGTGACGAGGCGCGAGGCCTGGTCGAGGATCCGGTCGAAGCGCACCGGGTCGATGCCGCGCACCTCGGCGCCCGAGGCGAGGGGCGCGGCGTCGGGCGAGCCCGGGAGCAACTCGACATACGGCTCGCCGAGCGGGCCCTGCGACGCGACCGTGAAGCGGGCGTCCGAGACGAGCGCCGAGCGGGCCGAGGGGGCCAGGCGCAGTTCGACTCGCACGGGCAGCGGCGTGCGGTCGGCGGCGCGCCTTTGGGGCAGCAGCACGACGGCGTGGACGCGGCCGACGGTGACGCCCGCGTACTTGACGGGCGCGCCGGCGGTCAGCCCGGCGGCGTCCGCGAAGTCGACGTCGACGGGCAGCCCCCCGGCGAACGGACCCTGGAGGATCGCCCAGAGCGCGAGCCCGGCGATCAGCGCGAGGACCGCGAGGAGGCCGACCTTGAGCTCGAGCGCCCGTTCGTCCATGGGAAAGGCGACAACTTACGCCGGTAGGTCCACGGCGAGTCAACCGCCGCCGTTCGCTCCCAAGTCGATCGAGCAGGCCGGCCATCCATGGGGCGTGGACGACCGCGCCCCCGACCCCCGACCACGACCGGTGGTTCAGGCTCCCGATGGATTGGGTTCGCCGTCCGTTGCCGACGCGTCGGCGTCGAGCGCTTGACACCCGGGCCCCCGCCCGACTAGTGGACCAACGTCAACTCGACCTCGGGGAGTTCCGATATGCCCGTTCGTATCCGACTGATCTCTGCGACCCTCGCGGCCTTTGCGCTCTCGGCCTGCGCTGGAGCCACCGGCCCACAAGGTCCGGCCGGACCGACGGGGGCGACGGGGGTAACGGGACCCACGGCCGCCGGTGTGTCCGGTCCGACCGGCGCGCCCGGGATTCCCGGACCGACCGGAGTCGGCGCCCCGGGGCCCAGCGGTCCGCCGGGGCCTACGGGTTCGGCGGGGGCGGCCGGCGCGACGGGTGTCGCTGGACCCACCGGAGCGACCGGACCGACGGGAGTGGGACTGGCGGGCCCGGCAGGACCGACGGGGCCGATCGGCCCGACGGGCCCGGCGGGCGCGACCGGCGCGACGGGAGCGGCGGGCGTTGCCGGACCGACTGGCGCCGCCGGAGCGGGTCTCTACCGCGCGGTGTACGACTTCGAGGAGAACACGGGCAGCAGCTCGGCCGACGAATCCGGCAACGGGAACACGGTGACCTTCAGCTCGGGCGCGTCGTGGACGACGAGCGGGCACACGGGCAACGGGCTCTCCGTCAACGGCGGGGCGTCCGGCTATGTCTCGGCGCCGGATGCGCCGAGCCTGGATTTCTCCCAGGCCGTGACGCTCGAAGCGTGGGTCTATCCGAACACCGTGAGCG
Source organism: Pseudomonadota bacterium (assembly GCA_027451705.1). GTDB lineage: Bacteria > Myxococcota > Myxococcia > Myxococcales > JAKAPL01 > JAKAPL01. The sequence continues at coordinate 4,883 of DAIDIT010000197.1, forward strand.
GAAACCAGACGATTATCGCGAAGGAGGGCCAGTACCTTCTCGGCGTGAACGGCGGGCAGGTGCAGGCGGCGTTCCAGACCGAGCACGGACCGTCCTGGGCCTGGCTCGGCAGTGGCGCGGTTCCGGCGACCGCCTGGACGCACATCGCGGCGGTCTACGACGGGCTCGACATTCGGACCTACGTCGACGGCAGGCTGTCCTCGCTGACCGCATACCCGTATGGCCCCGTGAAGACCGGCAGCAATCCGCTCTGGATCGGCGGCCGCTCCGCGACGGCCGCGTTCTTCAACGGCACGATCGACGAGGTGCGTATCGAGGCGCTCGCCCAGCCGTTCGCCGCAGCTCCCTGTGCGGCGGGCTTCAGCCCGGTGAACGGCGGTCGGCTCTGCGTCGAAGACACACTGGAAGCCGCCCGGCCCCTGTACAGCGCCATCCCGTACTGTCAGACGATACCAGGGAACGGTGTCTACGCGCACGTCTGCGGCTACAAGGACGCGATGGACGCGTGCGCGGCCCACGCGAACGGTCTCCTCGGCTACGACTTCTTCGGCGGAACGCAGCCCGGCTGGTACATGGACGAGACGGCGGACAACACGTTCGAGACCTGGAACAACACCGCCTGCACCGCCGACGCCAACGGCGCCCCGCAGGACGCCTACGGCTTCTCCGCCGTCTTCCGCTGCTGCTACTGACACGGCCGGCGCCCGTTCGCCGTCTCGCGCGGCGTCAGCGCAGCGACTTCCAGTAGGGCGCGAGCAGGGACCGGGCCTGCTGCGCGACCGATTCGACCGCGGCGCGCGGGCGCCCGTCGACGGGCGGCGCGGTGAAGCCGCCGATGGCCGCGAGCGCGGCGCGCACGCCGGCGACGAGCCCCGCGGGGTCGTAGCCACCCTCGAGCGCCAGGGCGAGCCGGCCCGGGCAGTGGTCGCCCGCCCAGGCCGTGAAAATCGCGAAGAGGGCGCGGAAGCCGAGCGCCGTCACGGCCATCCCGCCGAGCGGGTCGTCCTTCCAGGTGTCGAAGCCGGCGGAGACGAGGATCAGCTCCGGCTCGTACTCGTGGACGATCGGCGCGACGACGCCTTCATAGAGGGAGAGCAGGTCCACGTCGCCCGCGCCGGCGGGCAGCGGGAGGTTGACGGTGTAGCCCTGGCCGGGGCCGTCGCCGATCTCCGCGACCGAGCCGGTGCCCGGGTAGAAGGGGAAGCGGTGGGTCCAGACGTAGAGGACGTCGGGGCTCCGCCAGAAGGCCCACTGCGTGCCGTTGCCGTGGTGGACGTCGGGGTCGAGGATCAGGATCCGCTTGCACGACAGCTCGTCGCGGGCGAAGGCGGCGGCGATCGCGACGTTGTTGAGCAGGCAGAAGCCCATCGCACGCTCGGCCTCGGCGTGGTGGCCGGGCGGGCGCACGAGCGCGAAGGCGCCCTCGGCGCGGCCGGCGACGACGGCCTCGGCGGCCTGCACGGTCGCGCCGGCCGCGAGGAGGGCGGCGGCGTACGAGCGCGGGCTCACCCCGGTGTCCGGGTCGAGCAGTGCGGAGTGGCCCGCGGTCGCGGCGAGGGCGGAGAGGTACTCGGGGGTGTGAATACGCTCGAGATCCGCCTGGCGGGCGGGCGAAGGCTTCTCGAGGGTCAGGTTCGCGGGCGGATGCGCGTCGAGGTCGCGGTAGATCGCCGCGAGGCGTGCGGGGCTCTCGGGGTGGTTCGGCCCGGGATCGTGCACGAGGAAGAGATCGTCCCGCAGGATCAGAGGCATCGATGACCAGGATAGCCGCACCGCGGCCGTTCGGAAACCGCGTTACGGCGTCGGCGCGTCGGGGCGGTCGGCGCGCGGGGCGTAGCGGAGGACGCGGACCTTCTCCAGGGTGACGAGCCCCTCCTGGACCATCTCGTCGAGGATCGGCGTCAGCCGCTCGACGTGCTCGGCGCTGTCGACGACCTCGACGACGACCGGTAGGTCCTCGGAGAGGCGCAGGAGGTGGGTCGAGTGAAGGACGCTCCGCGCGCCGAAGCCCGCGACTCCGTGGAATACGGTCGCGCCGGCGAAGCCCTCCTTGCGCAGCCGCTCGACGAGGGCGGTCGCGAGCGGCTGGTGGTGCCACTTGTCGAATTCGCCGATGAAGATCCGGACCAGGGTCATCTCGCCGTCGAGGACGCGCATCGCACTCTCCTTTTGCTGCCCGCGCTACCCGCCCGAGACCGCGCGACCCGCCGCGAAGCCCGCGAGGCCGAGCAGGAAGCAGAGGGCGACGGTCGACGCGACGTAGGTCGCGCCGAGGAGCCAGGCCCCTTGCCGGAAGAAGCCCAGGCTCTCGTAGTTGAACGTCGAGTAGGTCGTGAAGCCGCCCATGACGCCGGTCGTGAGCAGCAGGCGGAGGTCGGGGCCGACGAGTTGCGTCGTCAAGGACAGCTCCATGATCAGCGCGATGAGGAACGAGCCGATGGCGTTGACGGCGAGCGTCCCGTACGGGAACGCCGGGCCGAGCGCCTCGACGGCCCAGGCCCCGGCGAGGTAGCGGGCGCAGCTTCCGAATCCGCCGCCGAAGAAGACCAGCAAGAGCTTCCGCATGGCACCGCCAGTTGAAGACACGCCGCACTCGAGGTCGCCGAGACGCTCGGCTGCCCCTCGCTCATGCTAGCACGGGGGCTGTGCCTCTCGACGTGGGAAATGCGGGCACGGCGGGTGCCGTTCCATTAGACATCCGGCGTCCGGCGGCGGGGGAGCCTCCGCCGACCCGTTCGCAAAGGAGATCGAACCATGTTGACCGTAGGCGACAAGCTTCCAGAGTTCCGGCTTCAGGCGACCGTGGGCCTCGATCACGGCAAGGAGTTCCAGCAGATCACCCACGCGAGCCACCCGGGCAAGTGGAAGGTGCTCTTCTTCTGGCCGATGGACTTCACGTTCGTCTGCCCGACCGAGATCGCGGAGTTCGGGCGGCGTGAGCGCGACTTCCAGGCGCGCGGCGCGCAGGTCCTCGGCGCCTCGACCGACACCCACTTCGTCCACCTCGCGTGGCGGCGCGAGCACCCGGATCTCAAGGCGCTGCCGTTCCCGATGCTCGCCGACACCAAGCGCGAGCTGTCGACGGCGCTCGGCGTGCTCCACCGCGACGGCGTGGCGCTGCGCGCGACCTTCCTCGTCGACCCCGAGGGCGTCATCCGCCACGTGAGCGTGAACGACCTCGCGGTCGGGCGCAGCGTGGACGAGACGCTGCGCGTCCTCGACGCGCTCCAGACGGGCGAGCTCTGCCCGGTCAACTGGAAGAAGGGTACGCCGACCCTGAACGTCGCCTGAGCCAGGAGTCTTTGGCCTTCGCGATTACGACTCCTCTCCCCCGGCGGGGGAGAGCTCGGGCGCGGCGGTCTCGGCCCCTGCGGGTTCGACGAGCGGCTCGGCGCTGCCGAAGGGCGAGAAGCGCTGGAGCATCACGAGGCCCGGGATCGCCGCGACGATCGTGAGGTCGAAGAACGGCGTCCAGCCGAACCCCGCGACGAGCCTGCCCGCGAGCGGGCCGACGATCACCCGCCCCAAGCCGAAGAAGCTCGAGTAGAGCGCGTACTGGGTGGCGGAGAAGCGGCGCGAGGTGAGGCGGATGAGCAGCACGTCCAGCGCGCCCGCGGCCATGCCCTGGAACGCCGCCTCGGATCCGACGGCGAGGTACATCGCCAGCCGGTGGACGTCGATCGGGGAGTGGCCGATCGGCCCCCCGAGCCGATCGACGAGCGCATAGCCGAGGCAGCCGACGGACTGGAGCACGCCGCCGAGCCAGAGGGCGCGGCCCAGTCCGAGGCGGTCGGAGACGAGGCCGCCCGCGAACGTGCCCGCGAGCGTCGCGCCGAGGCCGATCGTGCCGGCGGCGACGCCGACGTCCCACGGCGAGAAGCCATGCTGGACGAGGAACGGCTTGGTGAGGGACGTGGCGAGGTTCTCGCCGAGCTTGTAGAGCAGCACGAAGGCGAGGATCTCGGCGGCCCGCCGCATCCGGAAGATTCCGGCGAGCGGTTCCCAGACGGCGTCGCGCAGCGAGCGCGGCGGGGGCGGCAGTCGTGCGGGCTCGGGCGAGGCGGCCACGACGCCGATCATCGGCACGAAGATCAGCGCGAGGCCGGCGAAGATCCAAGGCCAGCCCCAGAGCGCGCCGGCGGTGATCGCCGCGGAGCCCGAGAGGTACATCGCGAGCCGGTAGAAGGCGACCCGGCCGCCCACGGCCACCCCCTGCTCGTGCGTCTCGAGCACCTCGACCGCGTAGGCGTCGACCGCGATGTCCTGCGAGGCGGAAGCGAAGGCGATGAAGAGCGCGAGGCCGGCGACGACCGCGACGTCGGGCGATCGCGCCTGCCAGGCGAGCGCGGCGAGCCCCCCGACCAGCATGAGCTGGCCGACGATAATCCAGGAGCGCTTGCGGCCGAGGAAGGGCGGGCTGAACCGGTCCATCAGCGGCGCCCAGAGGAGCTTGAGGCTCCACGGGAGCTGGACCAGGGTGAAGAGCCCGATGGTCTTGATGTCGACCTTGCGGTAGGCGAGCCAGGCCGGCAGGAGCGTCCAGACGAGGCCGAGCGGCAGCCCGGAGGAGAACGACTGGAGGACGACGGCCCCGACGCGGGGCAGCCGCCCGCTCGCCCGGATGCGGTCCTCGTGGGGCGCGACCGCGCCGCCCGCGCGTTCCGACCGCTCGCGGCGGCAAGTCGTCGGCTCTCCTTGCCCCGCGCGCGCCATGGACCCCAACTCCTACCACACCCCGCGGCGCCGGCCGTTGCCGCGCCTCGATCCGTCGATTAGATCCCGGGCATGGCGGGCGAGGCGCAAGCGGTGCGGGAGGTGGCGCGGCGCGTGGCGGCGCACCGGCAGCGGGAGGGGGCGGGCTTCATCGTGCGCCGGCCTTTCCCGACGATCGGCCTCTCCTACGTCGACCCGTTCCTCCTGCTCGACGAGATGGGGCCCATCGACTACGGCCCGGGCGAGGCGGTCGGCGCGCCCGACCACCCGCACCGCGGCTTCGAGACCGTGACCTACGTGCTCGAGGGCGAGATGGAGCACGAGGACTCGGCGGGCCATCGCGGGGCGACCGGTCCCGGCGCGGTGCAGTGGATGACCGCGGGCGCGGGGGTCGTCCACTCGGAGATGCCGTCGCGCCGCATTCGCGAGGCGGGCGGGCGCCTGCACGGCTTCCAGGTCTGGGTGAACCTGCCGGCGCGGCTCAAGCTCGTGCAGCCGCGCTACCAGGCCATCGTGGCCTCGCGCGTGCCGGAGGCGCGGCAGGGCGGGGCCAGCGTTCGCGTGATCGCCGGCGAGGCGCTCGGTGCGCGCGGCGCCGTCCAGACGCAGCTCCCCATCGATTTTCACGACTGGACGCTCGAGGCCGGGGCCGACCTGACGCTGCCCTCGCCGGCCGACCGGCAGGCGGTCGTCTACGTCTTCTCGGGAGCGGTCGGCCTGGGCGCCGGAGACTCCGAACTGCACGAGGGCGAGATGGCGATCCTCGGCCCCGGGGACGCGGTGCGGCTGCGCGGCCCGGTGCGCGGCGCCGCCGGCCGGGCACTGCTGCTCGCGGGCGCGCCGCTGCGCGAGCCGGTCGCCCGATTCGGGCCGTTCGTGATGAACACGGAGGCCGAGCTGCGCCAGGCGATGGTGGACTACCAGAGCGGCCGGATGGGCGAGATCGCCCGGACGGCCCGCCTCGACTGATCTCACGCGGCGGGCGCGGAGGGCGGCTCGCGGGGCGCCGCCTCGAGGAAGCGCGCCGCGAACCAGTCGGCGGCGAGGCGGGCGACTCGCTCGAGCGCGCCGGACTCCGCGAAGAGGTGGCTCGCGCCGTGGACGATCTGGATCTCGACCGGCGCGGTCATCACGGCCACGGCCTCCCGGTTGAGCGCGAGGACCTCCTCGTCCAGGCTGCCGACGATCAGCAGGGTGGGCGCGCGGACGCGGGACAGGGCGTCCTCGGCCAGGTCGACGCGCCCGCCCCGCGAGACGATCGCCGCAACGCGGTCGGGCCCCGCGGCCGCGGCGACGAGCGCGGCGGCAGCGCCGGTGCTCGAGCCGAAGTAGCCGAGCGGCAGCTCCCGGCTCGCGCCGGAGCGGACGAGCCAGCTGGTCGCGGCGCCGAGCCGCTCGGCGAGCAGGCCGATGTCGAAGCGCAGCTCGCCGTCGGCGCCCTCGGCCCGCTCCTCGTCCGCGGAGAGCAGGTCGAACAGCAGCGTCCCGAGCCCTTGCCGCCTCAGCGTGTCCGCGACGAAGCGGTTTCGGGGGCTGAATCGGCCGCTCCCGCTGCCGTGGGCGAAGAGCACGATTCCCCGCGCGCCCGCGGGAATCGAGAGGGTCCCCTCGAGAGTCGCTCCGGCCGCCGGGATCGCGACCTCGCGCGAGCCACCCTTGGAGGGCCGGGGCACCGCGCCCGCGCGGCGGCGCAGGATGCGGACGACCTCGTCGTCGGGGACCTGGTCGAAGGAGTCGTACCAGGCGCCGATGGCCCACAGGTCGGCCGGCGCGTCGAGGTAGACGACCGAATCGGCCTCCTCCTCCAGGGCGCCGAGCGTCGGCGCGGCGACCACCGGCACGGCCAGGACCGTCCGCCGCGGCCGCTGCGCGCGGATCCCGCGCAACGCCGCCCGCGCCGTGCCGCCGGTGGCGACGCCGTCGTCGACCACGATCACGGTCTGCCCCGCGAGCCGCGGCGCCGGGCCGCCCTCGCGGAAGCGGCGCACCCTGCGGCCCACCTCCGCGGCCTCGCGCGTCGCGATGGCCTCGATCTCGCCCTCGTTCAGCCCGAGCGAGGCGATCAGGTCTCGGTCGAGCACCAGCGCGCCGCCCTCCGCGATCGCCCCGAGCCCGAGCTCCGGCTGCATCGGCGCCCCGAGCTTGCGGGAGACCCAGATGTCCAGCGGCGCGCCCAGGGCGGAGGCCACCTCGTCCGCCACGACGACGCCGCCGCGCGGCAGGCCGATCACGATCGGCGCCTCGCGCGCCAGCCCGAGCAGCCTCTCGCCGAGTCTCCGGCCCGCGTCCCGCCGATCGCGAAAGCGCGCGCGCATGGCTCAGTGCCGCGCGCGGAGGCGCCGCGCCGCGTCCTCGAGGACGTCGAGATAGGAGACGATGCCGACGAGTTTCTCGCGGGAGTCGACCACCGGCAGTGCGCCCACCTTCTCCGCGACCAGGATCTCGATCGCGTTCTGGAGCGGCGCGTCCTGGTCCACGGCGATCGGGTCTCGTGTCATCACCTCCGCGACTCGCATTGCGTCGACCGCCGGCCGGGCCTGCGACCGCTCGAGCGCGCGCCGCGGGTCGCCCACCGCGGTACGGACGTCGCGGTCCGACAGCATGCCGACGACGCGGCCGTCCGGGTCGACGACCGGGAGGTGGCGGACACCGTTCTCGAGCATCCGCTCGACCGCGTCGAGCAGACGGTCGTCCTCCTTCGCGACCACCGGCCGCCGCGTCATCACCGCGCCGACCGGGCCGCCGTTGGGCGAAGGCGCCGCGCCCCGCCCGACGTGCTCGCCGAGCAGGTCCGAGGCTGTCAGCATCCCCACGAGCCGCCCCCGCTCTACGATGGGCAGGCAGCCGATCTTCTCCTGCGACAGCCGCGCCTCGACCTCGAGTAGGTCGTCGTCGGGCGCCGCGGTCTTGGGCGGACGGGTCATCGCCTCGCCGACCGGCCTGCTGAGGCCGTTGAGGCTCTCGCCGACCGCGCGGCTGCGCAGCACGTCCCGTTCGCTCAGCACGCCGACGAGTCGGCCCTCGCGGGTCACCGGCAGGTGGCGGACCGTCCCCCACGCCATCATCTGGGCGGCGAGGGAGAGCGAATCCGTCTCCTCGACGGTGAGCAGGCGGCGGCCACGGAGGACATCGCGGACTTTCATCGGGCACCTTCCGGCTGGACTGACTCCACAAGGTTGGGTGCGCCCGGGCCCGGGCGGTAGAGGCAGGACCCTTCGCGCAAGCGCTGCGCGGGCGGCCCATTTCGGGGTATCGTGGCGCATGGCAAAGGCGACGGGAGGGCTGCCCGGCACGTCCCCCACGCCGTCCGTGGGCGGCCGGACGCGAAACGGCGTCGACGCCGCGGCGCGCGTGCGCAACCTGATCGCGCTCGACGCGGCCAACTTGATGGCCCGGCTCGAGGAGCGCGCAGGCGAGATGGTCGCGCTCTTTTCACGGCTGCGCGACCGCGCCCCGCTGCTCACCGTGCTCTCGTCCTGGTTCACGACCGCCACGTTCGGCGACCTCGCGGCGCTGTCGCCGGCCGAGCAGTCGGCGGTCGACGCCTTCTACCGGGTGGTCTCCGACCTGCGCTGGTACGTGCAGTACACCGAGGACATGCCGCTGCAGCTCGAGCGGCGGATCGGCCTCTCGATCGCACGGCTGCGGGACGGCCACGCGCAGCTCAACGCCGCGCTCGAAGGGAAGCCGCCGACGCGAGCCGGCTCGCGAACGCCCCGACCGCGCCGTCGGCAGACAGCGCGCGCGCGCCGATGAACGCGAGCGCGCGCCGGTCGCCCCGCAGTCCCCAGAGCAGCGCCGCCGTCGCGTAGCGCTCGAAGGTCCGAAGCCGCGCGGGCGAGCGGGCACCGCAGACGACGTCGCAGAGCCAGTTGCTCGGGTCGCCCGGGTCGCAGTGGCTGCCGCCGCGGACCGAGACGAGCAGCTTGGCCCCCGGCAACGCGTCGTAGAGGCGCGTCTGGTCGCTGCCGCCGAGGTTGCAGAGCGACGGCTGCGCCCGGAGGATGGCGACGAGGCCGGATGCCCCGGCCGCGCCGCGCAGTGCCGGGTTGGCGAGGACGCCGTCGACCGGGTCGAGCGCGACGGTCGCGGCGATGCGCGGGTCCTGCTCGGCGGCGAGGAGGGCCGCCTCCCCACCGAGCGAGTGGCCGACGAGCCCGCGCGCCGAGGTCGCCAGGCGGCCGACGAGCGGCGCGCCCGGCGCCCCTTGGGCGGCGAGCCAGTCGAGCAGATCGAGCAGCCCGCGCGCGTTTGTCGCCGGCGCGGCGCTGTCCGGCCAGGTCGGCACGATCGCCGCGAAGCCCCAGGACGCGAGTTGGCGACCCCAGCCAGCCATGTCGGCCCCGGTCGCCGCGAGGCCGTGGCAGACCGCGACGATCGGGGCCGGTGGAGCGCCGCGCGGGAGGAAGAGGGCGGCGGCGACGGTCGTCCCCGCGGCATGGAGGCGAAGGCCCGCGCGCCGCTCGACGCCAAAGGGGCCCGGGAGTCCCGGGTCGCCGGAGGCCGCCGCGGTCGCTGGAGCGGATGCCGCCGCGGCCCGGCGCGCCGTGACGCAACCCGCCGAAAGAAGGAGCAGAGCGAGCGTCGGGCCCCTGCGCACGAGGGCGACTGTAGCCGGCGCCCGCGAGAGACCCTACAGACGCCCCGCCGTGCCCCCGCTTGCCTGCCGGCATCCCGGATGGAAGGCGCGTGACCGCAATCTGAGGGGCACGTTCCGGATTGCAGATTGCGCGCGCCGATGACCGGAAGGCGCGTTGCCCTTGGGAACGCCGCGCAAAGTCGAGCGGACGCCGCGTTCTGCCCAGCCCGGTCCCGTGGCGACGGCTCGTTCGCGCAGATTTGCGTGACGGGCGCAGGCCGTGCGCCGCCGGCGCAACGGTGGCCCGCGGAACTCGCGCGGCGCCGCCGTCGGAATGCGGCGTGGCGGGTCCTTCGAACCGCGCCCGCCGATTGGACACTCGACGGCCGCCGGCGCATCGGTCTCCCGCGTCGTTTGCGGTCGCAAGTCCACTGGCCTGCTGATTGCAGCGCTGATTGCAGCGGTGAAGGTGATGGCCGGCGCGCCGCCCGAAGCCGCGCGTCGCCCGAACACGTATCGCGCATCGCCCGTGGAGCGCCCGTGTCGATCGAGAAGCACACGAAGGGGGACCCGGGGAGGGCCCGGTGAGCGTCCCGCCGGAGGACGCAAAAGCCGTCGGGCTCCGCGGCGGTCTCTCCGTCTTGCCCGTCGGCGTCGGGTCCATGGAGATGGCCTTCCCGCTCGACTGCGTCGCGACCACGCTGCCGATGCCGGAGAGCCAGCCGCTGCCTGCCGGGCCCTCGTACCTCCGCGAGACGATCGACTTTCGAGGCCAGCCGATCTGCGTCCTGGACCTCGCCGCTCGGCTGGGAATGGACCACGCCGCCGCTCTCGTGGACCGAAAGCTCGTCTTGATCTCGGGCGGAGCCACGCTCGCCGTCGAGGTCGATCGGATCCGAGATCCGGAGGAGCTGTCGGACTGCGCGTTCCTGCTGCGGGAGGCCGTCGGCGGCGCGGAGCATGGAATGCTGCGAGAGGCGCTGCGGGCAATCGTTCGTCCCGGCCAGGTCGCGGGCTGCGCCACGAGCCTCCCGGTCATCGATCCCCGTGCGCTGCTGGCGCGCGGGCTCCTTCGCCGCCTCCCCGCAATTCTGCGCTCGGCCGCATCGGCCGGTGCATAGCCCGATGCCCTCGATCTCGCCAGCGGTGGTGGAGCGGCTCGCCGAATATGCGGCACAGTGGACCGGTTTCGCCCCGGGGGCGATCCGGCGCGAGCAAATCCGGCGCGGCGCCGAGCGGCTGCTCGGGCAAGGCGCGACGCCCGAGCAATTGCTGGCGCGGGCCGGGGCGGCGGATCCGGAGATCGTCGGCCACTTCTGCGACACGATCTCAGTCGGCGAGACCTACTTCTTCCGCAACCCGGAACAGTTCCGCTTCGTCGCGGAGGAGGTCGTTCCGGCCCTGTTGCGCTCGCGTCCTCCGGCGATCCGCTGCTGGAGCGCCGGCTGCGCGACCGGCGAGGAGGCGTACTCGCTCGCCGCGGCCGTCCTCGGCGCGCTTCCTCCTTCGAATGCCCCGGCGGTCGAGGTCCTCGGGACCGATCTCCTCGCGCGCAACGTCGAAGCGGCGCGCCGCGCACGGTACGAGGCTTGGTCCATACGACCTTCCGCGGGTCCGCTGCCGCCGTCACTCCTCGAGCCCGAGGGGGGCGGCGCGTTCCGAACGGCGCCGGAGATCCGTGCCCATACCTCGTTCCGCCGGCACAACCTCCTCGGGCCGCCGCCGTCGACCCGCGCGTTCGACGTCGTCTTCTGTCGCAATGTCCTGGTCTACCTCTCCCCGTCGGCTGCCGAAGCCGTCTGCGCCAACCTCACCGCGGCACTCGCGCCCGGCGGGGTGCTGGTCGTCGGGGCTATCGAGCTGGACCGGCCGCCGCCCGGAACCGAGCCGGCCGGTCCCCCGGAGCTGGGGGCGTTTCGGCTGGCCGCCGCGCGGCCGAACGTGCCCGCGCGCGCCGAAGCCGCAGCCTCGGGCTCGCCGGTCGTCGACGCCGCCCGCCACCCGGTCGGCGTGACCCGGCCCGCGCCGGTGCGTCCGCCCGGAACCGCGTTGGCCGTCGCCGAGCCGGTCGCGGTCCATCTGAAGGCGATCGACCTGATCGAGCGCGGCCTGCGACAAGCCGCCAGCGGGATCCTCGCGGAGCTTTGCAGGACGGCGCCGGATTACCTACCCGGTCTGCTCGAGCAGGCGCTGCTCTGGACGCACGCGGGACAACCGCGTCGCGCCGCCGATCGGATGCGCGAGATCCTCGAGCGAACGGCAGACTTGCCGGCGGAAACGCCCGTCGTCGGCCCCGAGAAGCTACCGCTCGCGTACTACCGCGCGTCGGCCGAGGCCTACCTGCGGCACGGTCGGCCGGCGCCTTCGCCCGGAGGGGATTTCGGCCCGCGCGAGGCAGCCGGAAAGGGACGGCCGTGACGGCGCCGCAGCAACGGTGGGGCGGAGCCCGGTCTCTCGTAGAACCGGTCCTGCCGGAATGGCAGGCGTTGCTCGCGCTCAGGGCCGAGAGGCTACGGGTCGCTCCTGCGATGGAGGTGGCGGAGGCGCCGTCCCTCGAGGTGGCGTTGTTCCCCGCGGGCGAGCGTCGGTACGCGATCCCGCTCGACCGGATGCGCGCCGTCATCCCGCTGGACACCGCGACGCCGCTGCCGCTCGCAGGAGCCCACGTCGTCGGACTGGTCCGGTTCCAGGGGGAAATCCTGACGGTGTTCAGCCTCTGCTCGCTGCTCGGTGCCCAGGGCTGCGGTCAGGATCCGACGGTGCTGCTGGTCGTCTCGACCGAAGTCGGTGGGCTCGTCGCCCTCGACAGCGTGCAGATCCCGCGGACCGGTTCGCTGCCGCTTCCGGCCGTCGAACGGGCGCGCGCGCAGGGTGCCGGTCCCGCGGTGGCCGTCGTCGATGCGGACCGAATGCCGGTCCATCTGCTCGATCTCGGGCGGCTGCTGGCCGGTCGCACCGAGGGCGTCGCCGCCGCCGCCGAGGCGCGCCGGTGACGCTCGACCCCATGCTCCAGGATCTCGTCGAGACCTTCTTCGCCGAGGCGAAGGAGCTCTGCGAGCGTGCGGCGGGCGACGTCCTCGCGCTCGAGCGCGCCGCGGAGGGCGGTCCAGCGGTCGGCAAGCACTACCAGAGCCTCAAGCGGAGCCTGCACACGCTCAAGGGCAGCTCGGCGACGCTGGAGCTGACCGACGTCGCCGAGATCGCCCACGCGATGGAGGACGGCGTGGCGCCGCTGGGCGAGGCGCTGCTCCCGGTGCCAAAGCCCGTGGCCGACGAACTCCTGGCGGCGCTGGATCAGGTCGTCGCCCGCGCCCGCGCGCACGCGGACGGGCGCGGAGCGAGCCTGCCCGATGCCGCCGCCATCGCCCGGCGCGTCCGGGCGATCGCGAGCGGCTCGCCACGGGCCGGGGAGGAGACGCCCGGGCAGGCACCGGACGCGACCACGAACGGAGACGCGCCGGAACTCCTGGACGCCGGGGAGGCCGCGGACTGGCGGATCGGGCGGGAGGACGTCGCGCTCCTCGTCCGCGAAACGGAGAGGCTCCGCGAGATCCATCTGAAGCTCGAGGAGCGGCACCGCGCCCTGGCGCGCGGCCTCGCGCTGCTCGAGCGCGCGGCCGCGACCGTCGAGGGCCACCGCGCGCGCCGGCAGCTCGGCGACGTCGAACGGGCGCTCCGTTCGGACGCCGAGGAGATCGGCGACGTCGTCGGCGCGCTCGAGGAACACGCGAGGTCGATCGGCACGCTGCCGCTCGCGACGCTGCTCGGACCGCTCCACCGCGCCGTGCGCGACGTGGCCCGCGCGACCGGCAAGGAGGTGTCCCTCTCGGTGTCCGGCGGCGAGATCTCGCTCGACCGGCGGGTGGTCGATCGGCTCAGGGGCCCGCTGATCCACCTCGTCCGCAACGCCGTCGACCACGGGATCGAGGCGCCTGCCGCGCGCGAGGCGCGCGGCAAGTCCCGCGAGGGGCGGCTGTCCATCCGGGCCGAGCAGCAGGGCAACCTGGTGTCCATCGAGGTCGCGGACGACGGCGCGGGCATCGACGAGCAGCGGGTGGCCGCCATCGCCCGCGACCGCGGTCTCTGCAGCGCCGAGGAGCTGGGGCGGATGGGCCGCGCCGAGCTGCACCGGCTCGTCTTTCGACCGGGGTTCTCGACGAAGGCGGCGGCGACCGAGACCTCGGGGCGCGGGGTCGGGCTCGACGTCGTCCGGACCGAGGTCGAGCGGCTGAGCGGGCGCATCGAGATCGAGAGCGCCCTCGGGCAGGGCGCGCGCTTCGTCCTCCTCTTGCCGGTGGAGTTCGGCGGCTCGCCGACGTTGGTGGTCCGCTGCGGCGAGACCCGGGTGGGCGTCCCGATGCTCGCCGTCGAATCGGTGGCGAGCACCCGCCCGGCGGACCTCCGCGCCGACGGTGGTGGCACCGGCCTCCTGCGCGGCGAGGCGCTGCTGCCGCTGCGGGACCTCGGCGCGCTGCTCGGGCTGCGCCAGCCGGACGCGCCGGAGGCGGGCCAGCCGCTCCTCGTCGTCAGGCTCCGGCGCGATCGCGTCGCCCTCGCCGTCGACGAGGTGATCGGCGGTCTCGACCTCGTGATCCGTCCTCTGCCGCGGGAGCTGGCCGGACTGCCGGTCTACCGGGGGGCGGCGACCCTCGCGCGCGGCGAGCTGCTCCCGGTCCTGCGCGTCGAGTGGCTCGTCGCGGCCGCGCAGCAGGTGGCGATCGCTCCGGCCCTGGGCGGACGGCGGGCGCTCGTCGTCGACGACTCTCTTGCCACCAGGGCGTTGCACCGGACGATCCTGGAGGCCGGCGGCTATATCGTCCACGGCGTCGGCAGCGCACGGCAGGCGCTCGAGCAGCTTCGCTCCTCCCGCTACGACGTCGTCGTCAGCGACGTCGCGATGGAGGGGATGGACGGCCTCTCGCTGACGGTCGCGCTGCGCGGGCGGCCGGAGGGCCGCGACCTCGCCATCCTGCTCGTCTCGGCGCAGGAAGGGGAGCCGATCCGCCGGCGGGCGCTCGACGCGGGCGCGGACGCCTTCGTGAGCAAGCGCGACTGCGCCCGCGGGCGGCTCCTCGCCGAGGTCGCCACGGTCCTCGCGCGCCGGTCGAGGGCGGCGTGAAACAGCCCATCCGCGTCCTCGTGGTCGACGACTCCCGCACGCTGCGGGCGGCCCTGGCAGCGCTCCTCTCCCGCGCGTCCGGGTCCGACGCCGGCCAGCGGCCCATCGCGGTCGTCGGCCAGGCCGAGGACGGCGTCGCCGGGGTCCGGATGGCGGCCGCGCTCCGGCCGGACGTGATCACGATGGACCTCGCGATGCCCGGGATGGGAGGCATCGAGGCGATCTCCCGGATCATGTCCGAAGCGCCGTGCCGGATCCTCGCGGTGGCGGCGGTCGAGCGCGGCCGCGAGGCGAACGTCTCCTTCGGCGCCATCGAGGCGGGCGCCCTCGAGCTGATCGCCAAGCCGGCTCTGGACGGCGCGTTCGAGGCCTGGGCCGGGCAGGTCGCGGAGGCCGTCCGGCTCATGGCGGACATCCCGGTCGTGACCCGCCACCCGTCCGCGGAGCAGGCGGCCGAACGGCCGGCGCGCGAAGTCGGCCCGGGCCGGGTCGACGTGATCGGGATGGTGGCCTCGACCGGTGGGCCGCCGGCGCTGGCCCGGATCCTCTCCGCGCTCCCGGCGGACCTGCCGGTCCCGATCCTCGTCGCCCAGCACCTGATGGCGGGCTTCAGCCGCGGCCTCGCGGACTGGCTCGCCGCGTCCAGCAGGCTCCGGCTCGAGACGGCGCGCGAGGCCGACCTGCTGCGCCCGGGCCACGTCTACCTGCCCCCGGACCGGAGCGATCTCGAGCTCGGGCCCTCCGGGCGCGCCCGCGTCTCTCCGAGCCGCGGCGGCCCCTGCCCGTCGGGCGACCTCCTGCTGCTCTCGCTCGCCCGCCATGCCGCTCCGCGCGCCGCGGGGCTGGTCCTGACCGGCATGGGCGAGGACGGCGCGCGCGGCCTGCTCGCGCTGTTTCAGGCCGGCGGGGCGACGCTCGCGCAGGATCGGGACAGCTCGGTCGTCTACGGCATGCCCCAGGCGGCCGCGCGCTTGGGCGCGGCGGCGCAGGTCCTGCCGCTCGAAGCGATCGCGGGAGCCCTCGTCGAGCTCTGCGGCACGGACGCCCCCGGCCGGCGGCGGATCCCCGAAGCGGCGCAGCCCATCTGAGAGGTGAGGACCATGACGACACGTCCCGAGGAAGCGAAGCCGTCCGCTGGGCCCGAGGCGCCGGCCGGCGCCGCCGCGGCGATCCTGAAGAGCTCGCTTCTGACCGTCAGCGTGGTCGCGGTCGGCGGCTGCCTGGTGCTCGCGGGCGTGACCGTCTGGAACGTCGTCTCGAGCGCGGACGCGCTGGTCTCCGAGCAGGCGCGCCAGGTCGCCGAGGCGGTGGTCCTCCAGAACCGGGCGATGCAGGCCGTCTACGCCCGCGCGGTCGTGAAGACGGGGGACGCGCCCGCGCCGGAGCTCGCGACCCTGCCCGGAGGGCTGCACGCCGACCGCGACCTCCCGCTCCCGCCCATCTTCACGCGCCGGGTCGCCCAGGAGAGCCGCGCGCTCGGCGGAGGCGGCGAGAGCGGCGTCCGGCTCGTGGACGGCTGGGGCGTCAACCCCGACAACGCCCGCGGCCTCGACGCCTTCGAGCGGCGCGGCTGGGACTCGCTCCTCGCGCAGGCGCGGGAGGTCCTCGCGCGCAGCGGGAGCGAGGGGTACGCGCGGGCCATCCGGGCTCACGGATGGAAGCCGGTGACGGAGATCGCCGAGGTCGACGGCCGCCGGGTCCTCCGCTACCTGACCGCCCAGACGGCGACCGAGGAGGCCTGCGTGCGCTGCCACAACGGCATGGCGGCCGGCCCCGCGCTCGCGGCCGACCACGAGGGCGACGGCCCCGCGCCGGGGCGCCTGGTGCTCGGCGACCCGCTGGGCGCCATCGAGGTCCAGGTGCCGCTCGACCGCGTGGACCTGCTCGCGAACCGGCTGCGGAACCGGATGATCGCGCTCTTCCTTCTGGTCGCGGGCGCGGGCGCGGTCTTCATCGTCCTGCTCATGCGCAGGTCCGCCTCCGTCGCGGTGGAGCGGCTGACCGGCGTCACCCGCGACGCGCTCGGCCGGATCACCGGCGCGGTCGCGGACGTCGCCTCGGCGGCGGAGGCGCAGGGGAAGAACATCACCCGGCAGGCGGCCGCGCTCCAGGAGACGCAGGTCACGACCCAGGAGCTCAAGCAGACCTCCGAGATGGTCTACGCCAAGACCGAGGCGATCCTCGCGGTCGCCGAGCGCGCCGAGTCGCTCGGCGCGACCGGCGAGGCCACGGTGTCGCAGACGCTCGCCGCCCTGACCGACATCCGCAGCCAGGTCGGCCAGATCGCCGAGAAGATCGAGCGGCTCTCCGACTGGACGAGCCAGGTCGGCGACATCACCCAGACCGTCAAGGACCTCGCCGACCAGTCGAACATGCTGGCGCTCAACGCCGCGATCGAGGCCGTCCGATCGGGCGAGCACGGCAAGGGCTTCGCCGTGGTCGCGCGCGAGATCCGGACGCTCGCCGATCAGTCCGTCCAGGCGACGGGCCGCGTCCGCGAGATCCTCGAGACCATCGGCGCGCAGATCCGCGAGGCGGTCGGCATCACCCAGAGCGGGGCCGAGCGCATCGAGGGCGGCCTCGTGCAGGTCAAGGCCTCCGGCGACCACATCAAGGAGCTGTCGGGCATCGTCAAGTCGTCGACCGCGGCCGTCCGCCAGATCGCCGCCGCGGTGAGCCAGCAGAACGCCGGCGTGTCCCAGATCTTCACCGCCGTGACCGATCAGAACGGCATGATGGAGGACACCGTCCGGCAGATCCAGGCGACGCGGGCCGCGGTCGGCGTGGCCTCGGGCGTCTCGGCGGAGCTCTCCCGCCTCGCCGAATCCTTCCACCTGTAGACCGACCCGAAGAGGAGAACGCCCATGGCCGATGCGAAAAAGGTGCTGATCGTCGACGACTCCGCCGTCGTCCGCCAGGTCCTGAAGTTCGGCCTCGGGCGCATCCTGCCCGTCGCGACCCAGGAGGCGGCCGACGGCCAGCAGGCGCTCGAGCTGGCCGAGCGGGACCGGTTCGACCTGATCCTCTGCGACATCAACATGCCCGTCCTCGACGGCCTCGCCTTCCTCGCGAGGATCCGCGAGCGCCCCGCTTACGGCTCCGTGCCGGTGGTGATGGTCACGACCGAGGGCGACCTGGCCTCGCGCGACGCCGCGCTGGCCGGGGGCGCGAGCGGCTACCTCACCAAGCCGCTCCAGACCGGGAGCTTCCGCGCCGTCCTCGAACCGCTGCTGCGCTAGCCGACGGAGATTCCGATGCCCGACCGCCCCGACGCCGAACCGGCCCCCGACTACGACCCGACGCTGGACTCGGTCGTGGACGAGGGCCGGAAGTTCTTCCGCGACCTCATCGAGAACAACCACGCGCTGCGGGTCCGCGTCGCGGACCTGACCGCGATGATCGATCGGCTCACCGTGGAGCGCGCCGAGCTCGCCCCGCGCCTCGCCCGGCTCGAGGAGGCGGAGCGCCGCAGCGCGGAGTTCGAGCGGCGCGCCGCCGCCCTCGACCGCGAGCTGTCGGAGCTGCGCGGCCGGTGGGAGGAGACCGACTTCGACCAGAGCGACCTCGCCCGCCGCTACGCCGAGGTCGAGGAGCAGTACGTCACGGTCACGAACCTCTACGTCGCGAGCTACCACCTCCACGCGAGCCTCCACTACCGGCGGGTCCTCGGCGTCGTGAAGGAGATCCTCGCGAACCTCGTCGGCGCGAAGCGGGCGCGGCTGCTGCTGCGCCGGCGGGACGGCCAGCTCGCGATGGTGGCCGCCGAGGGGTGGGAGGGCGAGGGGCGCGCGGTCCCGGGCCTCGAGCGCGACCCGACCGTCGCACGGGTCCTCGCGGAGGGCGTGAGCCGCTACCGCGGCGAGGGCGAGTCCGGAATCCTCGCCTGCGTGCCCCTTCGGGTCATGCACCGCACGGTCGGCGTCCTGACGATCGACGAGCTGCTCGCCCACAAGCCCGCGCTGACCCAGACCGACACGCAGATCTTCGACCTGCTCGGGGCGCACGTCGCGGTCGCGCTCTTCCGCAGCCAGCGCGTCCACGCGGGGAGCGAGGCCGCCCCCACCGGCGTCGCCACGCTCTCGGGCGACGACCTCGAGCTGACCGACCTGCTGCTCGTCGGCTGAGCGTGCCGGTGGACGGGCCCGCGGGCGCGGCCTGCCGCGCGTGCGGCCTCCCGAAGGGCTACTTCCCGCTCCCCGTGCTCCCCGAGCCCGCCTTCGCCGCGCCGGCCAGCGCCGCGGCCGCCTTCGCCGCCCGCTCCTTCTTGCCCGTCGGCCCGACCGCCTCGCGCGTCGCCGCCCGCTTCTCGACCGCCGCCGCCTTCGTCGCCGCCGTCGGCACCGCCCGCTGCTTCTCGGGGAGCCCGAACTGCGCGAGCCGCGGGTCGCCCTTCGGCCAGATGGCGTGCAGGTAGTCCTTCGTCTGCGTCCGCAAGAGCCGGAACAGCGCCACCGCCGCGTCGTAGTCCGCCGTCGCCGCCTTCACCGCCGCCTGGGCCGCCGCCTTCGCCGTGCTCTTGTCGACGACCGCCTGGCAGAGCTGGTGAATCTGCTGGAGGGTCAGGGTCTGGCCCCCGAGAGGGGCCTGCGTCCCCGCCGGAAAGTTCTTCTGCCACCCCGCGTCCAGCTCCTCCGCCTCCTTGCGGATCTCCGCCTCGTTCGCGTCGCCCATCTCCGTCTCCTCCGGTTCCGCCACCCGCACCAAGCGTGTGGGGTGCGCGACGATGGCACAATCCGACTTCCCCAGCAAGCC
>DAIDIT010000198.1 GCA_027451705.1 Pseudomonadota bacterium
TGGCCTGCGACATCCGCATCGCAGCGGCGGACGCCCGCTTCCAGGCGAACTTCGTCCGGCTCGGGATCCACCCCGGCATGGCGGTCACCTGCCTGTTACCCCACATCGTCGGCTCGCAGCGGGCCGCGGAGCTCCTGTTCACCGGCCGTCCCGTCACGGGAACCGAGGCCGCCGCGATCGGCCTCGCGCTCGAAGCGGTCCCTCCCGAAGCCCTGATGGCGCGAACCCGGGAACTGGCAGCGGCCATCGCCGCCTCCGCGCCCGAGGCGGTCCGCCTCACCAAGGCGTCGCTCCGGCGCGCGGCCGCCCTGGATCCCCGCGCCTTCGCCGACGGCGAAGCGCTCGCCCAGGCGCACTGCGCGCAGCTCCCCGACGCCGCGGAGGGCGTCGCCGCCTGGTTCGAGAAGCGCCCGCCGTCGTTCCGCGGCTGGTGACCGCCCGCCCGGGAAGCGCGGCGCGATCGAGACGGACGCCCCGCGAGAGTGGCTCGCGACGGAGTTCGACGGGACGTCGCGGTCGAAGCGCGAGCTCGCGGGTCTTCGACGCGGCCGCGGGCTAGACCGGGGTGACCTCGCGCTTCTTGCGGGGGCGCTCCACGACCTTGTGCGCGGTGCGCCGCAGCGCGCGGGCGATCACGCGCCGGGTCTCGCGCGGATCGATCACGTCGTCGATCATGCCGAGCGCCGCCGCGCGGAAGATGTCGATGTGGGGTCGGAGCTGATCGGCGATCTGCGCCTTGAGCGCGGCCTTCTCCTCCGGGCTCTCCTGCGCCTCGAGGAGCTTGCGCGCGCCGATGCTGACGAGCCCCTCGGGACCCATCAGGCCAATCTCCGCGTTCGGCCAGGCCACCAGGAGGTCCGGCTCGTAAGCCCTCCCGCACATCACGTAGTAGCCCGCCCCGTAGGCCTTGCGGACGACCACGGTGATCTTCGGCACCGTGGCGCTCGCGACCGCGAAGAGCATCTTGGCGCCGTGGCGAATGATGCCGGCCTGCTCGACCTTCGTCCCGACCATGAAGCCCGGGACGTCCACGAGGAAGACGAGCGGCACGTTGAACGCGTCGCAGAGGTTGATGAAGTGCGCCGCCTTGTCGCTCGCATTCACGTCCAGCACGCCGCCGAGGAACATCGGGTTCGACGCGACGAAGCCCACCGGCCGTCCGTCGATCCGGCCGAGGGCGGTGATCAGGTTGCGGGCCCAGCGCGGCTTCACGGGGAAGTAATGCCGGTCGTCCGCGATCGCCGCGATGACCTTGTGCATGTCGTAGGCCCGCTTGGGATTGTCCGGCACGACGTCGAGGAGCCCCTCGTCGCCGCGCGTGATCGGATCGTCCGTGGCCTTGCGCGGCGGCGCCTCGCCGCAGTGGCTCGGGAAGTAGCCGAGGTACTCGCGGACGGCGGCGATGCAGCTCGGATCGTCGGGGTACTCGGCGTCGGCGACGCCGGAGATCTCGTTGTGGACCTTCGAGCCGCCCAGCTCGTCCTCGGTGACCTTCTCGCCCACGGTCGACTCGACGAGCTACGGCCCGCCGATGGCCATGCTGCTCGTCCCCTTGACCATCGGGACGAAGTCGGCGAGCCCCGGGATGTACGCCGTCCCGGCGGCTCCGGGCCCCACCATCGCCGAGACGAGCGGCACGACGCCCGAGAGCACGACCTCCTCGCGGAAGAGGTAGCCGGTGTCGGCGAACGAGGCGATGCGGCGCGGATCGACGCCGCCCGAGGCGTCGATGCGCGCCCCGCCGCTGTCGACGAGCCAGACCATCGGGATCCGGTTCTTGAGGGCGAGGTCGCGCAGCCGCGCGACCTTCTTCTCCCCCACCTCGCCGATCGATCCGCCGAAGATGGTGAAGTCGTAGACCGCCGCGCAGACCGGCCGGCCGTCGATCTCGCCCACGCCGGTGATGACGCCGTCGGCGGGAGTGGGCTTCTCCTCCTCCTCGGGGAGGTTGGCGTTGTTCGCGGCGAGCATCCCCATCTCCTCGAACGTACCGGGATCGAACAGCAGTGCGAGCCGCTCGCGGGCGGTCAGCTTGTGCTTTCCCCGCTGCCGCTCGATCCGCTCCGGCCCACCCATGCCCTCGGCCCGCTTGCGGCGCGCCTGGAGCAATTCGATCCGTTCCCGCATCGTGGCCATGTCCGCACCTCGGAAGGCCTGCTTGTATCGGAGGCCGGCGGCCCCGTCAACGCCCGTGGCAAGTCGCACTTGCCACCTGCCGACTCGACCTCGGCTCAGCGGCCCAGGAACGGCTCGCCGACGAGATCCTCGAGCTGGGCGAGCGCGATCAGGTAGTCGTAGCGCGCGTTCGAGAGGCGGAACTTCGACTGGCTCAGCGCGGCCTGGGCGTCGAGCAGGTCGGTGGCCGTCGCCGCCTGCGCCTCGTAGCGCTGGGTCTCGAGGCGGAAGCTCTCCTGCGCCTGGTCCACGACCTCGGCGGCCACCGCCAGCGCGTCGTGGTCCGACTGTAGCTCCTCGAGCGCCGTCTGGACCTGGGTGCGGAGCTTGAGCTCCGCGCTCTGGAGCGACTGGTCTCCCTGCTCGAGGCGGGCCTCCGCGCTCTTGGCCGCGTAGTACGTGTTGCCCCAGTTCCAGATGTCCCACGACAGCGTGAGGCCGGCGAAGGCCTGGTTTTCCGGCAGGAAGAGCTGGCCGCTCTGGAACTGGTACTGTCCTTCGACCGCAACCGTCGGGACGAGCTGCGACCACGCCGCCTCGGCGAGCTTCGACGCCTGCCGCCGCCGCAACTCCAATTCCCGGAGGTCGGGCCTCCCCTGCAGCGCCTTCAGCGTCAGCGCGTCGAGACCGTCGCGCGGGACCTGCGGCAGCGTGTCCCCGAACGGATCGACGGGTGCGATGGCCGCCCCGGCGGGCCGGCCGAGCAGTGCGTCGAGCGAGGCCTCCGCCTCGATCACCGCCGCCTTGGCCTTCACGAGATCCTGCCGCGCCTGTCCGAGCTGTACTTCGGCGCGCAGCAGGTCGGCCTTGACGATCGTCCCGGCCTCGAACTGCTGCTTCGCGACCTGGACGTGGCTGGCGAGCTGCTTCACGCTGTCGTCCGCGATCGCCGCGTTGCCGGCGGCCTGCAGCAGCCGGAAGTACCCCTGGCGGACCTGGAAGACGAGGTCGCGCCCCGCGGCGTCGAGGTGGGCGATCGCCGCGTCGCGCGCGAGCTCGTCGGCCTGGTAGGTCCGCCAGGCGCCCCACAGCGGCGTCAGTGGCTCGCTCAGCGTGAGCGAGAGGGCCCCGGTCCACGTGTTGCGGACGACCATCGGGGGAATGCTTCCGACAAACTGCGCGAACTGTGGCGGAATGCCGGAGAGGAAATTGACCGAGTAGGGAGAACCCCAGTACTGGAGGTTCCCGTCGACGTGCAGGCGGGGCAGCAACAGGCCGCGCTGCCCCTGCAAGTCGGCGCGCGCCCCCGTGACGGCCGCGGCGGCCCCGCGCAGATCGGGACTCTGCTGCAGGGCCATGCGCTCCGCGTCGTCGAGCGTGAGCGGGTCGGGCGACGCGACCTGGGCGAGCAGCAGCAGGGCGACGGGCAGCACGGGGACCGGATCTATACAACAGACCCGCCCCGGCGCACCTCAAAAAACGCGGCCCATGGGCGCTCAGGCGGCAGCGGCCGTCTTCATCGGACGCAGGTAGCGGCGGACCGCATCGCCGATCGTGGAAAGCGGCGGCTTGCCCGCGGTCTCCTCGATCGAGGCTCGGAGGGCGGCCCCTTCGAGGAGCCCGGCGATCGCGTCGAGGTCGCAGCCATCCGGGGGACGGACCTCTCCCCCGCGGGCCGCGTCGAGCAGGACCTCCGCGAGGAGGTCGCGGCGCCGCATCCTGAGCTTCGTCGCCTCGGCCTTGAGGTCGTCCTTGATGACCGCCTCCGGCAGCAGCGCGAAGTAGGCGCGGTAGAGGCGGCGCTCCCGCTCGCGCTCCGGAACGAACGCCTCGGCGAGCCGGTCGAGTCCCGCCGCCTCGCCCGCGTCGAGCGCCTTCTCTTCGAGTTCGAGGATGCGGCCGCAGATCCACTTGAACGCCGAGGCCATCACCGCCTCGGCGCTGTTGAAGTAGTAGTAGATGAGCGGTCGGGAGAGGCCCGCGACTTCGCTGATCCGCTCGCGGGTCAGCGCGCCCCGGCCATCGGCCGCCAGGATCTCCACGACGGCCTGCGCGAGTTGTTCGCTCCGGATCGCCAACCGCTCGGTCTTCTTCGCCATGACGCGCTCCTCGCCTCGTACCGACGGCCGTTCCACCTACACCGTTCGCGACATCCCGATCATGTAGGCGACCTCTTCGAGGCCACCGCAAGTTCCTGACGAATCCGGCAAGCCACCGGAGTTGTTGGGGGTCTTCTTCGTCACCACGCCGCGCACGGCACGTGGTTACGCAAGCGCCGTACCCGGCGCCGTTCAGGCGAGGCCGGCGGCGAGGCGGGCGGCGTGCAGCGTGTTCGCCATCAGGGTCGCGACGGTCATCGGACCGACGCCGCCGGGTACCGTGGTGATCCACGAGGCCCGCGACTCGGCGGCCGGAAACTCGACGTCGCCGACGAGGCGCCCGTCCGGCAAGCGGTTCATCCCGACGTCGACGACCACCGCGCCTGGCCTGACCCATGCCCCGCGGATCAGTTCGGGCCGGCCAATCGCCGACACCAGCAAGTCCGCCCGGCCGACCTCCTCGGCGAGGTCGCGGGTGCGCGAGTGGCACATCACCACCGTGGCGTTGCGCTCGAGGAGCAACATCGCCATCGGCTTTCCGACGATGTTGCTCCGCCCGACGACCACCGCGCGCCGGCCGGCCAGGTCGATTCCGACGTGATCGAGCATCCGCATGATGCCGAACGGCGTGCAGGCCCGCACGCCCGGGCGGCCCGTCATCAGCCGGCCGGCGTTCAACGGGTGGAAGCCGTCGACGTCCTTGCGCGGGTCGACGGCCATCAAGACCGCGTCGGCGTCGAGGTGGTCCGGCAGCGGAAGCTGCACCAAGATCCCGTGGACCGCCGGGTCCTGGTCGAGCCGCGCGACCAGGTCGAGCAGGTCCCTCTGGCTGGTTTCGCGGGGCAGCTCGTGCTCGAACGACGCGAAGCCGACCTCCGCGCAGGCCTTCACCTTGCTCCGGACGTACACGGCCGACGCGGGATCGTCACCGACCCGAAGAAGCGCGAGGCCGATCCGGACGCCCGTCGCCTCGCCGAAGGCGAGCGCCCCGGCCTTGACCTCGGCCCGCACCCGCTGGGCGATCGCCTTGCCGTCGATGATCCGCGCCACGCTCGCTCCCAGGCCCGGTGGTCGCCTCCGTTGGCGGGCCCAGGCCGCGCCGGAGTATAAGGGAGAGACGCCGCGCGGCAAGCGCGGCGAGGGAAAGGGCGACCACCGGATGGCAACGCCGCAGGAAGGTCAGGGGTACGGCAAGCTCGCCGTCGGCCTCGTGCTGTGCGTCGCCGGCGCCGCCGCGCTCCACTGGCAGGGGGCGATCGCCGGCCTGATCGTCGGGATCGCGATCGGGCACTGGATCGACCTGCGCCTTTCGCGGCCGCTCTTTCAGGCCGAGGGCCCGGTGCCCGCCGCCGCCTACGAAGTGGACCACGAGGCGCAGAAGCTCTTCGCGGGCGAGATCGCACTCGTCTTCACCGCGCTCGTCCGCGCCCTCGAGCGCGACCCGACCCAGGCCGAGGGCGCGCTCTGGCGCTTCTTGCGCGACGGACTGGACTTCGGGGAGCTCGGCGTCGCGGCGGCCGAGGAGGCGATCCGTTCGGCCGCCGGCCGTGACGTCGAGATTGCCGCCGCCGCGGACCGGTGCGCGCGCGCGCTGCCGAGGGACCAGCAGCGGCTTCTCGTGGCCGCGCTCTACGAGCTGGCCCGGGAACTCGGGGCGGCGGCCGGCCCGACCCGGCTGGCGATGCGCGACGCCGTCGCGGTCCTGGGCGTCTCCGAGGACGACGAGGCCCGCGTCCGCGCCGCGACGTTCGGGGGCGCCGAGGCGCAGGACTACCGGACTCTCGGCGTCGGTGAAGCGGCCTCCGACGCGGACGTCCGGCGGGCCTTCCGCCTCCTCGCCGGGAAGCTCCACCCCGACAAGGTCGCGAGCCTGGGCCCGAAGGCCGTCGAGCTGGCGACGCGCGAATTCGAGGAGGTCCGGGGCGCCTACGAGCGCATCCGCGCCGTCCGGGGCTTCTAGCGCCGCGCGCCGTAGATGCCTGGACGGCGATCCCGCGGCAAGTTCCAGCCGGACGGATCGGTCGCCGACAGCCCCGCGAGGTCGAGGTCCGCGACCGCCAAGTTCGGGTGGACTTCGACATCCGGCAGCGGACCCGAAGGACCGACGAAGTGGCTGTCGCCGAAGTAGGGCTGGTTCCAGGGCCGCTCGACACCTTTGCGGTTCCCGCCGCCGATGAAGACGTTGTGGCGCGCGGCGTCCACCTCGAACTCGAGCCGCCAGAGCCGCCGGCTCTTCTGCCCGAACGTCACCGCCGGCGAGAAGACGATCTGGGCGCCCTCCCCCGCGAGCGTCGAGACCACGCCCTCGAAGTGGCGGTCGTAGCAGATGGCGACGCCGATCCGCCCGACCGCCGTCTGCCAGACCGGGAAGAACGGGTTCTTCGAGACGTTCGCCGGACCGCTCCCGTTCTGCCCGTCGCTCGGCTCGTAGTAGTCCTTCTCGTGGAAGCTGCCCTGCTCGTTGCTGCCGTCCGGGATGTGGGCCTTGCGGTACTTGCCGAGCAGCGCCCCGCGCCCGTCGATCGCGACCGCGGTGTTGAAGCGCCGGCCGGAGGGATCCAGCTCGTAGATCGGCGCCACCACGATCATCCGGTGGCGCGCGGCCGCCTCCCGCACCCGACCGATCGTCTCGCCCCGCTCCGCGTCCTCCGCGAGCGCCTTCCACATCGGCTCCGAATCGAGCGCGAAGTAGGGCGCCGGGAAGAGCTCGCCGAAGCAGATGACCTGCACGCCCCGCTCGGCCGCCTGCTTCACCAGCTCGAGGTGGTGGTCGACGTTCGCCCGGGCGATGTCCGGCAGGACTCGCGCGAGCGCCGGCAGGTCCTCTTTGCGATCCGGCATGCCGGGGTAAGCGTTCACCGTCTGCGTGATCGCCGCCCGCACCATCTGCGCGCCGCCGCTCACTCGGCGCCGGCCTCCTCCGCCAGCTCGAGGGCCACGTCGCCGAGCACCGAGACGCCGTTCGCGCACTGCTCCGGCGTCGAGTACTCCCGCGGGTTGTGGCTGATGCCGTCGTTCTCGCCGGGGACGAAGACCATCCCGGCGGGACAGATCCGCGCCATCTCCTGCGCGTCATGCCCCGCGCCAGAAACGATCGGCGCGTGCCGCAGCCCGCGTGCCGACGCCGCCCGCGCGATCCGCTCCTGCACCGGCGCCGCGAACGGCACCGATTCGGTGCGGGCCGTCTGCCGCCACGCGACCTTCACCCGCTCCTCCCTCCCCACCTGCTCGTAGAAGGCGATCAGGTCCGCCTCGGCGCGCCGCATCGCCGCGTCGTCGGGGTTTCGCAGGTCGACCGTCGCGACGACCTGCCCCGGCACGATGTTGACGAGCCCGGGCCTGGGGACGATCGCGCCCATCGTCGCCCGCATCGCGGCGCCGTAGCGGCCCGAGGCGATCATCGCCCGGAGCTGGAGGTTGATCCGCGCGGCGGCCACCCCCGCGTCCGCGCGCAGCTCCATCGGCGTCGTGCCGGCGTGCGCGCTCTTGCCCGTGATCGTGACCTCGTGCCAGGAGATCGCCTGCACGCCGCTCACCACGCCGATGTCCTGGCCGGCGGCGCGCAGCGTCGGCCCCTGCTCGATGTGGCACTCGAGGTAGGCGTGCGGCGCCGGGATCGCGACGTCGGCGCCGCCCAAGAAGCCGATCTTCTCGAGCTCGCCGCGGACGTTCAGCCCATCGCGGTCGGCGAGTCCGTAGGCGCGCTCGAGCGGGATCCGGCCCGTCGCGACCGCGCTTCCGAGCATGTCCGTCCCGAAGCGGCAACCCTCCTCCTCGGTGAAGAAGCCGACCACGATCGGCCGGCGCGTGACGATCCCGGCGTCGGCCAGGCTCCGCACCACCTCGAGGCCGCCGAGCACGCCCAGGCAGCCGTCGAAGCGCCCCGCCGTCGGGACCGAGTCGATGTGCGAGCCGATCATGACCGGCCGCAGCTTCTCGCGCCCCTCCCGGCGGGCGCGGACGTTGCCGATCCGGTCGACGGTCACCTCGAGGCCCGCGGCCTTCATGAGGCCCACGACGTGGCGTCGCCCCTCGCCGTCCGCCTCCGTCAAGGCCAGCCGGTTGACGCCCCAGACCTCGGCGGCTTCGTCGCGGTAGCGGCCGATGCGGCCGAGCGCATCGAGCGAGGCCCAGAGCCTGTCTGCGTCGATCGCGAGCTTCACGGCGACCTCCCGACGACCGCGCGCCAGTTCGCCGGATCCGTGGCGCCCTCGGTGCTGATCAGCAGCACGCGCGCGTCGGCGCCGAGCCCGAGCGACCGGCGCGCCGCCGCGAGG
This sequence comes from Pseudomonadota bacterium, assembly GCA_027451705.1. Lineage (GTDB taxonomy): Bacteria > Myxococcota > Myxococcia > Myxococcales > JAKAPL01 > JAKAPL01. The sequence goes on from DAIDIT010000198.1 coordinate 8,492, forward strand.
CCCGGTTCGCCCGCGATCGCGAGCAGCCCCGCGAGGCCGGCGGCGCCCGACTCGCCCGAGACCACCGACGCCGCGGCGTAGCGCCGCATCGCCTCGCGCGCGTAGTCGTCGTCCACCGCGAGGAAAGCCCGGACGCCGGCCCGGATCACCGGCCAGGCCAGCAGCGAGGGCGTGCCGCAGTTGAGGCCCGCCATGATCGAATCCTGTCGCCCCTTCGCCTCCCGGATCCCGCCGTCGGGCGAGGCGATCGATTCGCGCAGGCAGTCCGCGTCGAGCGGCTCGACCGAGACGAGCGTCGGCCGCGACCCCTCTCGCCGGTAGAAGACCGTCCCCGCCGCGGCCAGGCCCCCGACGCCCGCCTGGAGGAAGACGTGCGTCGGCGCCCCCCCCATCTGCCGCGCGCTCTCCGCGAAGAGCGTCGTGTAGCCCTCCACGATCCAGCCCGGGATCTCCGTGTAGCCCGGGTACGCCGTGTCCGAGATCACCTGCCAGCCGTGGCGCGCCGCGTCGGCCGCCGCCCGGCGGACCGTGTCGTCGTACGTCCCGTCGACCACCACGACCTCCGCCCCCTCGGAGCGGAGTGCCTCGATGCGCGCCTTCACCGTGTTTCGGGGCACGAAGATGACCGCCGGGTGGCCGAGCCGCCGCGCCGCCCAGGCCACCGCCCGCCCGTGGTTGCCGTCCGTGGCCGTCGCGAACGTCGGCGGGCGCGCCGGCCGGACCGTCTCGAGGAGGCGGTGAATCGCGTAGGACGCGCCCAGGACCTTGAAGGCGTTCAGCCCGCAGCGCGTCGACTCGTCCTTGACCCAGAGCGCGCCGACGCCCAATGCGCGCGCAAGGTCCGGCAGCGCGACCAGCCGCGTCTCCGCGAAGCCCGGGAGCGTCCGGTGGAACGCCTCCACGTCTCCCGGAGGCTCGGGCCAGGCCAGAGGGCCTTCCGACAGGAAGCGGTTCTCGTCGTAGCGAAAGCGTTCGCCCACGGGCCTTACATCGCACGACCGCCCCGCCCCCGGCAACCCGTCGCGGCAACCCGCGGCGCTTGTGTTCGCGGTGCAACCCGTTACAGTCGACCCCGCGCGAAGCGGCGAGTGCTCCCCGCAGCGGAGGTTGGACGACGCGTTGACGAAGGGTCCTGGCGCGCCCCGAATGACGCTCTGGCCGCTGGTCGCGGCGACGTACTTCATCGTGTCCGGCGGGCCGTACGGGCTCGAGGAGCTGATCGCGCAAACGGGATTCCGCGCCGCGATCTGGATCCTGCTCCTGACCCCGCTCCTCTGGAGCCTGCCGACCGCGCTGGCGGTGGGCGAGCTGTCGGCGGCGCTGCCCGAGGAGGGCGGCTACTACGCCTGGGTCCGGCGCGCGCTCGGTCCGTTCTGGGGCTTCCAGGAGGCGTGGCTCTCGCTCGCGGCGAGCTTCTTCGACATGGCCATCTACCCGACGCTCTTCGTCCTCTACCTCGGACAGATCGCGCCGGCGCTGGCCAAGGGGTGGCCGGCGCTCGCCGTCGAGCTTGCGATGATCGCCCTCTGCGCGCTCTGGAACGTCCGCGGCAGCCGGGCGGTGGGGCGCGGCTCGCTCGTCTTCGGGCTCGTGCTGCTCGGTCCCTTCGCGCTGCTCGCGGCCGTCGCCTTCGCGCGCGGCGCCGGGCCGCCGCACGTCCCGGCCTCGTCCGGCCTGCTGCTCGGCATGCTCGTCGCGATGTGGAACTATATGGGCTGGGACAACGCCTGCACCTTCGCGAACGAGGTCGATCGGCCGCAGCGCACCTACCCGCTGGCGATGCTCGCCACCGTCGCGCTCGTGACCGCGACCTACCTCGTGCCGACCCTCGCCGCGCGCCGCGCGGGCCTCGATCCCGCGGGCTGGACGACCGGCTCGTGGGTGTCGGCGGCGACCGCCGTCGTCGGGCCGTGGCTCGGCACGGCCGTCGTGGTCGGCGGGGTGGTCTCCGCCTTCGGGACCTTCAACTCGCTCGTGCTCTCCTATTCGCGCCTGCCGGTGGCGCTCGCGTCCGACGGCTTTCTGCCCGCCCTGTTCGCTCGGCGCACGCGCGGCGGCGCGCCCTGGGTGGCCGTCGTCGCCTGCGCGGCCGCCTACGCGAGCTGCCTGGGCCTCGGCTTCGACCGGCTCGTGCAGCTCGACATCGTGCTCTACGGCCTGAGCCTCGTCCTCGAGTTCGCCGCGCTCGTGGCGCTGCGGCTGCGCGAGCCGCTGCTCCCGCGCGCCTTCCGCGTCCCCGGCGGCCTCTCGGGGGCCATCGCCGTCGGCGTCCCGCCCACGCTGCTGCTCGGGGCGGCGTTCTGGATGTCGTTCTCGGACCCCGACGCATCGCCGACCGCGCTGCGCCTGGCAGTCGCCCTCATCGTCGCGGGCCCCATGCTCTTCGCGCTCCTGCGCAAGCGCGCCGCAGCCCGGGCGGAGGCGCGCGCAACCGAGCCCGTCGCGCAATAGGTTCGAGCCCAGCGTGGGCTCGCGCGGGCGCGGCTCACCATCCGCCGCGCGGCGCGCGGAACGTCTCCTCGAGCGTCTCGAGCGAAAATCCGAGCTTCCGGGCGGTGGTGAAGGCGGCGGCGATGCCGCGAAGAGCGACCTCCGGACCGACGCCGAGCGCCTCGGCGACGGCATCGACGATGGCCATGACTTCCGAGGAGAGAGCGGGTCCCGCCTGCGGACCCATACCGAACGTCCCGTCGGGCCTCGGCTCGAGGCCGAGGGCGACGAGATCCATCCCCGCGGCCTCGGCGAGCTTCTTCGCGAGCGCAGCGTTTTTCGGATGGAGGGCCCGGATCACCTTGCGAACGTCCGCCTCGTAGCGAACGCCGCCGGCCGCCGAGTGGCGTTCGACGGTCCGCAGCGACACGCCGAGCAACGCCGCGAGACCGGCGTTGTCCAACCCGAGCTCGAAGCGCGCTTCCATGAGCCAGGTCTTCAGTTCGCTCGAGACGTACATCGCTCCTCCGTGCGGAAGGATACCACCGTCTCAGTCCCGACCATCCCCCTAACCGACGCGTCGCGTGACGGCGACGAGTGACCCGCCACAGATGCAACGAGCGGCGGGGCCCTCGACGGGCGATCGCGACTCGTCGCCGAGTGCACCGCCATCTCTTGCAAGTGTGGCGGCTTTGCCGTCGAGGGGTCCGCCATTCATTGCAGGCGTGGCGGATACCTCGGCGAGAGTCCCCGGGCCCGAGCCGTCGGATCCGACAGCTCGTGCAAGTGCGGCGGTGACGGCAATGAAGGATCCGCCACTTCTTGCAGCCGCTGCGGGTCCCTTGGCGACGCGTCGCGATCTCTCGTCTCGTTCCCCGCCACCGCCGCAAGAGGTGGCGGCCCACTTCACGAATGATCCCGCTCGCCTACTTCATTGCTTGCATGCGCGCGAAGAGGCGCGGGGCCTCTTCGGCGGCGCGGGCGCGGATCTCGGCGAGGTCGGCGCTCACGAGCCGGCCGCGGTCGACCACGGCGACTCCGGCGACGACGACGCGGCCACCGTCCTCCTCGACGCGGTCTTCGGAGGCGCCCGGGAAGAGCGCCTCCGCGAGCGCGCGGCCGCCTTGCAGCCGCGCGTCGAGTGCGGCGTCGCCCTCTCCCGCGGCCCTCCCGAGGCGGCGCAGCGCATCGGCCTCGGCGGC
>DAIDIT010000199.1 GCA_027451705.1 Pseudomonadota bacterium
CGCGCGCGCAGAGCGCCGCGACGTCCCGGGGGGCCGCGACGTCGGGGACGTCGGCGCGCCCGCACTGCCGCGCCGCCTCGGCCGCGACCTTGCGCCAGCGCGCGAGCCGCGACCCCGCCCGCTCCGCGTCGAGCCGCAGGACGCTCCGCCGGCAGGCGAGCGGCACGATCGCGGACGCGCCCAGCTCCGCCGCCTTCTGCACGATCCACTCGAGCTTCTCGCCCTTGGCGAGCCCCTGCCACAGCTCGAGCGCCGGCCGTGCCGCCGCGGCGTCCTCACGACGGCTCCCGACGAGCCGCAGTTCTCCTCCGTCCTCGCGCAGAACCTCGACCACCGCGTCGTAGCGGCCGCCCGAGCCGTCGAAGAGCTCGAGCGGGGCGCCGGGCGAGAGCCGCAGAACCTTGCCGAGGTAGGCGGCGTCCCCGCGCGAGAGCAGCGCGGTGCCTTCCCGGAGCCGCTCGGGCGGGACGAAGAGACGGACCACGTCAGTGGAGCCAGTGCTTCGGCTCGCCGTCGCGCCCCCGTTCCTCGGGCGGGGGCACCACGGTGAGGTGGCGGGCGCGCCGCCGGAGCTGGCGCTCGATCTGCGCGGCCCGGAAGCGCAGCCAGAGCCTCCGCGGGCCGCCGCGCGAGACGGAGAGCGCGAGGCCGGTGAGCGCCCCGCCCACCGCGGCGAGGTAGGGGACCGGCGTGCCGCCGAAGATCATGAAGAGGGCGATGAGCCCCCACGAGGCGAACATCATGATCCGCGCCTTCAGGGGGAAGAGGAAGTAGAAGTAGATCTCCATGTCGGGCTCGAGCATGCCCATCGCGACCGTCAGCGCCTCCATCACCGGCCAGATCCCGAAGTAGGGCTGGGCGGCGACCGACGGACTCACGAGGCCGACGAGCGTCACGAAGAGCCCGGCCCCCGCGCCCGAGATCGCGTAGAAGACGATGAAGCGGCGCGGCCCCCACGTCCGCTCGAACCAGGCGCCGAAGAAGTAGAGGACGACGAGGTCGATCAGGAAGCCGAGCGGATCGGTGCCCTCGACGAAGAGGTAGGAGAGGAGCTTCCAGACCTTGAGGCCGGGGAGCACCTCGGCCGGCCGCAGGACGAACGCCTCGAGGAGCTGCGGCAGCCCGAGGTGGTAGGCGACCACGCAGCCGATCGTGGTGACGGCCGTGGCGACGAGGAGCCGCAGCGTGATCGGCGGGACGCCGGAGAAGACGCTCGGTCGGCGGAAGCTGCGGCGCGGCGGCATGTCGCTACCCGCGGCGCGCGGCGCGGCGCGGCGCCCGGCCCTGGATCTCGGCGAGGGCCGCCCGCACCTCTGCCTCGCCGAGCACGCGATCGCCCGACTTGGCCCGGGCCAGCACGGCCCGCGCCTCGTCGTCCGTCGCCGACAGCCCCCGCTCGGCGAGCCAGCGCTGCACGTTCGAGAGGCCGGACATCGGGCCGATCTCGATGACCTGCCGCTTGCCGAAGAGGCCCGCGGGGACGCCGGAATAGATCCGGTCCGCGAGCCAGCGGTCGCCCTTCTTCTCGGCCTTGACGATCGCGGCGGCGTGGACCCCGGTCGCGGTGCGGAACGCGTCCTCGCCGGCGAGCGGGTAGTTGCGCGGGATCGGAAAGCCGACCGCCTTCGCCGCGGTCTCGACGTAGCGGACGAGGTTGCGGGTGTCCCAGTCGATCGCGCCGAGGAGCTTGAGGTTCAAGAGGACCTGGTCGAGCGCGGTGTTGCCCACCCGCTCGCCGATCCCGAGCGCGCAGCCGTGGATCTGGTCCGCGCCCGCCTCGAGCGCGTGGAGCGCGTTCGTCACCGCGAGGCCGCGGTCGTTGTGGCCGTGCCACTCGATTCGGATGTCGGCGCCCATCCCGCGCACGATGTCGCGCGTCCAGGCGATCAGGCGGCGGACGCCGTCCGGGGTGGCCCAGCCGACCGTGTCGCAGAGCACGAGTGCCGCGGCGCCGTGGTCGACGGCGTTGCGGAAGAGCCGGTCGAGCGTCGCGGGGTGGCTGCGGGTCGTGTCCTCGGTGACGTAGGCGACCTCGAGCCCCTCCCTGACGCCGAAGTCGATCGCCGCGGCCGAGGTCCGCAGCAGGTGGTCGAGGTCCCACGCCTCGGCGTACTGCCGGATGGGCGAGCTGCCGATGAAGGTGTAGGCCGCGACCGGGATGCCGGCTTTCTGCTGCACCTCCGCCACCGGCGCGATGTCGGCGACCACCGTGCGCGCGGCGCAGTTCGGCTTCAGCGCGAGGTCGTGCTTGGCGATGTGGCGCGCGATCGCGGTCACGTCCGCGAGCGCGCGCGGACCCGCCCCCGGCAGGCCGATGTCCGCCGCCGCGATGTGCAGCGACTCCATCAGGTCGATCAGCTCGAGCTTGACCGCCAGCGGTGGGTCGACGGCCGAGGGCGACTGGATGCCGTCGCGCAGCGTCTCGTCGTTGAGCCGGATCGGCTTGGTCGTCAGCGGCGCGGCCCGGTCGAGCGCGTTCCAGTCGTAGATGTAGCCGTCCGCCGCGGGCTCGGCCGCCTTCGCCCTCCTCGGCGTCACACCGCCTCCACGAGCAGCGCGATGCCCTGGCCGCCGCCGATGCAGGCGCTGCCGATGCCGCGTCCCTTCCCGGGCGCGCGCCGCCGCAGCTCGTAGACGAGGTGCGCCGTGATGCGCGCCCCCGAGGCGCCGAGCGGGTGGCCGACCGCGAGCGCGCCGCCGTCGACGTTCGTCCGCTCGCGCGGCAGCCCGAGCTCCTTTTCGACCGCGAGGTACTGCGGCGCGAAGGCCTCGTTGACCTCGACGAGGTCCGCGTCGTCGAGCTTCCACTCCCAGGCCGACAGCGCGGCCCGGATGGCCGGCACCGGCCCGATGCCCATGATCTTCGGGTCGCAGCCCGAGACGCCCCAGCCGGCGAGCCGGGCGAGCGGCGCGAGCCCCTTCTTCCGGGCGTACTCGGCCGAGGCCACGACCAGGGCCCCCGCGCCGTCGCAGATCCCGCTCGCCGCGCCGGCGTGGATGACGCCGTCCTTCTTGAAGACCTTGGGGAGCTTCTTCAGCCCCTCGACCGTCGTGTCCGGCCGGTTGTGCTCGTCGCGGGCGACCTGGACCGGCCCCTTCTTCCCGCGCAGCTCGACCGGTGCGATCTCCTCGGCCAGCCGCCCGCCCTCCTGCGCGGCGGCGAAGCGCTTCTGCGAGAGGACGGAGTAGGCGTCGACTTCGTCCTGCGAGATCGCGTACTGCTCGGCGAGCCGCTCGGCCGTCATCGCCATCGGCAGCCCGGTGTAGCTGTCCGTGAGGGCGCTCCAGAGGCTGTCCTCGAGCGCCCCCTGGCCGAGGGGAATGCCCCAGCGGGCGCCCCGGACGACGTGCGGGGCCTGCGACATCGATTCCGTGCCGCCCGCGAGGACCAACTCGGTCTCGCCGAGCAGGATGCGCTGGGCCGCCTGGACGATCGCCTCGAAGCCCGACCCGCAGAGCCGGTTCACCGTGACCGCGGGGACCCGCTCCGGCAGCCCGACGCGCAGCCCGACGTGGCGCGCGAGGTAGATGGCGTCGGCGGAGCTCTGCAGGACGTTGCCGACGATCACGTGGCCGTAGTCCTCGGCCGGCGCGCCCGCCTGCGCGAGCGCGGCCTTCGCGGCGTGGACGGCGAGGTCGGTCGCGCTCTCGCCCTTGAGGGATCCCCCGAAGGTGCCGAACGGGGTGCGCTTGGCGGCCAGGATCACGACGTCGCGGGGGAGCTTCTTCATGGCGGACCTCCAGAGGTGGGGCCAAGCGATAACAGGCCGGCCGCCCGTTCTCAACCCCCGCGGCGCCCCGCGGACGTGTCACGCGCATGGCCTCTTTACCCGTTTGTTCACGGGCGAAACAATATCGTGCGCAGCAACGCGCGGGTGTTGGATTCCAAGGAAAGCAGGAGCCAGGAGGGGTGACGCGCGGAAAGCGTGAGGACCTTTCCTGGTTTCCTCGTTGGCCCCACGGGTTCGTCACGGCATTGACCAAAGCGCGTCTCAATCCCCGAACAGGGCGGGCTTGGATGGCCCCCGGGGGGCGAAAAGCCCATCGTTTCGCCCGGCCGGGGGCCGTTACCCGCTCACGCGGGCCTCATGTACCCGGCCTCACGCCTGGCCGGGGTTGCTCGCACCGTTGCCGGTGCTCGCGCTGCTCTGGGCCGGAGCGGTCTCGGGCGCGCCGTTCGGCGCCGTCGACCCCACGGGCGTCACCGCGCCGGTGGTGCTCACCGTCGCGCCGGTGCCCGGGGGCGCCTTGATGGCCGCCTTCTCCGTTGGGCCCAGGGTGCCGCGCATCTCGCGCGTCTTCTGGGCCTTGGCCGCCCTGGCGACGGCCTCGCCGGAGGTCATCGTCTTCGCCTTGTGCGGGTTGAAGCCGAACTTGGCCAGGAGCGGGCTGCCCCTGCCGAACAGCGCGATCAGCGCCGCGTGGAACTCCACGAGGAACGTCTGCACCGCCGGGATGTTCTGGTCCTTGACCAGCACCGCGGCGAGGTACGCGTGCTTCGCGTCCCGCGCGGACTGGTACGGTGCAGCGAGTGAGGCGAGCTTCGCCTCGAGCTGGGCCTGCGTGTAGGCCACACCGCCGATCACCACCGCGGACTTCGCGGGGATGCTCGTCTGGACCCCCGTCTGGGCGGCGAGCAGCTTCAGCTCGTCGCCCTTGGGCTGGTTGTTCTTGGGGTTGGACATGGGCTCTTCACCTTCCTTTCCGCCGCTGGATGTGTTGCCGGCGCCGCCGCGGCCGTGCGTCGCCTCCTAAAGAGATAGGTTGCAGGACTCTTGCCAACTTTGCGCCGAGCGCGTCCAACATCTCGGAACGTTTAACGAAACCGGTCCAGGTCGGCTCCGCGGACAAGCGCGCGCGAACGGCCTGATGCTCCGGATCCGGACGCCCGAACTCCGAATTCGGAGCTTTCGCTCCGAATTCGGACGCTTCGGCGCGCAACCGGCCGTCGCGCGGGCGGAATTCGTCGGCGATCCCCCGCGCGCTCGGGTCCCGCCAGGACCGCTCGTCGGCCTCGAACCCCCGCGGCGGCCGGCCGGGTTGCATCGAGGACGTTCCGGGATGCGCCGAGATCGCCCCCCGGATGCATCGCGAGGGTTACGGATGCATTGGAAGGGCGTCGCGATGCATCGAGACGGCTCTCGGATGCATCGAGCGGCCACAGCCCCGCATCGAGGGGCCGTCGGGATGCGTCCGAACCCCCTCCGGATGCATCGAGGAGCGGTCCCAATGCATCCCGAGACCGTTCCCATGCATCGAGAAGGCCCCTCGGGGCGCCGAGGCGGGCGCTTCGCGGGCTCGGCGCCGCCCGCGGCCGGGGAGGCCGCGGTGGCGGTTCGGGCGGAGGTCGCGCCGGCGCGTCACGGTTCAGCTTCTTCGCGAGGCCCACGGGCCACCTCCGGATGAACCGGCGGTCTACGATTTCCGCGACCTTCTCAAACGATCAGTCGCCGGGCGGAACGCGCCAGAGCGGCCAGGTGGCGCGCCTCGACCTTTCCGGTGCGGACGAAGTGCAGGTTGAACAGGTGGAGCGCGCCGCGGTGTGAACGGGACTCGAGCCCGAGCGAGGCGAGAAGCGCTCGGACCGCGTGGAACGCGCCGTAGTAGGCGCGGCCGACGGCGTCGCCCGTCAGACCCTCGCGCAGGAGGACATCGGCCGCCCGGAGCGTCTCTTCGGCCCGCCGCAGCTCTGCCTCCGCGGCGGCCCGGGCGTTCTCGGGCTTCACAGCGGGATCCCCTCCCGATCGATGTCCAGCGCGAGCCGCCGTTCGCTGCGTCGGAGCTGGTCCAGCTCTTCCGGCGTCATCACGAGCGGACTGAGGACCACGTCGGGGCGGCGGAGCATCACCTCGACCGCGGCGTCGACCGCCCGGTGCCCATCCCCGCGCTCGCGCGGAGAGACGAGGACGAGGACGTCGACGTCCGAATCCTCGTGCGTGATCCCGCGGGCGGTCGAGCCGAAGAGGACGAGGCGCACGAGCCGTCCGCCGAACGCCCGCCTCGCGCCCTCGCCGAACTCGCGCAGGGCGAGCTGGTGCTCCTCGCCGATCACCGTCCCAATCTAACACACCCGTTCCCCGGCCCGTTGCCTTCGAGCCCCGGGGCTCGGGTGGGCGCCCGCCTCGCGAAGCTGCCTCCCCGGCGTGCTCGGCAGGGTCACCCGCGCTACGGGCCCGCGTCGGCTTGCGACGGCGGGCCGGTCGGCGAGGCGCCGCCGGCGAGCCGCTTCACGTCGCCGACGGAGACGAGGAGGATGAGGCCGAGGAGCAGGAGGAAGCCCATCGCGTGGAAGGCGACCTCGATCCGCTGGTTCACCGGCCGCCGCGCGACGAGCTCGAAGAGGAGGAAGAGCAGCCGCCCGCCGTCGAGGGCGGGCCAGGGCAGCACGTTGAAGACCGCGAGCGCGAGCGAGATGAGCGCGAGGGTGAAGACGAGGCTCTGCCAGCCGCGCTCGGCCTCCTGCACGGTGACCTGCACGGTGCCGATGGGGCCCGCGATCTGCGCCCCGCGCGGGTGTCGGAGGGCGTCGAGCGTGCCGGTCACGACGCCGACGGTCTGGCGGCCCGTCCACTCGATCGCGGCGGGCACCGCGTCGAGCGGGCCGTAGCGGCGCACGGGCGCCGCGACGCCGAGCAGCGGCGGCGTCCCGAGCTTGACGGTGAACCGCCGCGCCTCCGCGCCGCGCCGCACGTCGAGGGCCACGGTTTCGCCGGGGTGGCCGCGGACGGCGGCGACGAGGTCGCCGAACGTCGAGACGGGCGCGCCGTCGACCTTCAGGACGACGTCGCCGGGCGCGAGCCCCGCCTGGGCCGCCGCGCTCCCGGGCAGCAACTCGCCCACCTGGGCGACGCGGGTGTAGGGCATCCCGGCGATGGCGACGACGTAGACGAGCGCGGCGGCGAGCAGTTCGTTGGTGGCCGGCCCGGCCGCGATGACGAGGAGCCGCTGCCACGCCGGCCGGCGATTGAACGCGCGCGGGTCGTCCTCCCCACCCTCGCCCGGGGTCATGCCCGCGATGCGGACGTAGCCGCCGACCGGGAAGGCGGACAGGCAGTACTCCGTCTCCCCGATGTGGAAGCGGGCGATCACCGGCCCGAAGCCGATGCTGTAGCGCTCGACGCGCATCCCGGTCGCCCGCGCGACGAGCAGATGGCCGAACTCGTGGAGCGCGATCAGCAGGCCGATGGCGAGCAGCGCGAGGGCGAGGTTGAGGGCGAAGGCCATGGGCGCGTTTTCCCGGTCAGGCGCGGCCGAAGAGCCGCGCGAGCGACCAGCCGACGATCCCCAGGATGGCCGCTCCGACGGCCAGAGGCAATGCCAACCGCGACGGCGCGAGCGGCGCCGGGGTGACGAGCGTGGGCTCGCGCGCCGGCTCGACCTCCGGGATCTGCTCGGTCCGGCTGACGAGGAAGAGCACGATCCCGAACGAGAGGGCGAGCAGCGCCCCGACGCCCTCGTGGTTCCCGAGCGCCGCGCAGGCGTCGTAGAGGCCGTGGAGCACGGCGACGAGCGCGAGGGCCCCGACCCCGAGGGCCGCCCGGCTCCGCGCGGTCCGGCCCGGGGCGGTCAGCGCGAATCCGACCGTCGCGGCCCAGCAGGCGTGGACGAGGGGCGTGAGCACGAGCCGCCCGAGCGTCGCCGCGATCGTCCACGCCGCCGGGTCCAGGCCGTGGGCGATGGTGAGCTCCTCGACGCGGTGGAGGTGCGAGAACGCCTCGAGGTTCTCGACGGAAGCGAACGCGAGGCCGCTCATCGCCCCGTAGACCATCCCCTCGCGGCTGGAGAAAGGCGTGGCGAGGCGGCTGCCGATCCAGACCGCGGCCACGACGGTCGTCGCCTTGCACAGCTCCTCGCGCACCCCGATGCCGAAGGAGCGGACGAACTGCCAGCCGACCGTGTGCGGCAGCTGGTGCGTCGGCGGCACGAGGTTGAGCCAGGCGAGCAGGAGCGGGATGGCGGTGAAGGCGGTCGCCGCGTAGACGAGCAGGCCGACCGGCAGCGCCCGGGGCTTCGGTTCGACCAGGTTGTAGAAGGCGGCCGCCCAGGCGAGGCCGAAGGCGAAGAAGAGGTAGCTGCGGTCGAGGTCGAGGATCTGCAGCGCCACCGGCGCTTCGGCCAGGGCGAGGACGAACAGGGCCCGCTGGACCTTCGATCGGGGCAGGCCCCACACGCGGGCGACACTACCAGCGGAAAGCCCTCCGCTTCAACGTCGTGTTATCGTCCGAACCGATGCTCGAGGCCATCGTCTACGCCGGGACCGTCTTCGCGGTCGCCGCCGCGGTGACCGCGGCCTGGATCGTCGGGGCCCGCCGCGGCCTCGCCGGGGCGGCGAAGGACTGCGACGAGGCCTGGGCCGAGATCGTCCGGCTGCTCGGCGAGCGGGCCTCCGCGCGGGCCGCGTCCGCCGACCCGGCGCGGCTCGCCGAGCTGGACGCGCAGCTCGAGGCCCGCGCCGAGATCTTCAACGCCCGGGTCCGGAGCTGGAACGACCGGCTGCGTACCTACCCCGACGCCTTCGTCGCCCGGCTCTCCGGCGCCGCCCCTCGCGAGCCCTGGGCGCCCGACGCGGCCGCGCCGGCGCCGCCGGACTCCCCCGCGTGAGGCGGGGAAGGGCTTCCCTTGGCGCTTGACAGTCGGGCGGCCGCGGCGGACGCTGGCGAAGGTTCCGTGGCGTTCAAATGCCCCACCTGCGGCGCCGACATCCCGCTCCGCCACGTCGGGGTCGCCCTCTACGTCTGCCCGTTTTGCCGCTGCACCTGTGCGCTCGCGGAGGGCGGCCTCGCGCCCGGGGAGGTGCGCGCCGCGCTGCTCGAGCCCGAGGGACCGTTCGAGGTCGGCAAGACCGGTCGGCTGCCCGCGCAGCGCGGCGGCGCCGCGTTTCAGGTGACGGGACAGGCGCGCTACGACACCGACGGCGGCGGCTGGGACGAGTGGCTGCTCGCCCTCGACGGAGGGGGGTTCGCGGTCGTCGAGAGGGAGGAAGGCGGGCTGGTCCTCTTCGACGAGCGGCGACTGGTCCGGCCGATCGACCTCGCGGCGCGGCAACTCGGCGACGCGGTGACCGTCGGCGCCCGGTCGATCGTGGTCGCGGAGCTCGGGACGGCGCGGCTGTCGGCCGGGCGCGGCGCGCTCTCGATGCCGTTCCCCGCCGGGGAGCCGTTCCGCTTCGTCGCGGGCGGGGCGCAGCTCCGCACGGGGAAGGTCGCGGGCGACGGCGCCCGCGCGGTCGTGTCGTTCGGGCGGACCGCGGACCTCGACGACTTCGAGATCGACGGATGACGGCCGCCGTGGCGCCCCGCGAGCGCGCGCTCGCCTGCACGGCCTGCGGCGCGCCGCTCACGCTGCGGTCCGAGCGCGCCGAGACGGTCGTCTGCCCCTCCTGCGGCGCGCAGCTCGACCTCCGTTCCGCCGGCTACGCCGCACTCGAGCAGCTCCGGCGGAGGCCCGACGACACCCCGCTGAAGGTCGGGCTGTCGGGCCGCCTCGACGGGATCGCCTACACGGTCGCGGGCTTTCTGCGCTGGCGGGATCCGGACGACGCCGAGACGTACTGGGACGACTGGTTCCTGGTCGCGGAGGGCGGCCGCACGGGCTGGCTCCGGTCGGACGGCTACAGCTTCCGACTCTGCCACGTCGTCCGGCCGGAGGACGCCGAGCCGGTGCACCTCCAGACGCTCGACCCCGAGAGCCAGTACGTGACCCTCGACGGCGAGCGGCACCTCGTGCTCGAGCGCGACCGGGCGGTGGTCGAGTACCTCGAGGGCGAGCTGCTCTGGACGGCCCGCGCCGGGGAGACGGTCGTGGTCCTGCGCTGCGATCCCGACATCAGCGTCGAGGTCGGGCCGACCCGGGTCCGCTACTTCTGCTGGTCGCCCGTTCCCTGGCAGAACGTCGCGGAGGGCTTCGGCGTCCCGGACGCCGCGGCACGTCCGGACGACTACGTCATCCGCCCTGCGCCGAAGCGCAAGGCGCCGCCGCCCGGAGATCCGATCGCGAGCTACGAGGTCCCGGGGTTCGTGCCGCCTTCGGACGACGGGCTCGTCTGGCACCAGCGCCCGATGGTGCGACTCGCGGTGGTCCTGGCGGCCGGGATCCTGTACCTGGTCCTCGACATGCTGGCGCCCCCGGCGGGGCGGAAGCCCGCGAACACGTTCCACCCCTACCAGCCCCCCGTCGCCAGACCGTACCGGTCGCCCTGACCGGCGGCGTCAGGCCACTTCCAGGCACCGGACGACGGGCACGGCCCAACCCTCGAGGTAGGCCGAAATCTCCAGGGCCGCGTCGTCCTCGGCGTCGTACGCCCGCGCTCCGGCCCCCAGGATGCCGAACTCCACGAAGACGAGGTCTTCGAGGAGACGGCTGACCCAGACCTCGCGGTACGACGGCCTGCCTCGGTGGCATCCGTGGCTCGGGTAGCGAAGCACGATCCGCCTGCCGTCCGCGTCGACCTCGAGTTTCGTCCCGTCCCTCAGCTGCTTCTTCACCGCGGCGACCATCTCCATGGGACGTCCTCCGTGCGAGAACCTCCATTCGGGACTTGCCAGAGGCGTGCCGGCCTGAAAAAACAGCGGGTTGCGCACTTTCGACGAAGCGGATGCGCGGAATTTCCTTCGCCACCGCAAACTTGGCGGCAGAATATGCACGAACCGCGCCGGCGCGTGGGGGAGGGCGCCGCGAGCCTTGCGTTCGCCAGCAGACCGTCGTAAACAGCACGGCCCCTTTCGACGGAGATTCGCATGGCGACCCAGCGCACCCTGTCCCTCATCAAGCCCGACGGCCTCGAGAAGGGGATCGTCGGCAAGATCATCGCCCGCTTCGAGGAGCGCGGCCTGAAGCCGGTGGCGGTCAAGCTGGTCCGGCTCACGCAGGCGCAGGCCGAGGGCTTCTACGCCGTCCACCGCGCCCGGCCGTTCTTCCCTTCGCTCGTGCAGTTCATGACGAGCGGGCCGATCCTCGCGATGGTGCTCGAGGGCGACGACGCCGTGGCCAAGAACCGCGAGATCATGGGCGCGACCGACCCGGCCAAGGCCGCCGCGGGGACGATCCGCAAGGACTTCGCGACGGACGTGGAGAAGAACACCGTCCACGGCTCCGACTCGCCCGAGAACGCCGCGATCGAGATCGCCTACTTCTTCGGCCAGCTCGAATTGCACCCCTACGACTGGAAGAAGAAGTAGCTCGGGCGCGGCCTACTTGGCCGGCGTGAAGACGTAGCAAGAGGCATCGATCTCCGTGTAGTGGACCATTCCGTCCGCGCGGGGGAGGGGCCCGCCGAGGACCCCCGGCTCGACGGCGAACCGCGACTCGATCTGCCCCACGGCGTCGCAGCCGTGCTGGGCGGCCGCTTCGAGAATCTTCTCGATCCCGAGCGCATACCGGGCGGTCAGCTCGGCGTGGAACCAGCCCACCTCGCGGGCGGGCCGGTCGGGTGGCCCGGCGCGGTAGACGAACACCGAGCCCGGGGCCCGCGGCGGGGCGTGCCAGGTCACCGTCGGGAAGAACTGGACGTCGAGGGTGGCGGCGGCGAGGCGGCAGAACAGCAGGAGGGAGGAGAGCATGCCGGGCATCATGCCAGGCCACTGTGACAGGAACGCGCCGCCCCGCCGGTCGAGCGCGCGGCTTGACACCCGAGAGCCGCACGCATAGAACCGGCCGCCGTGGCCTTCCGAGAGCACCTCGAGCGGATCTGCTCGTCCGTCGACGGCGCCATGGTGTGCAGCGTCATGGGCTTCGACGGCATCGCCATCGACACGGTCGAGCGGCAGCCGGCGGATTTGCCGGAGGCCCTGGACGTCCAGGCGCTCCTCGTGGAGTACACGACGCTCCTCAACCAGGTGCGCAGTGCCGCGGGGGTCCTGCAGTCCGGCGAGGTCCAGGAGTTGGTCATCTCGACCGACCGCCTCACCGCGCTGTCGCGGCCTCTGACGCCCGAGTACTTCCTGCTGCTCGCGCTCGGGCCCGACGGCAACTGGGGCAAGGCCCGGTTCGTCCTGCGGACGACCGCGCCCGAGGTTCGCGCAGAGTTCTGAAGGGATCGTGGCTCCCGCGCGGAGGCGATCCGGCACCGGATCCCGCCCGCGGCCCGCGCTGGAGGTCGACCATGGCGGACGTACTGGACACGTCGGAGTTTCGCAAGGGGCTGAAGATCGAGGTCGAGGGCGACCCGTTCGAAATCGTCGACTTCCAGCACGTGAAGCCGGGCAAGGGCGGGGCCTTCGTCCGGACCCGGCTCAAGAACCTCCTGACCGGCAACACCCTCGAGCGCACGTTCCGCTCCGGCGACAAGGTCGGCAGGCCGGACATCGAGGAGCGGGAGATGCAGTACCTCTATTCCGAGGGCGACAGCTACCACTTCATGGACAACAAGTCGTACGAGCAGACGTTCGTGACCGGGGAGGCGCTCGGCGAGAGCCGCAACTTCCTCAAGGCCAACATCAACGCCTCGATCGTCTTCTACAAGGGGCGGGCGATCGGGGTGAGCCTGCCCAACGCGGTCGATCTCGCCGTCTCGAAGTGCGACCCGGGCATCCGCGGCGACACGGTCTCGGGAGCGACGAAGCCGGCGACGCTGGAGTCCGGCTACGTCGTCAACGTCCCCCTCTTCATCAACGAGGGCGACGTGCTGCGGATCGACACCCGGACGGGCGCCTACATCACCCGCGTCGGCTAGGAGGGCGCGCGCGATGGACATCGAAAAGCTCAAGAGCGTCGTCGCCCTCCTCCAGGGGACGGACATCACCTCGCTGGACTGGAAGAACGGCGAGGAGAGCCTGCGGATCCAGCGCGGGGTGGCGCACGTCGCCGCGCCGGTCGTGCACGCCCATGCCGCGCCGGCGCCCGGCCCGGCGTCCGCGCCCGCGGCGGCGACGGCGGAGAACAAGCAGCTCACCGTCACCTCGCCGTTCGTGGGCACGTTCTACCGGGCGGCCTCTCCGGAGGCGCCGGCGTTCGTCGAGGTCGGCCAGGCCGTGCGCAAGGGACAGGTCCTGTGCATCGTCGAGGCCATGAAGCTCATGAACGAGATCGAGGCCGAGGTGCCCGGCCGCGTCGTCGAAATCCTCGTCCAGAACGGCCAGTCCGTCGAGTTCGGCGAGCCGCTCTTCCGGCTGGAGCCGGCGTAGCCCAACGGTCTTGTTCGGCAAGGTCCTCATCGCGAACCGGGGTGAGATCGCGCTCCGGGTCATCCGCGCGTGCCGCGAGATGGGCATCGCCACGGTCGCCGTCCATTCGACCGCCGACTCCCAGGCGCTGCACGTCCGCTTCGCCGACGAGGCGATCTGCATCGGACCGCCGGCCGCGAAGCAGAGCTACCTGAACATCCCCGCGATCCTCTCGGCCGCGGAGGTCACGGGCGCGGACGCGATCCACCCCGGCTACGGCTTCCTCTCCGAGAACGCCGAGTTCGCCGAGGTGTGCCGCAACTGCAACATCCACTTCATCGGGCCGAGCCCCGAGGCCATCCGGCTGATGGGCAACAAGGTCCGGGCGCGGGAGGCGATGACGAAGGCCGGCGTGCCTCTCTTGCCGGGGAGCGACGGCGTCGTCGCGGACGAGGACCGTCTCGAGCGGATCGCCACCGAGATCGGCTTCCCGGTGATCCTCAAGGCCGCGGCGGGCGGCGGCGGGCGCGGGATGAAGATCGTGCGCGAGGCCGGGGCGCTGCGGCAGGCCTTCCGGACCGCGCAGGCCGAGGCCGCGGCCTCGTTCGGCAGCCCCGACATGTTCGTCGAGCGCTACGTCGAGCGGCCGCGGCACATCGAGATCCAGATCGCCGCCGACCAGACGGGCACCGTCGTCCACCTCGGCGAGCGCGAGTGCTCGGTGCAGCGGCGACACCAGAAGCTGATCGAGGAGAGCCCCTCGCCGGCGCTCGACGCCGCCACCCGCGCGAAGATGGGCAAGGTCGCGGTCGAGGCGCTGCGGGGGACGGGCTACGCGACGGTGGGGACGCTCGAGTTCCTCCTCGACGAGCGCGGCGACTTCTACTTCATGGAGATGAATACCCGGATCCAGGTCGAGCACCCGGTCACCGAGGCCGTGACCGGCATCGACCTCGTCCGGCTCCAGATCGAGCTGGCGGCCGGCGCGCGGATGCCGATGGCGCAGCGGGAGGTCCGGCTCGAGGGCCACGCGATCGAGTGCCGCATCAACGCCGAGGACCCGGTGACGTTCGCCCCCTCGCCGGGGCGGATCACGGGCTACCACGTCCCCGGCGGCTTCGGCGTCCGGGTCGACTCGGGTGTCTACGAGCAGTATGTGGTCCAGCCGCACTACGATTCGCTGCTCGCGAAGCTCATCGTTCACGCGGAGACGCGCGAGCTCGCCCTCGCGCGGATGCGGCGCGCGCTCGGCGAGTTCGTCGTCGAGGGCATCCGGACGAACGTGCCCTTCCAGCGCTCGGTCATCGGGTCCGAGCCGTTCAAGCAGGGCCGCTACGACACGCGCCTCGTGGAGCAACTCCTCGCGGGCGAAATTCCCCCGGCGGTGTGAGCCGCCGCGGAGTCGCCTCCGCCCCGCGGGCCGCCGCCTCGCCCCCGCTCGTTGCAATCGAACGCCGTGGGCTTTCGCCCGCCGGCGAGGTGCGCGTGGGCGGACGAAGGGTCATTGCGAGCAGGTAGAGGGGACGTGCTCCCGCGTACAGGCCGCGTGCCTGCGCGCCGCGGGCCCTGCGCGCGCCCGTCGCGGGGCTCGCCCACTCTCCGCGCGCGCAGTGCGCCGGAGCGTGGGCGGCACTCCGCGACGGGCGCGCACCGGGGGCCGACGCGGCCGTACCGGTCGCGACGGATTGGAACGAGGGGGGGCGTTTCTTGACGCCCTGTGCCGGGGTCGGGTAACTTCTCATGGCACCTAGTGTTGGGCCGGGGCAGCGGTCGCCGCCCTCGGCGGCCCGCTCCCGTGATTCAGCGGCGGCCGTCCGAGGTACGCGGTTTCCGTCCCCGCCCGGCGACCGGCCGATGGACAAGAACAAGCTCATTCAGGCCGCGACCAAGTACGTCCAGAAGGGTCAGTTCGACAAAGCCATCAAGGAATACCAGAAGATCGTCGAAGAGGATCCGAAGGACATTCGAATCCTCCAGAAGATCGGCGAGCTGCACCAGAAGCGGGGGGACAGCGGACAGGCGGCGCAGACCTTCATCAAGGTCGCGGAGTCCTACTCGAACGACGGCTTCTTCCTGAAGGCGGCGGCGGTCTACAAGCAGGTCCTCAAGCTCAACCCGGGGCTGCTCGCGACGAACTTCAAGCTCGCGGAGCTCTACCAGCAGCTCGGGCTGATGAGCGACGCGCTGCAGCAGTACCAGATCCTCGCGACGGCCTACGAACAGCAGGGCGACATCCAGGCCTCGCTCGGCATCCTCAAGAAGCTGACCGAGCTGGACCCCGACAACATCGCCAACCGGATCCGGCTCGCCGAGTCCTACTCGCGCGAGGGGCAGAACGAACAGGCGATCGCGGAGTTCAACCGCGTCGCCACGACGCTCAAGCAGAACAACCGGTCCGACGAGTACGTCAAGGTCGCGGAGCGGCTGGCCTTCCTCGACCCGCAGAACATGTCGCTCAGCCGGGAGCTCGCGAACGTCTACCTCGCCCGGGGCGACACCAAGCGCGCCCTCGCGAAGCTCCAGATCTGCTTCAGGGCCGACCCGAGGGACGTGGACACCCTGACCCTGCTCGCCCGCGCGTTCAAGGACCTCGGGCAGACGGCGAAGACGGTCTCGGTCTACAAGGAGCTCGCGAAGATCCACTCCGAGGCGGACCGCGTCGACGACGAGCGGGCGGTCTGGAAGGAGATCCGCGCCCTCGCGCCCGACGACGCCGACGCCCAGACGTTCTTCGGCGAGCCGAGGACCTCCGTGAGCGCGCTGAGGCCCGCGGCGGCGCCGCCCCCGGCCGCGCAGCGCGCCCCCGTCCGGGCGAGCCCGAGCACCACGGTCGTCTCGTCCGCACCCGCCGCGCCCGGCCCCGAGGCGGTGCCGCGGCTCCTCACCGAAATGGAGGTGTACCTCAAGTACGGCCTCCACGCGAAAGCGGTCGAGCACCTCAAGAAGATCCTGGCGGCCGCGCCCGACAACCTCACCGCGCACGAGAAGGCCAAGGACCTCTACCTCTTGACGGGCGACAAGCGGCGCGCCGCGGACGAGCTGGCGATGGCCGCGCGGTTGTCCCTGGCGGCGGGCGACGCGGAGCGGGCGGGGCGGCA
>DAIDIT010000200.1 GCA_027451705.1 Pseudomonadota bacterium
GCGAGCGGCGGCAGCGGCAGGGGTTGCCGCCAGGGCCGGAAGCGGACGAGCAGGACCGCGCCGAGCGCGAGGGCCGCCGCTGTGCCGACCGACCAGCGCTGGATCGTCCCGAGCGCAAGCGGGCAGAAGAACAGCGCGACCTCGAGCGCGGTCTCCGCGAGGCGCGGTCGCTCTGGCATTTCCACGGGAGGTATGACAGACATGACACACTTCCGGGCCGAGCGGCAACCGCCGTGCGGGCCAGCGGGCAACCGCACGCCGATTGAATACCGCGGGTTGCGCCGCCGTCGGTGGATGCGAAACGTCACCACCGCGGTGGCACGGGCGCTGCAATCTGGACGCGAGCCGCAGGCAAGGAGAGCGAGCATGCCCAGCCGAACGAGGACCGAAGGCCAGCCCCAGCCAGCGCGCGAGTACCCTCGCGCCCCGTTCGGTGTCGAGGTCCGCTTCTACGAGTGGGACAAGGCCCACGTCGCCCGGGGCCACGAGATCGGCGGCGGCGGCCTCTTCCTCGAGACGACGGCGCCCATCCCCGAAGGAACCCGCCTCACGCTGCGAGTGACGCTGCCCGCCGGCGCGGCCTTCACGGTCCTCGGCGAGGTCGTCCGGACCGTCCGGGGCGGTCCGATGCGCAAGCCCGGCCTCGGCGTCCGCTTCCTCGACCTCGCCGCCCGCGACCGCGACGCCATCCTCGACTACGTCGCCCGCCACTCCGTCCGCGCCGCATAGCGACGCGGCGCGCATGGTTCACAGGCCCATCTTCTGGGTCGTAGCCCAGTGTCCGAGGACGGCGGGCGCGAACCAGCGGTGCCACTGCACGTAGCGCGGGCCGCGGCGGCGGGCCGCGGCGAGCGCGTGGAGCCCGCCCAGCGCGAGACCGAGGCGGCTCGCGGCGACGTGGCCCTCGGCGATCCAGCCCGCGAGCGGTCCGGCGAGCCAGGCGTCGAACGGAAGCTCGAAGCCGGTCTTCTTCCGGGCGAGCGACTCGGGCGGCAGATGGGCCCCGACCGCACCGGCGAGCAGCGGCTTGTTGCGGGCGCCCGCGATCTTGAGGGCGCCGGGGACGAGGTCGAGTTGCTCGATCAGCCGGTCATCGAGGAAAGGCGGGCGGACCTCGAGGCCGTGGGCCATGCTCATCGCGTCAGAGTCGCGCAGAAGCGTGTCGCGCAGGTAGTTTGCGATCTCGAAACGCGAGAGCGCGTTGACCGGATCGCCGGGCACGGCGGCATCCTCGACGAACGGCGAAAGGCCCGGGTGGCCCGGCAAGAGGCGCGCGGCCTGCTCGGGCGTGAAAAGCGCGCGCAAGACCGCATAGGCGCGCGCGGGTTCGCCACGGGCCTCGGCCATCCAGAGGGCCTTGCGCAGGGCGTTCGGCATGGGCCCGAAGGCATCGAGCCGCGCGGCAGCCGCCGCAGCCCGCCCCGCGGGGCCGAGCAGGCGGCCCGCGCGCAAGAGGTGCGCGAAGTGGCGGAAGCTCGCGTAGCCCGCGAACAACTCGTCGCCGCCGAGCCCCGAGAGCGCGACCTTCAGCCCGGCCTGTAGGGCGGCGCGCGAGACGAACCAGGTGTTGACGCCGTCGACCGACGGCTGGTCCATCGCGGCAACGGCGGCGGGAACGCTGCGCAACGCCTCGTCGAGCGAGAGGTGGACCTCGCGGTGCTCTGTACCGAGGTGGCGCGCGATGCGGGCGGCCTCGTCGCCTTCGTTGCGAGGGTCGTCGAAGGCGACCGTCAGGGTCATCGGCGGCTGCGCGAGCTCTTGTCGGGCGAGCGCGGCGAGACTCGAGGAATCCAGTCCGGCGCTGAGAAAGATGCCGACCTTGACGTCGCTCCGGAGTTGGAGGCGCACCGATTCGCGCAGGAGCGGCCGGAGCGCCTCGATGGCCTCGTCGAGGGTGCCGCCTCGCGCGCCGCTTGGGGCCGGAAGGGACCAGTACCGTCGCTCGGTCAGCACACCGGCGCGCCAGACCGCGATCGTGGCGGGCGGCAGCACCTCCACGCCCTCGACGAGCGTCTGCCGGCCCCAGACCGAGCCGAAGGCGAGGAACGCCTCGAGACCGCGGCGCGAGAGGGTCCGCGGCGCGAGGCCGGTCGCGAGCAGCGCTCGGACCTCCGACGCGAAGGCCAGCCCACCTCCGGGGCGGCGGCAAAGACAGAGCGGTTTGATGCCGGTTCGGTCCCGGGCGAGGGTCAGCGTCCGCTCGCGGCGATCCCAGATTGCGAAGGCAAACATGCCTCGCAGTCGCTCGACGCAGCCCTCGCCCCAGCGGGAGAACGCCTGAAGGAGAACCTCCGTGTCGCTCTCGGAGGTGAACGTTTCGCCGAGGCCGCGCAGCTCGTCGCGCAGCTCGCGGTAGTTGTAGATCTCGCCGTTGAACACGAGTGCGAAGCGGCCGTCCGGCGAGCACATCGGCTGGCGGCCGCCGTCGCCCAGGTCGATGATCGCGAGCCGCGTGTGGACGAGCCGGCACGCCGCACCGCCGCCGCGGTCTTCGAAGCTGCCGTGGCCGTCTGGCCCGCGGTGGCGAAGCGCCGCCACCGCAGCGTCCACGGACCAGGCCGCGACAGCTCCGGGGTCTTCCGCGACGTGGCCGAGGATCCCGCACATGGTCGTGTGGTCTTATAACAGGCGAAGCGTCCCTACACGCGTGCACCTCTGTGCCGGCTCGACACGCCGGCATTCGAGGAGAACCGCGAGGTGGCGCGGGCCGAACGCGGGCAGCCACGACAGCGCGTCGAACCGAGCGGTCTGAACATCGGCCACGTCCCACATGAAGAGGCCTCCTCTCGGCTGGTCGTGTCACCCCCCAGGCTGGAAACGCCCCCGTCTTCCAGCGATGCGCCGCATTCCACTGGATCTCACGCACTGCCAGCTCCTCGCGGACACCTCCCTGTTCCAACCGTAGCCCCCCGCAGGCTTGGAGTGTCCCGTGTTCTTCTCGAAGAGGCCACGGTACTCGTCGGAGAGGCGGCAATTCCTTCCAATGCCCGCGCTCCCGATGGCCGAGCGGTGCTTTCCAATTGGAACGTTGGCCGATCGGCCTGGAGAGCGGTCCTCGCCTCTCCGAGACGGGCCCGATTCGAGCGCGAGAGGCGCGACCTCTCGCAGGAAGAGCCACGATTCGAGGCCGCGGGCGCGCTTTGCAAGGCCGACACGTTGCTCGCGAACAAACGAGGTAAGTTCTCAAGGGCCCGATCGAACGCACGCGCGCACACGAGGCGAGCGTTCCAACGCGACCTCGGACTGTTCCAAGGCGACGGGCGATTGGGCAGGTTGCCAACGCGATCAGGCTGCGTTCGAAAACGATCTGGATGCTCGCCCGACCGAAAGGCGTTCATCCGCGCGCGCGGATGAGCAAATTCCAGCCGAAGCCATCTCCGAGCGCACGAATGAGACCTCGGGGCACCAAGCGCTGCGCCGCCCGCCGCAAGCCCTCACCGTGGACCACCCGTGGCTGGTAGTCGAGCGTGTCGTAGGGCGTCAGCCGAGGAACGACTTCCACGCTCGAAAAGCCTGCGAACAGGCTCCGTGCCTCCGCAACGGTGTAGGCCTTGGTCCCAGGGCTCTCGACGTGCTCGGCCAGGATCCCATTCAGCGGATCCATGGGTCTGCCGGCCAGCACGCCGTAACGCAGCCAGGCCTGGAAGGCGACCCACGAGCGCCGGTGGTAGAGCATGATGCGAGCCTCTCCGCCCGGGACGAGGATCCGGCGAACCTCCTGGATGGCCCGCTTCGTATCGGGCGTGTGGTGCAAGACGCCCCAAGAGTAGACGAGATCGAAGGTGGCACCGGGGAATGGGAGATTCTCGGCGTCGCCGGAGCACAGGGGGCGCGCGAGCCCCTCCCGCGCGAGCCGAGCCCGCGTGAGCTCGATGCCCCGCCGGGTGAGGTCCACTCCCACGGCATTCGCCCCAGACCGAGCCCACTGGAGGAAGTCCGTTCCGGTGCCGACGCCGATCTCGAGAACCCGGCGGCCGCGCCAGCGCGGGAATTCGGCGAAGCCGAAGATGAGCGACCCGTCGAGACGGTAGCGCCGAGCCTCGGTCTCAGGAAAAAAGGAATCCTCTTCCAGCGCCGAACCACGCGATCCACACGGTTCGGCGTCCCAGTAGTTCCGAACTTCGCGTTTGAGTTGGACGGGTTGGACCACAGAAGCGAACGTATACCACGTCGCAGGAGCCGTGCCGGCCCCCTCAGCCCGCCGAGACGCGCCCGAGCCAGTCTTCGGCCATGGCGAGCAAGGTGAGCACGGGATTCGCGGGTCCTGGGCGCGCGAAGGCGGCCGTCCCGCATACCTGGACGTTCTCGAGTCCACGGATGGCACCGCCCGCAACCGTTCCACCCGGTCCCTCCCCTGCCCTGGCCTGTAGACCGCCTCCGAGGTGGTAGGCATCGACGGCGTGGGCGCGAAGGTAGGATTCCGCTCCGACCGCATTTTCGGGAACGAGCCACTCGAAATCCAGTCCTTCACGGTTCAGCGTTGCCCGCAGACCCGGCCCGTGGACCGATAGCGCGCTGACGAAACGGGCCGCGTCGCCAGGACGCACATCCCAGTCCAGGACCGCGCCGTCTCCCTCCCAGGCGATCGCGTTCTCCGGTGCCGCGTCCGACTCGAAATCCAGCACGAGGGAGATTTCCGCCCCGTCGGGCACCCGCAGTTCGCGACGGCGAAGGTAGTGGAAACCGGCGCTCGCCATCAGGACGGGCCGGCCGAAACAGGCAATAGCCTTGCCCGCGAGCGTGAAGACTGACTCGCTGCGCTGCCGGGCGGACAGGAAAGACTTGACGCGATCGAACGGGGGCAGCGCGTCGAAGTCCGCGACGAAATGGAAGAAGCCCTGGGCGAAGGCGAGGCGACGCCCGACGATGCCGCCGCGCGCAAACTTCGGAGGGAAGAGGTCGGACAGGACCGTCCCGTTGCGCCAGCGAACTTTCGCGATGGGCAGAGACCAATGGTCGTGCAGGCGGCGACCGATCTCGACTCGAACCCCTTCGGGAAGATGCGCCGCGACGAATCGCTGGGCGAACAAGTTGCTGTCGACTGCCCCCATCGAGAGGAGAAACCGGCGGCCGGAGATCTCGGCGCGCCCCCCCGGGCCCTCGACTGTCACCGACTCGACGCGACCACCGGAGGCCGCGAGGCCGACGATCCGGCTCTCGGGGAAGTCGGCGAGCCGTTCGTCGCGCGCTTCGCCGCGCTGTGCATAGGCCGACCAGAGCCCGCGGCGCCGGCCCGGCAGCACCGCGGCTTCCACGCGGTCCAGTTCCTCGACCCTAGGGGTGGTCCCAGGGGCTTCGATCCCGAGTTGTCGCTCAACCTCGGGATACCGCCCCTCGATCCGCGCGACCATTGGGCTGGACGCCTCGTCGCCGAGCACGCCGGCCAACTCGGACGCCGGATTCCGAACCAGCGCGCCGCCCCAGAAGGCGGAATTGCCCGTGAGGACCTGGTTGCGCGCGCGGGTTGCCCCGAAGTTCTCCCGATGGCGGAAGCGGAGCGGCGGCTGCGCCGCCCGCTGCTCGGAGAGCGCTCGGGGGCCGATTTCGACGACCGCCACCCGCAAGCCGCGTGCGTGCGCCCGCAGCGCCGTCCAGACTCCAACGATGCCACCGCCGAGGACGACGAGATCGAAGGGTTCGCTCATGGGACGGCCCCCGCGAGAGGCGCCACGCGAGCCCGATCGTTCGTCGAAACGAGGAACTGAACAGCCGGGTTGGCCTCGGCGAGAATCCGGACGTATCTCGGGAACGACTCGCCAGCGCCGCCCGCCCGCCAGGCTCTGTTCAAGCCATAGAGGGTTGCCCCCGGCGAGCGCTCTCTCGGCGGCAGGGCGAGCCATTCGTCGAGCGGTTGCTGAACGACGGGAATCCCAAGCAGCGCTGGCCCACGGTACTTTCGCTGCGGCCCGGCGATGCCCCACTCCACGATCTTGCCATCCCGGATCAGCCGCTCCATCGTCTCGACGACGGCGCCGTACTCGCCCGTCTCGAACGGACGGATCGGCTCGTGGAGGAAGAAGCGCTGTACCCGATCGAGGCCGAGGCGACGGAGCGAGCCATGCAGGCTTTCGCGCAGCGCGTCGGGATCGAAAGTGCGACGCGCAAAGCCGGAGCGGAGGCCGCCGCGCGCGACGTCGAGAAGCCGTACGGCCGGGAACGCGTAGGTGGCGGCAACGCGCGGATAAATTGCGACGGGGATGCCCACCTTGGTGTGGACGGCGAACGTGCGAAGCCGCAGCACGCGAAGGGCCCGGCCCAACTCGTGCTCGGCCAAGCCATTCCCGTACGCCGGAGCGACGTCGAACCGCGTGAGACCGGCCTCAGCGGCGGCGGCGATCAAGCCGAAGCGGGCACGGGGCGAGAAAAGGTGGTGCAGCGAGCCGAGGCCGAAGACGAGGCGGGTGGTCTGCGGCATCACTTGCGGCCCTGTACCGAGCGCAGTTCCGCCATCTTCAGCTGCACGTGCAACTCCTGCTGGGCCTGGAGCAAACTAAAGACCGCCCCTGCCCAGCCATCCAGAAAGCCGCCCCGCAAGCCGTACATGTACGCGAAGACGACCGCGGGCTTCGCAGGCAAGTGGGGCCAGACCCACTGGCGCAGGAAGCGCTTGAGGTAGATCGGGTGCCGGAGTTGGGCGAGCGTCGGGCGGTCTCGCTGTGGGTTCAACCGCGTGGCGGCTTCGAGCGAGGAGTAGCGGTTGTGGCGCTCGAGAAACGCCTGCAATCCTTTGAGGTCTTCGTGGACAATGTCGTGCTCAAGATAGGCGACGGAGCCGTCGACGACCATGTGCTCGTGGACGACGCGACCGTCGTAGCGCGCCCGACCCCGCTTGAAAAGCCGGAGGTTCCAGTTCGGGTACCAGCCACAGTGCTTGATCCATTTGCCGAGGAAGATGAAGCGCCGGTTCACGTAGTACCCGTCGCTTGCCTCGGGCGCTGCGACGACGCGTCGGATCTCCTCGATCAGTTCGGGCGTGAAACGCTCGTCCGCGTCCAGGACGAAGATCCAGGGGTTCCGCCACCGAACGTTGTCGAGGGCCCAGTTCTTCTGGGCCGAGTAGTTCTCGAACTGGTGTTGGACGAACTCGGCGCCATGGGAGCGCGCAATCTCTTCGGTGCGGTCTCCGCTGAAGCTGTCGAGCACGACGACCTGCTCCGCCCAGATACAGGACGCCAGGCAGGTCGGGAGGTTCTTCTCCTCGTTCAAGGTCGGGACGAGGATCGAGACCGGGGCGCGTGAATTGGAGCGGCCCCCCGCTTGCACCAAGGTCTGGTTGAATTTCACGGCAGGGTGACGTCCTCGCGCGCCCCGGAGTATATACCAGCGCGTCAAGTCACCGTGGGGCGACACGCCCGAAAGGACGCACTGACATGTGGGATTCACCCTACCTGAATCGCGTGCGCTCGGCGGCTCGGTCCCTGGGCGTGACGAAGCTGGTCGGCGTTCCGGGACGCGTCCGCGGTGCCGTGAGGCAGTTCGGCTACGACGTTCGCCGGCCGACGATGCTGAACGCCGAATTGGACGGTTGCTCGGCACAGTTTGTCGTGGGCGACCGGTTCGAGTATGCTCGGCTGCTCTCGTACCGCGAGGACGCCCGGCTGATTCGGGCGCTTGCGACCAACCTCTCCCCCGGAGACGTTTACTGGGACGTCGGGTCGAGCCTGGGCCTCTACGCGCTCCTGCTCGCCTCCAGGGTTGGACCTGCCGGCAAAGTCGTCGCGTTCGAACCCGAGGAGCGCTCGCTCGAGCGCCTCAGGAAGAACGTCGCGGCCAGCAGGTGCTCCAACGTCCAGGTAGTGCCGATGGCACTCGGACGGGAGCGCTCCAAGTTGACCCTCAAGCTCGCCGGCCATTTTAGCGCCGGCAACCACAGCCTGTTCGAGGGAGACGGCGCCGATCCCGCGGCGGGCGTTCGCAAGGTGGATGTCGTGCCTGGCGACGCCCTGGTCGCCGAAGGACTGCCACCGCCGACCGCCATCAAGATCGACGTCGAGGGAGCCGAAGAAGAGGTCATCGATGGACTCCGCTCGTCCCTCGCGAGTCGGGCGTGCCGGGCCGCTCTCGTCGAAGTCCATTTCACGGTTCTGGAACGGCGCGGTCATCGTGACGCTCCCGCGCGCATCGTCGAACATCTTCGTGCATGTGGCCTGTCTCGATTGCGCTGGCTCGACCCCTCGCATTTGCTGGCCACGAGGGCGCGCGAGTCACGCTGACGGCCGCACGGTTGGGGGCGGCGCGCCGCCTTCGACGAGCCAGCGGTAGACCGCGGCCATTCGCCGCCCGATTCCAGGCCAAGAGAAATCGCGCTCCATCCAAGCTCGACCCCGAGCGCCCATGGCGCGCAGCTCGTCATCGGGCGTCGCCATCGCGCGCTCGAGCGAAGCGACGAGGGGGTCGAGACCGTGATCGATCCAGTCGCCGCAGCGCTCGCGGAGAAGCCCGTCCCAGGGGGCCCCCCGGGTAACGATGGCTGGGACACCGGCAGCGAGGGACTCCGCAACAGCGATGCCGAAGTTTTCGCCGTGAGTTGGAAGGACGAAAAGGCTCGCCGACCAAAGGAGCCGGAGTTTTTCGTCCCGATAGACCGGGCCGTCGAATGTCACTCGCGCCAGACGCAGGTCCTTCGCCAAGCGCCGCATCTGCCCACCGTAGCCCCGCTCGTCCGGTCCGGCGACGTGCAACTCCCAGTCGAAGAAGCGGGACGCGACGGCGCCCCACGCACGCAGCAACTCGTCGACGCCCTTTTTCGGGTGCAGGCGCCCCAGGAAGAGCAGGCGACGCCGGCCGGCGGGAGCATTCCCTGGACGAGGAGGCGGGATGTCGATGCCGTTCGGGACAACGGCGACGGGGGCGCGGAAGCCCGCATCTCGGATCGAGTGAAGTTCGCTTTCGGCGGTGGCATGGAAACAGTCCGTCCGTTCGACGGTGTGGCGCTGACCGAGCCACCAGAGGACGCGCTTTCTGAACCTCGCGCGCCCGCGAATGTAGGGGTCGAACACGCCCCGCGGGGAGGTGACGAGCCGGCAGGACGTTCCCCGCACCGCCGTCCCCGGGTAGACGTTGGGCATTACCCAAAGGCTGTGGTTGTGCATCAGTCGAGCGGTGCGTGCCTCGACCCTCAACGCGTCGCGGAGCGCCGGCGACTGCGCCAGCCGGCGCGCGAGGCGCCCGCGCCGGCAAGGATGGGCGTACAGGGCGAGGTCCGAAAGGCTCGCGGGAGTCGGCCCCAACGCGACCGTGTGCACCACGACTTCGAGTCCAGCCTGGACGAGCGCACGGGAAAGGCGGGGCACCGAATAGCTTGGGCCGCTCGCCTCGTCGAAGACGGCGGGAACGACTTGAACGACCTTCACGCGGGCGCTCGATCGGTGAGGGCCTCCACCTCTCGGCTTGGGCGCGGCACCGGGGCGGTTCCGCTCCGATAGACGTCGGCCCAGACCTCGAGGGCGAGCAGGGACCAGAGGTGCCAGGTGCGGTCGCGCTTTCCCGTGCGGTGCTCCTCGAGGAGCGTCTGAACGGCGACGGGGTCGAGCCAACCCTGTTCGCGCAACCTTCGGGGGGCGAGCAGATCCTCGACCATCGGCCGGAGCGGCCCGTTGAGCCAGATTCCGGCCGGCGGGTTGAAGCCGAGCTTTCGCCTTCGCTGGACGGCGGCCGGAAGGAGATCGGCAACGGCCTCCCGCAGGAGCGCCTTCGTTCTCAGGCGGGGCATCTTCTGCTCGGCCGGGACGGACGCGAGCAACTCGACGAGGACGTGATCGCAAAACGGCACGCGGATCTCCAGACCGTGGGCCATGCTCATCCGGTCCGAGTAGGTCAGGAGGTTGCCCGGCAAGAAGCTCCCGAGATCGACGGCCTGGCAGCGGTCGACGAGGCCTCGCCGCTCGCCGGGCTCGAGTTGCTCCTCGAGGTGCTCGAACGGACGCCGGCCCTCGGTTGCCGCGAGCAAATCCGGGGTCAGAAGGACACGCTGCTCGGCCTCGGCGAAATACGTCACCCAACCCGCGTACATCTCGTCGGGCGGCATCAGGCTCCCGGAGAGGAACTCGCGGGCGCGGCGGAGAGAGTGCCGACCGCGGGTCGACTCGGGAATCCGGGGCGCGATGCCGACGGCCGCCAGGGCCCGGAGCCTCCGGGGCAATCGACGCCACGCCTCCGAGAGCGCCGCGCCCTGGTAGCGCGGGTAGCCCAGGAACAGCTCGTCGCCGCCGTCGCCGGCCAGGGCCACGGTCACGTGCTCGCGGGTCTTCTCGGAGAGAAGATCGACGAGCAGCGCGGTCGGATTTCCGAACGGCTCGTCAAAGTGGCGGATGGCGCGGGGCAACAACTCGGCGAGGTCGGGGCGCACCGGGATTTCGGTGTGGACCGTCCCGTACCGCTCGGCTACGGCGCGGGCGTACACACGCTCGTCGTAGAGGCCGGCGTCCGGCTCGAACGTCATGCAGAACGTCTCAATCGGCCGCCCCCCCCGCCGTGCGGCCAGTGCGACGAGCGTGGTCGAGTCGAGCCCTCCCGAAAGGAACGCTCCCACCGGAACGTCCGAGACGAGGTGAAGCTCGACGACCTCCTCGAGCCTGCGCCGCACCTCGAAGACGAGCTCCGCGCGCGGGCGCGGCGGACCGGCGGGCGGCAGGCGCCACCAGCGGGCGAGCCTCGACCGCCCTCCCTCGACGACGAGCGAATGGCCGGGCGCGAGCTGCCGCAGGCCCTGGAAGATGGAGCGCGGGTATGGAACGTAGAGGTAGGTCAGGTAGTCCCGGAGCGCGTGGAGGTCGACCCCGGGCCGCTCGGGCAGCATGGCCAGCAGGCCCTTCGGCTCGGAGGCGAATCGCACGCCGCCGGGGAGTGGCTGGTAGTAGAGCGGCTTGATGCCGAGGCGATCGCGGGCGATCAGGACGCGCCCCCGCCCCTCGTCGAAGATCGCCAAGGCGAACATCCCGCGCAAGCGGTCCAGCACGCCGTCGCCCCACTGTCGATAGCCGGCGAGGACGACCTCGGTGTCGGTTTGGCTCGCGAAGGCGTGCCCAAGTCGATGCAACTCGGCCCGCATCGCACGGTAGTTGTAGATCTCGCCGTTGAAGACGATGCGCAGCCGCCCGTCGGCGCTCGCCATCGGCTGCCGGCCCACCGGGCTGAGGTCGAGGATTGCGAGCCGCGCGTGCGCGAGGCCGGCGCGCTGGCCCGCGAGCGTTCCTTCCCACAGCCCCCGATCGTCGGGCCCGCGGTGGCGCAGCGCGGCGAGCGCGGCGTCGAGGCCGGAGGTCTCCGAACCGAAGTAGCCCGCGATGCCGCACATGGGAGCCGCACTCTATCCCACCCCTCGCGGCCGCGCACGGCGGCGGCGATTCACGGGGGCGACGTTCCGCGCGACCTCGGGGTCTGTTTGACTTGGGAGGCTCGGGGTGGTATTCGACGCCCCTTTTCGCGGCGCGGACTTTGCGCCGCAGTTCGAGGAGCGTTGCGATGTACGCCGTGGTCAAGACCGGGGGCAAGCAGTACCGCGTGGGCGAGGGGGACGTGCTGCGGGTGGAGAAGCTCGACGGCGAGGCGGGCTCGAAGGTCCAGCTCGACGTCCTGATGATCGGCGGAACCGAGGCCGCGAAAGTGGGCCAGCCGACGGTTCCGGGCGCCAAGGTGGAGGCGGAGATCGTCTTCCAGGGCCGCCACCCGAAGCTCGTCCACTACCACAAGCGCAAAGAGGGCTACACCTACAAGAAGGGCCACCGTCAACCCTTCACCGAGCTGAAGATCACCTCGATCGTTCAGGGCTAGCGAGGGCATCACATGGCTCACAAAAAAGGCCAGGGAAGCAGCCGCAATGGGCGCGACTCGCCGGGGCAGCGGCGTGGCGTGAAGGTCTACGGCGGCGAGACGGTTCCGGCGGGCAGCATCCTCGTCCGGCAGGTGGGGACGAAGATCCATCCCGGCACGAACGTAGGCCTCGGCAAGGACTTCACGCTGTTCGCCCGCGTTGACGGGCAGGTCAAGTACGAACGGATGGGGCGCGACCGCAAGAAGGTCTCGGTCTACCCGGTCGAATAGCGCAGCTGGTCGCGAGGCGGCCGAACCGCGGCCGAACGCGTGAAGTTCGTCGACGAAGCCAGAATCCACGTCAAGGCGGGCGACGGCGGCAAGGGCTGCGTCGCCTTCCGGCGGGAGAAATTCGCCCCGCGCGGCGGCCCTTCCGGTGGCGACGGCGGACGGGGCGGCGACGTGCGCTTCCAGGTCGACCCGCACCTGACCACGCTGCTCGACTTCCAGTTCCGGCCCCGCCACTTCGCCCGCAACGGGCAGCCGGGGATGGGGAACGACTGCAATGGCCGGTCGGCCGATCCGCTCCTGCTCCGGGTGCCGGTGGGCACCGTCGTCGTGGACGAGGCATCCGGCGAGACCCTCTTCGACCTCTCGACCCCGGACCAGGAGGTCGTCGTTGCGCGCGGCGGCAAGGGCGGACTCGGCAACATGAACTTCGCGAACTCGACCCGCCAGGCGCCGCGCTTCGCGGAGCCAGGCGAGCCGGGGGAGGAACGGCACCTCAAACTGGAGCTCAAGCTGCTCGCGGACGTCGGACTGGTGGGGCTTCCGAACGCGGGCAAGTCGACGTTCGTGAGCCATGTCAGCCGCGCGCGGCCCAAAGTCGCCGATTATCCCTTCACGACGCTCGTGCCCAGCCTGGGCGTGGTCGCCTACAAGGACGGGCGGTCGTTCGTCGTCGCGGACCTGCCGGGGCTTATCGAGGGCGCGCACGCGGGGGCGGGCCTTGGACACGAGTTCCTTCGCCACGTCGAGCGCTGCCGTCTGCTCGTCCACCTCGTCGACTGCTCGGCGGACGAACCCGGGCGGACGCCGCTCGGCGACCTCGACGCGATCGACCGCGAGCTCGCGCTCTATTCGCCCGATCTTCCGAAGAAGCCGCAGATCGTCGCGGGCAACAAGGTGGACCTGCCCGAGGCGCGCGCGCGTTTCGAGAAGCTACGGCGCGCGCTGAAGCGGCGGGGCGTCGAGGCACTCCCTGTCTCGGCCGCGACCGGGGAGGGGCTGGAGGCGGTCCTCGATCGAGCCGCTGCGCTCCTCTTCGCCAGGGAGGGGCGCTAGGTGCGCGTGCCGCCGCGCGGGCTGCTCCTCGACCGGAGGGCCGAGCGCGTCGACCGCGTCGTCGCCGAACGGCTGCGGTCGGTCACGCTCGTGCTCGACGGGGTCCACGATCCGCACAACCTCGCCGCGGTGCTCCGGACCGCGGAAGGCCTTGGCCTGCAGGACGTGCACGTCATCCGGGGGCCGAGCGGCTTCCGGCCCGCCGCGGCGGTCACCCAGGGCGCAGACAAGTGGCTCGACGTCCACCACCACGCCGACGCGCCGACGTGCCTCCGGGCGCTCCGGCAGGAAGGCTTCCGAGTCCATGCGAGCCTGCTCGCGGACGACGCCGTTCCACTCGACGAGCTGCCGGACGAGGGGAAGATCGCGCTGGTCTTCGGCAATGAGCACGCCGGCGTCGGCCTCGAGCTGGCAGCCGCCTGTGACGGCCGCTTTCGGATCCCGATGCACGGCTTCACGCAGAGCTTCAACGTCTCCGTCGCGGCGGCGATGTCCCTCCACGCGGTGATTTCCCGGCGGCGGGCCCGGCGCGGCGGCGGCGACCTGACGGGCGAGGACCGAGCGGAGCTGCGGGCCCGCTTCTACTCGCTCGCGGTCAAACAGCACCGGCGCCTTGCCGAGAAATAACCGCGCCAGTTCGAACGTCTCGGAGGTAGCCATGGTCCCGACTCTCGCCCTGATCGCCGCCCTCGCCGCCCCGGGGGGCTTGCCCCCCCATGAACGATCTGGGGGGATGCCCGACGCCCAGCAGCTCCACCGCACGGTCGCGCGGATGCAGGACTACTACGAGCGGGCCCACGATCTGGAGGCCCACTTCGATCAGACGTTCGTCAACCCGCTCTTCCACAAGACCCTGCACAGCACGGGGACGCTCGAGTTCAAGAAGCCGGGAATGATCCGCTTCGACTATGACCAGCCGGAGCCAAAGCTGTTCGTCGTCAAGGGCGACCGGATCGTCACCTACGTCCCTGCGGCGCAGCAGGCCATGGTCGGCTCCTTTCACGCCGATCGGCTCTCGGCGTCGGTGACGTTCCTCTGGGGACGGGGGCAGCTCGAGAAGGAGTTCGCGATCAGCCCGGCCACCCGAGAGGGCCTCGCGCCGGGGATCGCCCTCGAACTGACCCCGCGCGTACCGGACCCGCGCTTCCAGCGCATCGACTTCGTCGTCGACCCGAAGACGGCGGCGGTGCTGGAGAGCGTCGTGATCGACGGCGCCGGCGACGAGAACCGCTTCGACTTCTCCCAGGTGCGAACGAACCTCGGCCTCGCCGACTCCGCGTTCGAGTTCACCCCTCCCCGCGGCACGCAGATCACGAAGCTCGGGCAGCCATAGCCCGCGCTACATATTCAGCTCCGCCTTCGCTTCCCTGCCCAAGAGCTCAGACACTGCGGCCTTCGGCGCGAGAGCCTCGTACAGGATGCGGTAGACCGTCTCGCAGATCGGCAGGTCGACTTCGAGCTTGTGGGCGAGGTCGTGGGTGGAGCGCGCGTTCTTGACGCCCTCCGCGACCATGTTCATCCCGGCGAGGATGTCCGCGAGCTTGCGCCCCTTGCCGAGTTCGATCCCGACCGCACGGTTGCGCGAGAGCTGGCCGGTGCAGGTGAGCACGAGGTCGCCCATTCCGGACAGGCCGGCGAGGGTCAGGGGGTTCGCCCCCTTCTTGACCGCGAGCCGGGAGATCTCCGAGAGCCCTCGGGTGATGAGCGCGGCCCGGCTGTTGCTGCCGAGCCCGAGCCCCTCGGCGATCCCCGCCGCGATCGCGATGACATTCTTGAGCGCGCCGCCCAGCTCGACCCCCATGACGTCGAGCGAGGTGTAGACCCGGAAGGTCGGGGTCGAGAACGCGGCCTGGACCTTCTGCGCGACGCGCTCCCACCGCGAGGCGACCGAAACCGCGGTGGGCAGACCGAGGCCCACCTCGCGGGCGAAGGACGGCCCGGAGAGCACGCAGAGGTAGGGGTGGAGCAACGTGGGCAGCACGTCCTCGAGGACCTCGGTCATCGTGAGCAGGGTGCCGTTCTCGATGCCTTTGGACGCGGTGACGATGGGCACGCCGGGAGCAAGCAGCGGCGCGGCCCGTCCCATGACCTCGCGGACGGCGTGGGACGGCACGACCTCGAGGACCAGTTCGGCTCCCGCGAGCGCCCCCTCGAGCGAGGCGGTCGCGTGCAGCGAGGGCGGCAACCGGATGCCCGGCAGGTAGGTTTCGTTCTCACGGGCGCCCTCGATCTCCTGGGCCTTGCCGGGATCGTGAACCCAGAGCTGGACGGGGTAGCCCTTGCCGGCGAGCAGGCCGGCGAGCGCCGTCCCCCAGCTCCCGGCGCCGATGACTGCGACGTTCATGACGGTCGCCTCCCGCGCGGCCCTCGCGACCGCGCTTGCTCCTGTATAGCAGCCACGGGCGACTGCGGGCGAGCAGTTGACGCACATCGGACTTGCGCCATACTCCGCCTCGTGGCCCCTGCCCTCGCCCTCGTCATTTTCGCGGCCTCCGCGCCAGGTCCGGCGACCCCCTCGCTTTCGGCCGACGCCGCGAAGTCCGCCTACCTCGAAGGCGTCCGACAGTACCGTGAGGGCGCGTACGCCGCGGCGGTCGAGAGCTTCCAGACCGCGGACCGGCTCCGGTCCAGCCCCTCCCTCAGTTTCGACATCGCGCAATGTTACGAGCGGATGGCCGCCCTCGAGAAGGCACGCCGCTACTACGAAGAGTACCTGCGCCGCGCGCCGGACGCCGACGACCGGCAGGCGGTCGAGGCCACGATCGCCTCCATCGACGCGAGGCTTGCGCAGCCGGCGAACCCTCCCGCTCCGGCGCCGATCCTGGTCGAGGCGAACACGACGAAGCCACCGGAAGCATCGGTTCGGGCCGTTGCCTCGGCCCATGCGTCCCTCGCGGCCTGGCTCCTGCTCGGCGCGGGGGCGGTCGGCCTGCTCACCGGCGGGGGCCTGAACCTCGGGGCTGCCATGGCTGCGAACTACCCGACGACGGTGGTCCAGCCAGGCGCGGCTGTCGAAAGCAACTACGGGCTGGCGACCCACCTGTTCACCGGGGCGATCGTGAGCTACGCCCTCGGGGCCGCGCTCGGCATCGCAGGCGCCGTGGTCTACACCCTCGACACTCGAACGGGGGCGCGGTGAGGACGACCCGTGTCGCCTTCTGCGCGGCGCTGGTCTCGTTCTCGGGCGGCTGCCTGGTCGAGACCGGGGCCAAGTGTATCGACGATTCGAATTGCCCTTCCGGGCAGTATTGCACCGCCGGCGCCTGCGAGCCGGGGAACGGCGGCGGAGACGGAGGAACTGCGGCCGTTGCCGGACTGGTCACCTTCAACGGTGGCGTTCAGAAACCCGCGGGCAACGACGCCTGGGTGCTCGCCTGGGATCACCCTCCCGCGGCCCCGGACGGCGGGCTGGAGACCGCGCAAATCACCGCACCCGCCTCGACCGACGGGGCTTTCGCGCTCGCGTCCGCGGCGGCCGGCACGGCTTACTATCTCGCGGTCCAGTACGACATCGACGGCGACGGCGATCCCGGCGCTCCGGGCGACTGGCTTGCGCAGTTTCTCTCGCCGACGACGGCGGGCGCGCCCGGCAGCGGCTCTCTCGGCCTCGACGTCCAGACGTCGAAGTGCGTCGTCTGGTCGGACTACGATCCCTCCGGAGGCGGCTCCAACCCGTACCTGCGCGCCCTCGCCGCCGACATCCCCGACATCACGAACGGGAACGAGTTGAGCCCGAACCTGCTGAAGTCGGCGGTGGTCAACGACCCGAACAACGATCCCGCGACCGCGCTGGCGCCCTTGAGTGGTACGGGCAACCCCTCCCTCGACGGGAAGTACGGCTGGACCCCCTCCGGCGCGGCGCCGGAGGCGTACGACGGCACCTACCAGTTCGTCGTCGTCGGGACGGGCTACGCCCACGGTCTCTGCGAGGTCCGGCACCACCCGCTGACGGAGGCTCCCTCGAAGCTCGCCGTTCCCACCTGGCAATCGGCCTCGACGAACACGGTGACCTGGAAGTCGGCCCCGGGAACGGAGCAGGACACGGTGACCTTCTCCGTCATCAACCAGGGCGGCAGTCCCCCGGAGACGACGACATGGACCGCCGCGGCGGCGGTGAGCCCGCTCTCGGTTCCAGGCTACGCCTGTCCTTCCACCTCGCTTTGCCGCTTCCGCGTCGATTCGATCCATTTCGACGCGCAACCGCGGTCGACGTCGATCGCGTCGGCCACGGCCGGCGTGATCTTCAACGCCCAGTGAGCGGCGAACCGCTTGACGCGGTCATCCACGGCCGTTAGAAGAGGCTCTGCTCATCCAATGAATGTACATTCACATCGCGAGCGCCAGCCGCACGCGCTGAGGCGGAAGGTCAAGACGCTGGTCCGCGAGGAGCTGCTCGCGGCGGCCGAGGAGGTCTTCGCCCAACAGGGCCTCCAGGCCGCGAAGGTCGAGGACATCGCCGCACGGGCGGGGGTTGCGGTCGGTACGGTCTACAACTACTTCGAGGATCGGAAGGCTCTTCTCTCGGCCGTCACCGACCAGACTCGCGACGACTTCTCGCGCAAGCTGCGCCAGATCGAGGAGGCGTCGCGCGGCCGGCCCTTCCCCGATCGGCTGGCCGCGTTCCTCGACGGCATGCTCGGACACTTCGACGCGAAGCGGCGCTTCTACATGATCTTGGCCCAGGCAGAGTGCACGCCCCTGCCCCGGCGCCACGGCCCGGCGAGGGAGGGTCTGCTCGCGGATGCCTATCGGCAGGCCGAGCGACTCTTCGCCGGCGGCATCGCCTCGGGAGATCTGCGCGCCGAGAAGCCTGGCCTCCTCGCCGCGGCGCTCGTCGGCATGATCCGTGGCGTCGCCTTCCGCGCCCTGCTCGACCCGTCGCTGCCGTCGCTCGCCGGCGAGCGGGACGCACTCGTCGCCCTCTTCCTGCGAGGGGCCTCCCGGTGAGCGTGGTCGCAGCGCAGCGGCCTCGCCGCGCCCCGGTCAACAAGTGGCTCGTGACCGTCTCGATCACCTTCGGGACGCTGATGGGCGCGCTCGATTCGAGCATCGTCAACGTCGCGCTCCCGCACATTCGCGGCACCGTCGGCGCCACCGTGGAGGAGATCACCTGGATCTCGACCGGCTACATCATCGCGAACGTCCTGGTCATGCCTCTGACCGCGTTCCTCGGCTCGTTCTTCGGCCAGAAGCGGCTCTACATGGCGTGCCTGGGCATCTTCCTCGTCGGCTCGGCGATGTGCGGCCTCGCCCGGACGCTGCCCGCGCTGATCGTCTGCCGCATCATCCAGGGTTTCGGCGCGGGCGCTCTCCAGCCGACCGAGCAGGCCATCCTCCGCCAGACCTTCCCGCCCGAGGAGCAGGGCATGGCGATGGCCGTCTTCGCGCTCGCCGTGATGATCGGCCCTGCGGTCGGGCCGACGCTCGGGGGCTGGCTCACCGATACCTACTCGTGGCCCTGGATCTTCTACGTGAACCTGCCGGTCGGCCTCCTCGGTCTCGTGATGGTCTGGAGCTTCGTCCACGAGCCCGAGGACATCGCCGCCGCGGCGAAGGAGCGCGCCGTGAAGGCCCGCGCCCACTTCGACTGGCAGGGCATCGCGCTCATGTGCGTCGGCCTCGCGGCCCTCCAGACGTTCCTCGAGCAGGGTGACCGCGACGACTGGTTCAACTCGGTCTTCATCTGCGCCCTCGCCTTCGTGGCGGTGGCCGCGCTCGCCGCCTTCGTGATCCGCGAATTGACCGCCGAGGCGCCGGCCGTGAACCTGCGCATCCTCCGCGACGGCACCTTCACCTCGGGCACGCTGATCTCGTCGGTCATGTTCGCGGTCCTGATGGCGAACATGTTCTTCCTCCCGCTGTTCATGCAGGAGATGCTGGGATTCACCGCCACGCAGTCGGGCCTCGCGCTCCTGCCTCGCTCCGCGGTGATGTTCGTGGCGACGCCCATCGTCGGCAAGCTCTACAATCACGTCTCCCCGCGGCTGACCGTGGCCGTCGGCGTCCTTCTCGTCGGGTTCGGCGCCGTACTCGAGAGCCACTTCACCCTTGCGGCCGGACAACGGACGATCTTCTGGCCGCTCATCGTGCAGGGCATCGGCTTTTCCTGCCTCTTCGTGCCGTTGACGACGGCGAGCCTTTCCACCGTCTCGCGCGCGGAGCTGACCGACGCGACCGGATTGTCCAGCCTGTTGCGCCAGGTGGGCGGCAGCATCGGCATCGCCGCGTTCGCGACCACGTTCTCCCACGACGTGACCCGCGCCCGGGGCGGCCTGCTCCCGCACTTCACCGCCACCCGGCCCGAGGTCTGGCAGCGCCTCCACCAGGTCGCCGCCGGCCTCGCCAGCCGCGGCATCTCGGCCGGCGAGCACGCCGCCGTTGCGGTCCTCCACCTCGTCTCCTTCCAGCAGGCCACGGTCCTGGCCTTCGAGCGCAACTTCCTGCTGCAGGGCCTCTGCTTCGCCGTCAGCCTGCCGCTTCTCTGGTTCCTCCGGGCCGCCCGCGTCACGGGCCCCTCGGAGCACGTCGCCGTCGAGTTCTGAGCCTCAATCGTGGAGTCCGACATGGATAGCACCGCCCCCGCCCAGCTCGCCCCCGTCCCCGATCCTCCGCCTCCGCAGGCGCGCTCGCCTCGCCGCGCCTTCGCGATCCTCGCCGCGGTTCTCGGCGTGGTCCTCGCCGTGGTCGGCGCCTACGTCTACGCCACCCGAGACCAGGTCGACACCGACGACGCCCAGATCGAGGCCGACGTCGTCCCCGTCGCCCCGCGGGTCGGAGGTTCGGTGCTCTCGGTCGCGGTCCACGACAACGAGCGCGTCCAGGCCGGCCAGCTCTTGGTCACCATCGACCCCGCCGACTACGAAGCGCGGGAGAAGCAGGCCGAGGCCGACCTGGCGCTCGCCCAGGCGCAGGCCGGCGCCGCAGCCGCCCAGGAGCAGATCGTCGAGGCCTCTGCCCACGGCGGCCTGACCCAGGCGGAGGCGGCCCTCTCCGGCTCGACCGTGGGGGTCGGCTCGGCCGACGCCGCGATCGCCGCCGCCCGGGCCGCGGTGGCACGGGCCGAGGCCGAGTGGCACAAGTCGCAGATCGACCTCAAGCGAACCCAGCAGCTCTTCGAAGACCGCGCCGTGCCGCAGGACCGGCTGGATTCCGCGCAGATCGCCTCGGACGCCGCCGGCGCCGCACTTGCGCAAACCAAGGCCCAGCTCGCCGCCGCCCTCGACGCCCGCCGGCAGGCCCAGAGCCGGGTCGTCGAGGCGAAGGGCCGGCTCGGCATCGCCCGCCCCATCGACGCGCAGATCGACGCCGCCAAGGCACAGGCCGCGGCGGCGCAGGCCCGCGTCCAGGCGGCGCAGGCCGCGCTCGCGCTCGCCAAGCTCCAGCTCGGCTACACCCGCGTGGTCGCCCCCATCGCGGGCATCGTGAGCAAGGTCAAGCTCCAGCCGGGACAGATCGTCGCGCCGGGCCAGCCGATCGCCGAGCTCGTACCCTCGGCGATCTACGTCGAGGCCAACTTCAAGGAGACCCAGATCGGCGGCATGCGCCCGGGCCAGCGGGCCGAGATCCACGTCGACGCGTTCCCGGGCAGATCGTTCGAGGGGAAGGTGCAGAGCCTCAGCGGCGGCACGGGCGCGCGCTTCAGCCTGCTGCCGCCCGACAACGCCTCGGGCAACTTCGTCAAGGTCGTCCAGCGCGTCCCGGTGCGGATCCAGCTCACGAACCCGCCCGACGACATCCAGC
Source organism: Pseudomonadota bacterium (assembly GCA_027451705.1). Lineage (GTDB taxonomy): Bacteria > Myxococcota > Myxococcia > Myxococcales > JAKAPL01 > JAKAPL01. The sequence goes on from DAIDIT010000200.1 coordinate 20,836, forward strand.
TCGAGGCCGGCCTCTCGGTCGACGTCACCGTCTACGAACACTAGCCGCACATGCGGAGGGAAATCATCACCGTGAGAACCACGCCGAAGCCGACGGCCCTGATGTTCCTCTTGCCCGCGCTGGCCGTGGCGGGCTCCGCTTCCGCCGCCCAGCCGCGCGTGCTGACGCTCGACCAGGCGGTGCGGCAGGCGATCGCCCAGAACCCCCGGCTGCGGGGCGCTCGTTCCGCGACGGCCTCGCAGGGCGACCAGGCCCTCTCGGTCCGGGGCCACCTGCTCCCGCTCGTCGACGTCTCGATGATGTACAGCGACGTCAACTCGCCCGAGGACGTCCAGATCGGCGAGCTGCTCGGCCCCTTCCTGCCGAAGCCGAGCGGCGCCGGCGCCTCCGGCCAGTCGGGACCGTCGATCCCATCCGAGCTTCCCCTCAAAGGGATCCAGGCGGGCCTCGGTACGGTCACCGTCGCGCAGCCGTTGCTCGGCCTCTGGCACCTCTCGCACGACTACGCCGCGGCCTCCGACCAGGCGGACTCTGCCCAGGACGATCTCCGTGCGGCCGAGGCCGACCTGCGCGAGCAGGTCGAGGACGGCTTCATCGCCCTCTTCGAGGCCCGCGCCCTGCGCGGCATCGCGCAGGCGAGCTACGACCAGCTCGGCGACCAGCTCAGGCTGACGGATGCCAAGTTCAAGGACGGCGTCCTCACCCGTGCCGACGTGCTTCGCGTCCAGGTCGCGGTCGCGAACGCGGACCAGCAGCGCATCCAGGCCGGCGTGCAGGAGGACGTCGCGCGCGCCGCGCTCTTGACGCTCCTCGGGATGTCGCCCGAGACCACCGAGGTGGACTTCGCGGAGCCGACCGATCTCGAGCGCCGCCCGATCCCCACCGACGTCACCGACGCCGAGAGCTTCGCCGACCAGCACCGCGCGGAGATCCAGTCGGCCCAGGCCGGCCAGAGCGCGGCCCACCACGCCTTCGTCTCCTCCGAGCTGAAGATCCTCCCGGAGATCAACGCCTCCGCCACCTACATCCGCGTGCAGGGCATGCCAGCCGGGCTCCCGCCCGACTACTTCATGGTCGGCGTCAACCTCGACTGGCCGATCTGGGAGTGGGGGGCGTCGTACTACGCGGCACGGGCCGCCTCGGAGCGCGACGATGCCGCCACCGCGCGCGTGGACGGCGTCCGCGACCAGGTCGCGCTCGAGGTGCATCGGCGGCTGCGCGAGGAGCGGGCCGCCGCGAACGCGGTCACCGTGGCGCAGGACGCCATCGCGCAGGCCGAAGAGGCCTTCCGCGTCACCGAGGCGATGGTGCGCGCTGGGAGCGCCACCACGACCGACCTCCTCGACGCGCAGTCCGCGCTCACGCAGGCCCGCCTCAACCTCGTGCGGGCGAAGTACCAGGACCTGCGCGCCCGCTCCGCCCTCACCCGCGCGCTGGGCGCCTGAGGCGTCTCAGCCGGCGGCCCCGCGCAGGGCGGCGGCCTTCGCGCGCAGCAAGTCCGCGCGCGCGGCGTCGCCGAGCCGCTCTCCGACGATTTCCGCCTGGCGATCCAGCAGCTCGGCGCGGGCGCGCGGCTCGACCTGCGCCTGGGCGGCCGCATCGAACAACTCGACCGCCTCGCGCCACCGGCCGGCCGAAGCGCAGTGACCCTGGATCGCCTCGAACGCATCGGCTGCGGTCGGTTCCGCGCGCCAGAGGCGGCGCCACTCCGCGAGGGCCTCGTCGCCCCGGCCGGATTCGTCCAGGCAGCGCGCCAGCTCGCGGCGGAGAGCGGGCGCTTCGGCGGCCTGCGGGTCCCTCGAAAGGTCGCGCCGCAAGAGCTCGACGAGCGCGTCGCGCTCCCCGGAGGCGCGGTAGGCCTCGCGCAGGAAGGAAGCCGCCTCGCGGTCCTCCGGGTCCTCGGCGTGGACCTGCTCCCACGCGCGGCGGGCCTCCGCGGGCCTTCCGAGCGGCCCGGACGAGAGGCGCGCGAGGCAGCGGAGCAACCCCACGCGGGCATCCGGCGGAAGCTCCGCCTCGCGCAGCGCCCGCTCGAGCGGCTCCGCGACGGCCGCCTCGCCCCGCGCCGCCGCCAGCTCGGCGCGCTCCGCGAGCGCCGGCCAGCAGGCTGGGTCCTCGCGCAGCGCGCGGGCGAGATCCGCCTCCGCGGCCGCGGCCTCCTTCTGCGCCCTGAGGAAGCTGGCGCGCAGGAGCAGCGCCTCGGCCCGCGCCGTGCGCCCCGGCGCCCCCGCGATCGCGCGATCGAGGGCGCGGCGTGCCGAGGCCCGGTCTCCGCGCTCCTGGTGAATCCGCAGCTCCTCCCGCACCGCCGCCACCCCGAGCTCGGGCGCGGCGGCCGCCCAGGCCTCCGCGGCTTCCAACGGCCGGTCCAGCTCGTCCTCGAGCAGCTCGGCGAGGCGCGAGAGCGCCTCGGCGCGTTCCGCCCCGGCGGCCCGCCCGGCGACGATTCGGTACAGGTCGGCGAGCTCCGTCCAGCGGGCGTGGGCGAGGCAGAAGGTCTCCAGCTCGCCCGCCGCGGCCGCGTCGGCGGGCCCCCGCCGCACCAGCTCCCGCAACCAGCCGGCCGCGACGTCGAGTTCGCCGTTTCCGGCCGCCCGCCGCGCCAGGGCACGCGCGGCCACCGCGGCCTGCGGGCCCGAACCGGCCGCGACGCCGCTCGTGACCTGGAGCGCGTAGCCCTCCGCACCCGCGGCCGCCGCCGCCGCGAGGTAGCCGTCGAGCGCCTCGGCGAGCTCTCCCGGGTCGCCTCCGCGCACCGCCGCCCCGACGATGCCCTGCCACGCGAGGAAGGCCGCCCGCGCGTCGCCGGACGCCGCCGCCTGCTCGAGCGCGTGCCGGAATAGCCCGAGCGCCGGAGCGCCGAGCTGGTCGTGCAGGAAGGCCCGCCGGAGCAGGAGGCGGTTGCGGTCGCGGAAGAGGCCGCGCGCCTCGGCCTTCTGCGCCAGCTCGACGAGCCCGGCGTCGATGCCCATCGAGTCGCCTTGCGCGTGCGCAATCCACGCGCGCGCCGCGACCGCCCGCCGGTCGTCCGGTCGCAGATCGAGGATCTGTCCGGCGGCCCGCTCGGCAAGACGCCACTCGCGCACCCTCCGGCTGGCGCGGAGCTGCCGCCGGTGCGACTTCAGCGGCGATGTCGGGACCGGGGTGGGCGGCATCGGGACGGCCCCGATCCTCGGGCGCGGCCGCCGGGCCGTCAAGGTGAACGAACGGAACCCGTCTCGAACGCCCGGCCCGTCCGAGGGCACCAATTGGAGCAGAGCCTTGACGGATGCCGGCGCCGGCACTACCAGTTTGAAGCTCGGCCGCCGGGGAGTGGATACTCTTCCGCCGGCACACAGGGACGGATCGACGCCCCCGAGGAGAGACGAGCCATGCCGGGACTTCTGGAGCGGATCAAGTCGCGCGAGGCGACCGTCGGGGTCGTCGGGCTGGGCTACGTCGGGCTGCCGCTCTCGCTCGCGTTCCGCAAGAGCGGATTCACCGTCATCGGCTTCGACGTCGACCCGACCAAGGTCCAGAAGCTCGAGGCGGGCGAGAGCTACATCCGCCACATCGACGCGGCGGCGATCCGCGAGGCGATCGGCTCGGGCCGCTTCACGCCGACCGCAGACTTCGCCCGCGCGAAGCAGGCCGACTGCCTGGTCATCTGCGTGCCGACGCCGCTGACGCCGGCGCGCGAACCCGACCTCTCGTTCATCACCGGCACCGGCGAGAGCCTCTGGCCGCACCTGCGCCCGGGCCAGCTCGTCGTCCTCGAGAGCACGACCTGGCCGGGCACCACCGAGGAGTGCCTCCAGCCCATCCTCGAGAAGAGCGGGCTGCGCGCCGGCGCGGACTTCCACCTCGCCTTCAGCCCCGAGCGCGAGGACCCCGGCAACCCGAACTTCCACACCCAGAAGATCCCCAAGGTCGTCGGCGGCCTGACGCCGGCCTGCCTCGAGGCGGCGATGGCGCTCTACGGCTCCGCCATCGAGCGCGTCGTCCCGGTCTCCAGCACCCGCGCCGCCGAGCTGACCAAGCTCCTCGAGAACATCTACCGCTCGGTCAACATCGCGATGGTCAACGAGCTGAAGATGCTCTGCCACCGGATGGGCATCGACGTCTTCGAGGTCATCGACGCCGCCGCGACCAAGCCCTTCGGCTTCCAGCCGTTCTACCCGGGCCCCGGGCTCGGCGGCCACTGCATCCCGATCGACCCCTTCTACCTGACATGGAAGGCGCGCGAGTTCGAGTTCAGCACCCGCTTCATCGAGCTCGCCGGCGAGATCAACAGCGGCATGCCGCTCTACGTCGTGCAGCGGACCATGGAGGCGCTCAACGAATCCGGCAAGGCGCTCAAGGGCAGCCGGGTCCTGGTGATGGGCATCGCCTACAAGCGCGACGTGGACGACATGCGCGAGAGCCCGGCCATCCGGGTCATCGAGCTGCTCCAGGAACGCGGCGCCGTCGTCGCCTACCACGACCCCTACGTGCCGTCCGTCCCGAAGATGCGGGCGCACGAGGTGCACCTCTCCTCGGTGCCGTTCACCCCCGAGGAGTTGCGCCGCCACGACGCCGCGGTCATCGTGACCGACCATACGGCCGTCGACTACCAATCGCTCGTCGATCACGTGCCGCTCGTCGTCGACTCGCGGCGGGCCACCGCCCGGGTGACCCGCCACCGCGAGCGCATCCACACCGCCTAGCGCGCATCCTTCACGGGACGCCCCAGTGGCCGGACCGTGCATCATGCGGGCCAGCCACCGCGACAGCGCTGTCGCGCCCTCGGCCCGGGCCTTCGGCCCCCGGGCGCCAACGCGGCGCGGAGACTGGCGTTTCCCGTGGCATCCGTGTTGCAATCGGGCGGGGCGCACCCGCTGGAGGCCCGAACCATGCGACGCTCGATCCTCATCGCCGTCTCCACCTCGCTCGCCGCCTGCTCGAGCGGCCAACTCGGGGTCAACGGCCAGGTCCGCTTCTCCCAGGTCGTCAACTTCGCCGAGACCACGGACTTCGGACCGCCCCTCGTCGTGAACGCCGGGCTGCTCGTCCAGCTCGAGTACCCGGGCCTCGGCGAGGAGCAGGTCAATCCCTCCCTCTCCCTCGTCGTCGCCGACAAGGGCCAGACCGCCCAGAGCGGCCACGTGGCCGTGGTCCCGCTCGGCTTCGCGCAGTACGCGATCCTCGCCGACAAGGGCGGCGACTACACGCTGCTCGCGCAGCAGAACGGCCAGACCGTCGACACGCTGCCGATCTCGGCCGCGGGCGCGGGAGCGCTGCACTGGCACGCCCAGGCCACCGTCACGGTCACCGGCGTCGACTCGGGCAGCGGCGTGCAGTGCAGCACGACCTCGTCGGTGCCGCTCGCCCAGCTCGTGCTCGCGCCCAACGCGTCGATCACGCTCGTCGTGGTCCCCGACGACGGGCAGGGCAACGCGCTGCTCGGCATGCTCGAGCTGACCGCCACCGCCCAGGGGCCCGCGCAGCTCACCTCGGGCTGGCTCGGCCAGGGGCTGACGCCGAACAGCGTGACCGTCGCGCCGCAGGGCACGCTCGGGGGGACGATTCACCTGACCGCCGCCGACGCGGTCACGGGCAAGTCCCTCACCCTCGACATCCCGACCCAGACCGCGCCCGCCGCGGTCACCTGCTCCAATTAGCGGAGCTCGACGACGAGCTGCGGGTCGGGGGAGAGCGCGACCGCGATCTTCCCGCCCGAAGGGGTCAGCGGCGTCGACGATCCATCGGGCGCCACGAGTTCCGTCTTGCTCACCGCCGCATGGGCGGGGACCTCGACCGTCCGCGGCGGGTCGTCGCTGTAGAGCGCGGTCACCCGCCGGTCGCTCCCGAGGAAGGCGAGCGCGTGCTCGCCCGCGGCGAGCCCGAGTTCCGCGCCCCGGTCCGCCTCGAACGCCGCGTCGCCGAGCGCCGAGGCGAGCGCGGTCAGCGCGGCCACCGCCGGCTTGGGCGTCCCGTCGGCCGCGTAGATCCCGAAGTTGCTCTCGGGGTCCTGCGGGTTCTCGCCCGAGTCCAGCGTGTAGAGGCACGAGACCTCGGCGCCCGTCGAGAAGGAGAGGAGCGCGGCCCGGACGAGGTCGCTCGCCTGCTGCTCGGGCGTGACCCACGCCGTCCCGGTCGGCCAGCCGACCTCGGTGAGCGCGACCGGGAACGCCGCCGGTCCACCCACCGCCGCGATGGCCGCGCGCAGCCGCGCCGCCATCGTGACCAGGGGCACCTCGGGCCGGTCCGAGGTGGCCGCCGCCGAGAGCCCGGCGTAGTCCGGCGGCACCGCGGGGGGATAGTCCGGGTAGGCGTGGTAGCTGAGCGCGTCGAAGAGCGTCTCCACGCCCGGGTGCGCGGCGAGCATCTGCGCGAGGAATTCGTCGCCCAGCTCCTGCCCCTGGTAGTCGAGGCTGCCCGCGAAGATGCGGCACACCGGACAGGCCGCGCGCAAGGCCGGCGCCGCAGCCGCGACGAGCGCCGCGTACGCCCCGGGGTCCGGGTTGCTACCGGCCGCGCCCGGGGACTTCCAGAAGGTGAAGGCGTTGTTCGGCTCGTTCCACAGCTCGTAGTCGACCGCGGGGCCGAAGTGGGCGGCGGTCGCCGCGGCGAAGGCGGCGTAGGCCGGCAGGTCCGTCGGGGCGAGCGTGTCGTCCCCTCCGTCGAGCGCGCCGCCGTCGGGCCCCTCGTGGAGAGGGTTGTCGTAGTCGAGGATGCCGAGCACGCGCTTGCCCTGCGATTGGAGGTCGTGGACGGCCGGGTCGAGCCCCGAGAAGTCGTGGGCGCCGGCGGTCGTCTCGATGCGCGACCAGGTGAAGTCCATCCGGAACTCGCCGAAGGGCGCCGCCTGCGCGATCGCCTGCGCCCGCGTTCCCCCGTCGTCCGGCCCCCACGGCAGAAAGCCCGAGACGCACAGCGTCGGCGCGACCGGCGCCCCCGCGTCGGCGGGCCAAGGCGGGGGCGCGGGCGGCGTCGGGGCCGGACAGCCCGCGAGCAACAGGGTCGCGGCGAGCAGCCGGTGCACGCGGCAAGCGTCGCAGCCGAGCCCGAGCCCTGTCAACCGCCGCCGTGACAGGATCGGCCTCGACTCGGCCGCGTTGGGGCTCTGGGGGTGAGACCCGAAGCTCGACTCGGCTTCTCCGAGGCGCGAGTCGGGCTTGTCGCAATCGATCGTGCGCACGATCGA
>DAIDIT010000201.1 GCA_027451705.1 Pseudomonadota bacterium
CTCTTCTGCCGCGGCCGCTGCGACGGGGCGACGTTCGTGCCGGCGCCGAAGCAGGGCTCGGGGCTGCTCACCTCCGTCGCGCTCCAGGACGCGATCGCCGAGCTACCGGTCGGGCCGTCCCGCGTCGAGGCCGGAGAGAGCGTGCGCGTCCGGCTGCTCGGCCGCCGGGGTCCCGCGCAGTGATCCGGCACGCCGTGTTCGCGCTCGCGGCGGCGGCCGCGTGCGCGGGGCGAAGCGGCGTCGGCGGAGCCGGCACCTCGGCGGACGCGGGCGGGGGCGGAGACGCCGGCATGGCCACGGATGCGGGAGCGCTCGCAGACGCCGGCGCCTTTACGGACGCGGGCGAAGCGGACGGCGGTCCGGCGGACGGCGGTCCGGCGGACGCGGGCGCGGTCGACACGGGCCCACCCGATTCAGGCGCGACGGACTCCGGCATGGCGGCCGCGGACGCGGGCTGCCTACCGCTGGATGGCGGCCCCTCCCCCTGCGGCGGTGCGGGCTGCCTCGCCTCCGCGGCGCCGGGCAGCGTGGTCTCGCTCGGCGGCCTCGACCTCGGGGCGCTGCCGATCCTGTCGGTGGCCGCCGTCGCCGCGGCCGATGCGGGCACGCTCGTCTTCAGCGACGACCCGGAGACCTTCCAGGGACCGGGCATCCTTTACGAGGACACGGTCGGACCGGGGCCGGTGCGCCTCTTCGTCTACCACGTCAACGGCGGCACGGCCGCCGCGAAGCTCGGCGTCGTGCTCGCCAACGCGGGCGCGGCCACCGTCACCGCAGGGGTCGCCGCGAGCGGCCTCGCGGGTCCGAGCGGCGCGTACGTCTACGTGGGGAAGAAAGCGGCGGAGCGCTGGATGGCCTCGAACGGAGGAACCGAGGTGCCGGTCGCCGCGGGCTCGGCGGCGGTCCTCGATCCCGCGCTCGACGGCCTCGCCATCCCGGGCGGCGACCTCGTCAACGCCATCTACGACCTCGACCTGTCCGGCCCTCTCGAGGTCGTCGTCGCCGCCCTCCCGGGCGGCGCCGACACGCTGGCGTCGTACGGCGGCCTCTCCGTCCTCCCGGCGCAGCACGCGCGCCGGGGTACGTTCTTCCCCGACGACGTCGTCGCGACGCCCGCGTGCCCCTACGACACCGCCTGGGGAACCGTGCGGCTGCCGCTCGGCGTGCCCGGCTTCGGCGGACTGCCGATCGCGGGGACCGATGCGACGACGGGAGCGGCGGTGACGCTCGCGGGCGCCTACGGTGTCCGGACGCTCGTCGACCTCGGCTGGATCGCGTCCGGCGGGGGGAGCCTCGCGCTGCTCCTCGCGCCGCGCGGCGGCGACTACGCGGGCGCGGTCCTCCTGCCGGGCGGGATCGTCGACCTGCCGTCCGGCACGGCCACGCTGGGCGATCCGACCGAGGCCATCGTCGCCGGCCGGTTCGGGCCGCCCGGCTCGGCATTGCCCGTCGTCTGGACCTTGCCCGGCGGCAGCTCCTCGCCCGTCGACCTGCTGCTCGTACCCGACTGATGCTCCGGCCCTCGGCCTTCAAGCTCTCGCTCGTCGTCGCGCTGGTCTTCGCGGCGATCCGGTGGAACGACCGGGCCAGCGCGGCCGGGGACCTCCCGGTCCTCCGCACGCTCGAGCACGCGTTCTCCGACCTCCGCTTCCGAGAGCGGCTCGCGCTCGCGCCGCCCGACCCGCCGCGGACCACCGTGGTCGTGGCCGTCGACGAGAAGTCGATCGACGAGGGCGGCGGTTGGCCCTGGCCGAGGACGCAGTACGCGCGGGTGATCGACCAGCTCGACCGCGCCGGTGCCGCGGCCGTCGCCTTCGACGTCGCGTTCTTCGACGACGCGGCCGCGACCGACGCCCTGGCCGACGCCGTCCGGCGGTCGGGCCGGACGGTACAGGCGATCATGCTCCTGGGCACGGGCGAGATCGAGCACCTCACGGGGGCGCAGCGCGCCGACCAGCTCGGCAGGCTCGGCCAGGCCGCCCTCGGTACTTCCGCGAGCCTCTCGGGCGACCCCGGAGCGGTGACGCTGACCCCGCTGTCCGTGCCCGACGATCTCGAAGTCTTCCCGGCGGTCCAGGCGCCCCTGCCGTCGATCGCCCACGCCGGAAGCTGGTTCGGCTACTTCAACACACGGCCGGACGACGACGCCGTCATCCGTTCGGTTCCCCTGGCGGCGCGCGTTGCCGGGAGCCTCGTCGTTCCGTCGCTCGACCTCGCAGCCGCGGCTCTGGCCTGCGGCGCCCCTGGGCCGAGCGCCGTCGACCCGCTCGCCGACACGCCGCAGAGCGGCCGCATCTCGGGAGTCGCGATCGGCTGCGCGGCGGGGACGCTCGACGTTCCCCTCCACGACGGCGGCTGGCTCGCGGCCGACTACACGGTCCCGTGGGCGCAGATCCCGCGGCTCTCGGCGATCGACGTCGCGCGCGGCGCGTTCTCCGCGGCCTTCGTACGCGGGAAGGTCGCGGTCGTCGCGGCCACGGCGAACGGGACCCACGACCTTCGCAGCACGCCGCTCGACAGCGACGTCCCGGGCGGCGTCGTCCACGCGACGATCGTCGACCAGATCCTCCGGCGCCGGTTCCTGCGGCGGCCCGACTGGGCGATCGCGGTGGAGCTGGCCGTCATCGCCGGGATCGGCCTCGGCTTCGGCCTCGCCTTCGCCTCCCTCGCCCTCCCCTGGACCCTGGCCGCGCTGGGGGCCGGCCTCGCGGCCTGGCACGGGGCGAGCTACCTCTTCTTCACCCACGGCCTCGAGCTGTGCACGGCACTGCCGTTGCTCGAATTGCTGACCCTCTTCCCGGTCGCGATCGGCTGGCGCTACCTGACCGAGGAGCGGGAGAAGCGCTTCATCCGCCGGGCCTTCCGCCACTACCTGACCGCGAGCGTCATGGAGGCGGTTCTCGCCGACCCGTCGCGCCTCTCCCTCGGGGGCGAGAAGCGGGAGTTGACGGTCCTCTTCTCGGACATCCGCGGCTTCACGGGGCTCTCCGAGCGCCTGGCGCCCGAGAAGCTCGTCGCGCTCCTCAACGGCTACCTGACGCCGATGACCGAACTCGTCTTCGAGAACGGCGGCACCCTCGACAAGTACATGGGGGACGCGATCATGGCGTTCTACGGCGCGCCGGTCGAGCAGCCCGACCACGCGCTGCGCGCCTGCCGGACCGCCTGCCAGATGCTCGATCGCCTCGCCGCGCTTCGCGAGGGCTGGGCGGCGGAGGGGCTTCCCCCGCTCGACATCGGCATCGGAATCAGCACGGGTCCGATGGTCGTCGGCAACATGGGGTCGCGCGAGCGATTCGACTACACGGTGATGGGGGACGCGGTGAACCTCGGCTCGCGCCTCGAAGGGGCGAACAAGCTCTACGGAACGCGCATCCTCCTCTCCGAGGCCACCCACGCCCTGGTCCGCGGACAGGTCGTGACGCGGGAGCTGGACCGGGTGCGCGTGAAGGGCAAGGCCGAGCCGGTGCGAATCTACGAGCTGATCGCCGTGGGCGCGCCTCCCGCGCCCTTCGCCGCGGCCGGCGGGCCGGGGCGGATCGCCGGCTACGAGGCGGCGCTGCGGAGCTTCCGCGAGGGCCGCTTCGACGAGGCGGCCGCGGCCCTGGAAGCCCTGCTGCGGGACTGGCCCGAGGACGTCCCGACGGCGCGCCTCCTCGAACGCGTCCGAGCGCTCCGCGGACGCCCGCTGCCGGCCGGCTGGGACGGAGTCACGGTCCTGGAGACCAAGTAGCCTCCGCCCGCTTGAACCCGCGGCGCGGCGGGTGCTAGGACCGCGGCTTCCAGATGCGCTACCGGATCGGCGACATTCCCCTGTGGCTCGACGAGCCGGAATCCCGCGTCCGCGCGATCGCCGCGGAGCGGCTCGGCCTGTCGCCCGGCAAGCTCGCCGAGCCACGCATCGTCCGGCGGTCCCTGGATGCGCGCAAGAAGGGTCATCCGCGCTGGATCCTGAACGTCGAGGTCGACGTCGCCGACGACGTGCGGTCGGGGCCGCACCATCCGACCGTCGTGGCCGTCCCCGACGCGCCGCCGCCCCCGCAGCCGGTCCGTCGCGTCCACCAGCCGCCGATCGTCGTCGGGACGGGTCCCGCCGGCCTCTTCGCCGCCCTCGGGCTGCTCGAGCGCGGCGTCCGATCGATCCTCCTCGACCGGGGGCGTCCCGTCGGCCCCCGCCGCAAGGACGTCGCGCAGCTCTTCCGCGACGGGACGCTCGATCCCGAGAGCAACATGAACTTCGGAGAGGGCGGAGCGGGCGCTTACACCGACGGGAAGCTCGGGACCCGCATCGGCCACCCCGCCGTCCGCAAGGTCGTCGAGACCTTCGCTTTCTACGGCCAGGCGCACGGCCTCGATCGGATTCTCGTCGAGGGCAAGCCGCACGTCGGCAGCGACCTCCTGCCGTGCGCGGTCGAGGGACTGCGCGAGCACCTGGTCGCGAATGGCGTGGAAGTCCGCTGGGAGACGCGCGTCGAGGATCTCCTGGTCGACTCGCAGGGGAAGTGCCGCGGCGTGGCGCTCGGGGGCGGCGGCGCCATCGAGAGCGACCGGGTCGTCCTCGCGCCGGGAAACAGCGGGCGCGAACTGTTCGAGCTGTTCGCCCGGCGGGGCTGGGGCGCCGAGGCGAAGCCGTCGGCCGTGGGATTCCGGGCCGAGCATCCGCAGGCGCTGATCGATCGCATCCAATACGGGCCCGCGGCGGGCCGGCCCGAGTTACCGCCCGCCGACTACAAGCTCGCCGAGAACCCGAGCGTCGAAGGATCGGTGCGCGGAGTCTTCAGCTTCTGCATGTGCCCAGGCGGCCTCGTCGTGCCCACGCCGACCGAGCCGGGACTCCAGTGCACGAACGGGATGTCCAACTCGCGCCGCAACGCCCGCTTCGCCAACGCGGGGCTCGTCGTCGCGGTCTCGCCCGAAGACTACGCGCGCGAGGGCTTCACGGGCCCGCTCGCCGGCCTGGAGTGGCAGCGCAAGTGGGAACGCGCAGCCTACGAGCTGGGGGGCGGCGGTTATCGGGCGCCGGCGATGCGGCTGACCGACTACCTCGCGGGGTCGCCGCGCCGCGAGCTCGGTCCGACGAGCTATCGGCCCGGCCTCGCCCTCGCCGACCTGACCCGCCTCTTCCCGGACTGCGTGCGGACCGGGCTTCTGGCCGCGCTTCGCGGATTCGAGCGGAAGATGCGCGGCTTCGTGACCGAGGAGGCCGTGCTGATCGGAATCGAGTCGCGCACCTCGAGCCCGGTCCGCCTCGTTCGCGGGGCGGGCCTTCAGTCCGTCGCGGTTCCAGGCCTCTACCCTTGCGGAGAGGGGGCCGGCTACGCGGGTGGGATCGTCAGCTCCGCGGTCGACGGGTTGCGCGTGGCCGAAGCCATCGCCGCCGAGCTGTCGTGAACGAGGCGCATTTCCGGACGCGAAGGGTTACGATCGCCTGCCGTGCGCTACGACGTGAAGACCGAAGCGGGTGAGCTGACGTTCGCCTCGATGGCCGAACTTCGGCGGCTCTACGAGCAGGGGTTCGTGTCGCCGGACGACCTCGTCCGCGCCGAGGGATCGGCGGCGTGGGTGCGGGCCGGTCAGATCGCCTCCCTCCGTGGAGCGCTGCCCAGATCCACGATCGAGTCGCGGATGGTGGCGATCCTGTCCCTCGCGATCGCCTTCTCGGTCGTTGTCGGCGCCGCCTCTTTCGGCTACAAGAAGCTCGCCCTCGTCGGGCTGGTGGCGATCGCGGCGATCCTGCCCTTCGCCGCCTACCGGCGGCGGCGCTGACCGGCGAGGAGAGCGATGCACGCGACAGCCACCGTTCACGGAGCGTCCTGCGAGGTCCGAATCACCCGCGACCTCGTCGAGAACTATGCGATCGAGGTCCTGCCGCCCCCGGACCCCCGACGCCGCCGGGACCCGAACGTCCGCGTCGCACCGCTCTTCATCTACAAGCTCAAGGCGGAGAACTGGCAGGCGGCCACTTGGGCGGTCCTACAGTCGCTGCAGCAGCAGGGAAAGATCGAAGCCTTCGAGTGCGAGCCGGTGCCGCCGAAGCCGGTGAAGAAGGGACCGGCGGCCACCGCCGAGGCCGAGGACGATCCCGCCGAGGGATGACTCACTTCGCGGAGACGTAGGGCGGCTTCTTCGCCCACTCGCGCAGGGCGTCGACGACCTTCGGCACCGCGTCGCTGTTCGCCTTGTTGATGATGAAGTTCGGCAGCGCGCTCGCAGGATCCGTGTGCACGAAGTAGACGACGCGGGTCGCGCGACCGCCCGCCACCGGTTCGAGCCTCCAGAATCCGGAGACGTCGCTCACCCGCACGTAGTGTCGGAGCGGCGGGGGAGCTCTCGGGTACGTGTTCGCCGCCGTCCACGAGAGTTGGTAGATGCCGCTGCCGTCCGTCGGGACGTGGTCGACCACCACCCGCAGCGTGTAGTCGCGGTCGCTGATCACCGGTAGGTCGAGCGCGGTGTAATAATAGAGGATCTTCCCGCCCTGCTCCTGCCCGAGCACGGACGTCGTCTTGGTGTAGGGCATCGTCTTCGGATAATCGGCGACGTCGCGGAGCACCGCCCAGACCGCGGCCGGCGGCGCGTCGACGGTCCCCTCGGCCTTCACCTCCTGGATCGGGCTCCCGGGATGGCGCCGGTTGTAGATCGAGAGGCCGTCGGTCGTGTCCCGCAGCTCCCAGGCCGGGCCGTCGGCCGAAGCCAACCCCGGGGAAAAAAGGAGCGTGCCGAGCGCCAGTCCACGGATCCAGGTCGCTTTGGTCATGACGGGACAGAGACAGTAGCAGAGGTCGGCGGTTTCCTGCTAGGCTGCCCGCATGCTCACGAACAATCGGTCGGCGCGGACGACGTCCGGGGCCGCAGCGACGGTTCCGCGAGGCTGCTTTTCGGGGCCGCGCGCACGCTGCCTCGCGGCCGTCGGGGCCGCCTTGCTCGCCTCGGCGTGCGCACAACCGGAACCGTGCTCGGGCAACGGCTGTCTGCCCGTGGCCGGCAGCTACATCTTCCGGCTCAACCCGTCGATCAATTGCCCGGCGTGGGAGGCGAGCAGCAGCGTCACGCCGTCCGCCCCGATGCAGGTCACGCAGTTCGGCAGCCAGCTCACGATGACGCTCTGGCCGGCGAACGGCAACCCGACTCACAACTTCACGGGGACGCTTTTCGCGGACGGGACGATTCAGGTCTCGGAGAACTCGCAGAACGTCGTCATCGGAGTGCCCTACGGCATCATCAGCGGCGCGTTCATCAGTTCGGGGGCCGTCCCGAAGCAGGCGCCGTTCTTCTTCAGCGGCTCGCTGCTCCTCCAGGGCTCCATCGGCACGACCGGTGCCAACGGAACTCTGGGGCCGACCACCGGACCATCGGCAGGAAAGTCGACGGGCTGCACCGGCACGAGCCAGTTCACGGCGCAGGAGCAGGGCTTCACCAACGGACCGGTGCCCGACGGCGGCATCGGCGACGGCGGCAACCCCTCCGGCGACGGCGGGGCCTGAGACCTTCAGGCTTCGGGCGCAGCCTTCGAGACCGGCGCGGAGCGGGACGCCTTGACCGGCGACGCGGTCTTCTGGCTCGCCTTGCGGGCTCGGCGGCGGCGCTCGCGGGCCTTCCACTGCTGGCGGCGACGGGACTTCATCCGCATGTGCTTGCTCTTCGAACGGGCCATTGTCGTCTCCTCGTGCCGGCTGAGCGCCGGCGTGCACGCCTTTCTACCAGACCTCGGGCCTTCAGTGCTTGGGGTGATCGCCGCCAACCCCGGCGGGCGACTCCACCGCTCCCGATCCACCACGCTTCGCCTCGCCCGGGGGCCGCTCCGCCGGCGGTGGCGCGTTCGCGGCCGTCGTCGCGGCGGCCATTCCCTCGGCGCCACGCGCATCCGACGGCAGCGCGACGCCGGCCCGAAGTTCGCTCGGCGGTTCGGCAGGCGGCTTCTGTGCCGGCTTGGGCGGAACCGGATGCATGGCCAGCGAACAGCTCTGCACGTACTGGCGGACGACGTCGAGCGGCAACGCCGGACAGACGTGCCCGTTGATGCCTTCCATGTCGCGGGCCATGCAGAGCGAGTTCAGGATGGCCTCCTCCGTGCATTCGATGACCGCTTCATAAAGGGCGTCGAGGCGGCGGTCGAGGAGGACCTTGATGCGGTACACCATCTTCTGGGTCCGCCGCGGGATTCGGTTCGCGGTGGAAAAGCAGACGATGATCTCCCCGGACCCGTGGGCCGCGAACGAGCCGGCGCGTCCGATCCCGAGCGAGACGCGCTTGGCGAGGCGGTTGAGCTGGTGGCTCTGCAGCGGTGCGTCCGTCGCGACCACCGCGATGATGGAACCGTAGTTGTTCTCGCGCCTCGGCAGGCCGGAAAAGCGATCGGCGAGCATCTCACCCACGGGAAGGCCGCTGATGCGCAAGTTGTGCATGAGCCCGAAGTTGCTCATGACCAGCACGCCGAGCGTATAGCCCCCGAGGATCTCGGGCAGCTTGCGCGACGAGGTCCCGATCCCGCTCTTGAAGTCGCAGGTGACCATCCCGGTGCCGCCGCCGACGTTGCCCTCGGCGACCGGCCCCTCGGAGGCGGTCCGCAGCGCCTCCCAGACGTGCTCCTCGTGGACGTGCCGGCCGGAGATGTCGTTCAGCCAGGAGTCGTCGCACTCGCCGACGACGGGGATGATGACGTCGTGCTCGTCGCCGATACCCGGGTAGGAATCGACCATGTAGTGGATCGCGGCGTCCGAGACCTGGCCGACCGACAGCGTGTTCGTGAGAAAAATCGGTGTCTCGATGAGCCCCCATTCCATCACCTGCGTCAGCCCGGAGACCTCTCCCGCCCCGTTGAGAACGAAGCCGCCCCCCGTCACGCGGTTCTCGAAGACGTTTCCGGACTCGCCGGTGGCCGGTAGGATGGCCGTGACACCCGTCCTGACGGGCCCCTTGCCCGGCCTCAGCGGCCCTGCACCCCTGATGATCGTGGAATGTCCGACCGCCACGCCCTTGACGTCCGTGATTGCGTTGTAGCGTCCGGTCTTGTAGCGCCCGAGTGGAATGCCGAGGTCGCGGGCGCGAAAGCGCGGCGTCGCGGCAGGCGGCCTGGGCTCGGGGACGTCGGGCATGGCGGACGTATAGCCTACCTGGCGCCCGAAAGTCAGCCACGCGACGCGATGAATCCTTTGGGCCCATTTCGGCTCTATGACTTCCGGAGGTCGAACGGATGCCGATCCGCGAATACAAATGCCCGCGCTGTGGAGCGTCGGTCGAGCTGCTGCGCTGGCCGTCCGAGGAGCGCGAGGGCGATCCCCCGTGCCCGCATTGCGGCGAGACGCTTCACCGCCAGATCTCCGCACCGGCGCCCTCGGGCCAGGGCGGCGGATGCGGGACCGGCGGCAGTCCGTTCACCTGAGGCTGATTCCGGCGCGTGGTCGGCGCGCCCGGCGAACGGTTCTCCTTCACCCTCACCGTGCCCATAGTGCCAGCGGGAGCCCCGTCGGAGGGGCGAGGCGAGGCCGGGGATGCTCGATCTGGTCGACGTCGGCGAGCGATCGATCGAGTCCTACCGCCGCAGCGCCGGCTTCCACGCGGTGGACGCGGTCCGCGAGGCCGCGGCAGACCTGCGCGGGGCCAGGGTCCTGGAGGTCAACGCCACGCCCTACGGCGGCGGCGTCTCGGAGCTGCTCCGCTCGCTCGTCCCGCTCCTCAACGATCTCGGCCTATCGGCCGACTGGCGCATCATCAGCGGCGACGAGCGGTTCTTCCAGGTCACCAAGGCGATCCACAACGGCCTGCAGGGCGACGCCCGCGACCTGACCGACGCCGACCGCGCCGTCTACCTCGAGCACGCCGAGGCGTGCGCGGCGGCCTTCGACGAAGGCTACGACTTCGTCGTCCTCCACGATCCGCAGCCGGCCGCGCTGCTCTCCTTTCGCGACAAGGGCAGCGCGAAATGGATCTGGCGCTGCCACATCGACACGTCCACGCCGAACCCCCGCGTTTGGCGCTTCATGCGCCCCTTCCTCGCGCCCTTCGATGCCGCGGTCTTCACCATGGCGCAGTTCGTCCCGCCCGACCTGCCGGTCCGCCGCGTCGAGATTGTGCCGCCGGCGATCGATCCGGTGAGCCCGAAGAACCTGCCGCTCCCGGAGGCGACGGCGCGGGAGATCCTCGACTGGATCGGCGTGCCGCTGCGCCGGCCGCTGGTGACCCAGGTCGCCCGCTTCGACCCATGGAAGGATCCGATGGGCGTCATCGCCGCCGCCCGGCTGGCACGCGAGGATGTCCCCGACTTGCAGCTCGCGCTCGTCGGCGCCATGGCGCTCGACGATCCGCAGGCCCGCGACGTCTACCGCCAGCTCCGCGACGCCACCCACGACGAACGCTGGATCCATATCTTCACCAACCTTCAGGGAGTCGGAAACGTCGAGGTCAACGCCTTCCAGACCCTCTCCGACGTCGTCGTGCAGAAATCGCTGCGCGAGGGGTTCGGCCTGGTCGTCTCCGAGTCGCTCTGGAAGGGTACGCCGGTCGTCGCGGGCCGCGCCGGAGGGATTCCGCTTCAAATGGCCGACGGTGTTGGCGGATTCCTGATCGACGGAGTCGAGGACTGTGCGCGGGCAATCGTGAAGCTTCTGCGCGACCCGGACCTCGGCCGGGCCCTCGGGGAGTCGGGGCGCGCCCGGGTCCGCGAGAGATTCCTGATCCCGAGGCTGGTACTCAACGAACTCGCGCTCTTGCGCAGCCTCGCCGCGGGCCGCCCGGTCGATCACGCCGCGGGGCACGACCCGGTCTGCGGCATGGCCGTCACGGGAGCGCGACCGGTCGAGCTGACCGTCGAGGGACGGACCTACCGCTTCTGCTCGGAGAGGTGCCGCTCGATCTTCGACGCGTCGCCCGGCCGCTACCTAGCGCGGCGCTGAGATCTCGGGCGCCTGCGGCCGGACCGCCTCCGCCGCCCTTTCGGCGGCCCGCCGGCGCATCGCACGTCCCATGTAGCCGTAGCCAATCAACAGCGACCCCATCAGGGGCGAGAGCGCCGCGAGGACGAGGAGCGCGCTGTGGCGGTAGAACCAGTTCGCAAAGGCGTTGAACTCCGAGTCGCCGAACGGCATGTACCAGAAGCCGACGAAGAGGAGCGCCGCGACCCCGGCCGCGATGAGCGTCGCGACGAAGAGGCGGCGCCACGCCAGGCGCCGCGCCTCGTCGGGCGTCAGCTCGCTGCGCGTCAGCTGGGGTTCCGACGCCGAAGGCGCCGATTCGAGGGATGTCGCCACGCGGTCCTCCTTGGGCGTCACAGGGCAAGCCCGCTCGACTTGCCTTCCGCCGACAGCCAGTCCTTCCACCGGATGGTCGCAGCGGCCCGCTGCGGCGACGGCAGATCGCTCTTATAACCAAAGTCCTGCCCGGCCGCAGCGGCGAGCTCTCCTATCGCCGCCAGCCGCAGGTCCTCGTCCCGGTGCTCGAGTGCTTCGACGAGCCAGGAGGCACGCGGGCGCTCCTTCGCTTGCGCCCACCACGCGGACCAACGCCGCTCGCTCGAGCCGAAGTCCTGGAGGGTAATCTCGCGGAGCGCCTTCACCGCGGCCTCGGCGACCTCCGGCTGCCGCGACCCGCACAGGTCGATGAGCCTGGGTATCGCCGGAACGTGGTGCAGCGCGCCGAGCGCACGAGCGGCCTGGGCCGCACGCGCCGGGTCGGGCGAGCCGAGCTCCAACTCCACCTGCTCGACCGACCGCGCGTACTCCGGCTGCCGCCGGTGCGACCAGAGGCCGCGCCGGGCCGCCTGTGCGACGTCGGGCGCAGGGTCGAACACCCGCCGGACGAGGGCGGGGAGGCAACCCGGGTGTCCCATCTTCGCGAGGAGCACCGTGGCCCAGAAGCGCTTCTCCTCTCCCGCAGAATCGGCGACCGCGGCGAGGGGTGGCAGGGCGACTTCGCCCATCGAGCCGAGCAAACCGATCAGCGGGCCGAGCTGCCGCGGCTCGGGCAGCTCGTCGAAGTTGATCCGGAAGACAAAGAGCGGGCCCGGGAAGCGCGCCGCCAGCGCCTCCGCGGCGGCGGCACCACCCGCGAGGAGGCGTCGCTCGGCGTCGGCGCGCGTCTCCGCCTTGCCGGCGAGGAACGTCCGGACGAGGTCCGCGTAGGACGGCTGGGGCGAAGCCTCGGGATCCACCCAGTCGATGGCGAGGTCGAACTCGAGCGCGTCACGCCCGTCCGGTCGGAGCGTCCGGGCCACCGGCACGGCGACCGGGCGCGGGAGCACCGATTGAAGCGGCTGGAGCCCTCGATCGTCGAGCTGAGCCACCGCCTGATCGACCACCTCGCCGAGCGCGGACAGGGGAAGAATGGGAGGCTCGTCGGTGCGGATCGGTGTCGCCTCGGCGGGCGGCTCCCTTCGCCGGGTCAAGGGCAGCGGCGCCGCCTCGATTGCCCCCGCGGCGGGGGCCGCCGGCTCGCCGCCCCCGGTCGGAACACTCTCCGGCGGCGACGTTTCAACGACGGCAGCGGCCTCGGTCGAGCTCCCGATTGCGGTTTCGTCCCCCGTCGCCGGCCGCGCCGGTACCTTCTCCTCCGGCGCGACCTCGGCCGGCGGTTCCACGTCGGAGGCGCCAATCCGAACCTCGACGTCGGGCATGGAGACCACTTCCGCTTCGTCGGGCGCGCCTGGCGAGGGCGCACCGGTCCCCCAGCGGATCGTGATCGGACGTTTCTTGAAGGGCAACGGCGCGGCTGCCGGCGGCTGCGACGGCGCCCCGGAGGAAACCAAGACGCCGGGCGATGGAACGGCGCCGTCGGCGCCGGGGCGCATGCCGGCCAACCTCCGCTTCTGGGCGAGGATCGCGCGCTCGAGCGCCGCGCCGGCCTGCGACAACACGACCGCGATGTCCGAGAGCTGTCGCGGCGCCAGCGCCTCACCCCCGCTGTCGCCGTGCACGACGAGGACGGCGCGGTCGCGAATGACGACGGGATAGAGGAGCACCGCGCGGAGGTGCGACCGGCCCAGCTCGCCGAGAGCCGTCTCGAGCGGATCGCCGGCGGGGACCGGACCGACATACGGGGCGCGCGCCTCGACCACGGTCCGGAGGACCGACGGCCGCTCGAGGGACAGGCCGGCCGCATCGAAGTCGGCGCCCTCGAGGCCGTCACCGGCCGCCTCGAAGACGAACATCTGCGGCCCCCGACGGGCGTAAATCGCCACGAAATCGAAGGCGGAGCGGCAGTAGGCGAGGAGCGTCGCGAGCACGGCGTCGCGCGTCTCCGACGCCCGGAGCAGTTCGAGCGCGTCCGTCGGACTCGATCGGACGGCGGCAGCGACGAGAGCGCCGTCGATCGGGATCACATCGGCCTGCGGCGCCGGTTCCGCTTCCGGCGTGGGCTCTGCGGACGGCGGCGCGACCGGCGGGTCCGCGGCCACCGGCTCCTCCAGGGCCCCATGCGGCGGCTGCTGGCCCTCGATGAGCTTGCTGTCGTGCAGGAGCGTCGAGAATCGCTCGGGCAGCGGCTGTCCGTAGACTCTTGCCTGCCGCCGCGCGACCCGGAGCTCGGTCGTCAAATACGGCCGCAGCGGCCGGGAGAGCAGGAAGCTGATCTCGTCGAGGACACCGAGGTCGATCGGCAGCCGCGCGAGCACCGTGAGCTGCCGCCGCTCGACCGACACGGGCGCGATGCCGTGCTTCTCCGCGAGTAGCCTCGGCAACAGCGCTTCGAGCCCGGCCTCCGGCGCTTCGAGCAGCTCCGGTGGCGCGGCCGGCAGATCCGCGAAAGCGGCGAGGAGCTGGACGAGCCGCCCCTCGGGCAGCAGCCCCAGTTCAAGGATCGCCGTATCCAGCCCTCCCCCGAGCACGCGCTGCCGCTCCTCGGCGAGGCCGAGCTGCTCGGGCGTGAGCCCGCCCTCCCCTAGCAAGAGATCGCGCAGCGCCCGCCGCATCGGGCACGTTATACCACGGGAGGCAGGATCGCTCCTCCCGCGTTTTCCCTCAGAAGCCGCTCGCCCCAGCGTCGCTGCCGCCGCCCGAGCCGCCGCCGAAGGTGCAGGTCGTCCTCGCCGAACCGAGCTGCTGCGCGCAAGCCTGGCTGGGCTCGCCATCCGGCGGCGAGCACGCCTGGAGCTTGCCGCACCAGCTCACCTCGCCGCCCGCCTGGCAGGTCGGCATCCCTTGGACGCACGCGATCTCCTGGTTCAGCGCCTGCTGGTCCTGCGCGGAGCACTTCGAGAACGCGGTCTCGCAGGACGAGACGTCCGGCACGCAGTTGACCGAGAAGAGGACGTTCAGGAGGTCGATGCAGTTCCCGCTGCAGTTGCCCTCCTTCTGCTGGATCGTCTGCGGCATGCTGTTCGAGCCATTGCAAAAGTCCTGGGAGCAGCCGCCCGCGAGCACGGCGGCTGCAATCAGCGCACTGAAGAACCCTCGGGTCGAGATCACGTCGATAGCCGTCCTCGTGGCGCCCGGCCGGCTTGGCCGCGCCATCGACCGTCGCTTACCCGGTTCGCGGGCGGACGGCAAGCCGAAACCGCGGCCGCACGCTCCGCGCCGTCAGCGTCCCTACCCGAGGGCGGTGCGGATTTCTCCCGCGATACGCTCGGCGAGAGCGCGGTTCTGCCCCTCGCTCGGGCTCTCGACGAGGATGCGGACCTTCGGCTCGGTCCCGGAGAAGCGGACGAGCACCCGCCCCTTCTCGCCGAGCTGCCGTTCCGCGTCCCGGATGGCCCGATTGA
Source organism: Pseudomonadota bacterium (assembly GCA_027451705.1). Taxonomy (GTDB): domain Bacteria; phylum Myxococcota; class Myxococcia; order Myxococcales; family JAKAPL01; genus JAKAPL01. The sequence continues at coordinate 14,690 of DAIDIT010000201.1, forward strand.
CGAGCGGCAAGCTGCCGAGGTCCTGCCGCTGGCGCACCGCGACGTTGACCAGTTCCTGGGGCACCTTCTCGTAACAGGCGGCGAGCTCGGAGAGCGGTCGGCCCTCGGCCACCACCACGGCGAGCAGCCGGAGTGCAGCGAGCGTCCCGTCGCCGGTCGTCGCGTGATCGAGGAAGATCAGGTGGCCGCTCTGTTCGCCGCCGAAGTTGGCGCCGATCCGCCGCATCTCCTCCATGACGTAGCGATCGCCAACGCGCGTCCGGACGCAGCGGACGCCGACCGCCTGGAGCGAGACGTCCAGCCCGAGGCTGCTCATCACCGTCGCGACCACCGTCTTCTTCCGCAGCGTCCCGCGCCGCGCCATGTCGCGCGCGCAGATGGCCATCAGCGCGTCGCCGTCGGCGATCCGGCCCCCCTCGTCCGCGACGATGACCCGGTCGGCGTCGCCGTCGAGCGCGATGCCGAGTGCCGCGCCCTCCTTGACGACCGCCCGGCACATCGCCTCCGGGAAGAGGGAGCCGCAGCGGTGGTTGATGTTCTTGCCGTCCGGTTTGACGGACAGGCGGATGACCCGCGCGCCCAGCTCCTCGAAGACGGCCGGGGCCGTGCGGTAGGCCGCGCCGTTCGCGCAGTCCACGACGACCGTCAGCCCGTCGAGCGTCAGCTCCGAGGGGAATGTGTTCTTGAGGAACTCGACGTAGCGGCCACCGGCGTCGTCGAGGCGGAAGGCCTTGCCGATCTTCGTCGCCGTCGGCCGCAGGTGGTCGATCGACCGGGTCTCGATGAGCGTCTCGAGCTCGAGCTCCGCCTCGTCGGGGAGCTTGAAACCGGACTGGGCGAAGAACTTGATGCCGTTGTCCTGGTAGGGGTTGTGGGAGGCGCTGATCACCGCGCCCGCATCGGCGCGCTGGCTGCGGGTGATGAAGCTTATCCCCGGCGTCGGCAGCGGCCCCACGAGCACCACGTCGACTCCCATCGAGCAGATGCCGGCTGCCAGCGACTGCTCGAGCATGTAGCCCGAGAGGCGGGTGTACTTGCCGATCACGACGCGGTGGCGCGCGCTCGCAGCGGGTGTCCGGCCCGGCGGCTCCCGCCGAAGTACGTGCGCCAAGGCGCGACCGAGTTGCATCGCCATCTCGGCGGTCATCGGGTGGACGTTCGCCACCCCGCGCATCCCGTCGGTCCCGAACAGTTTTCGTTCCGCACGATCCACTGGTTGCACCTCTCGTATCGCTCGAATTCTAGTTCCGGAGCGGCCCCTGCCGAAAGCCTATCGGACGGGAACGGCCGCCGACACCGGCGCCGGTAGCGGCCGGGCGTCGCGCCGCTCGCCCCGCACAAAGAGGTAGAGGAGCACCGCCAGGACGAGCGACAGCAGCTTATAGCCCCAGTTCTCGACGACGAGCCGGCGCACGCCTCAGACCTCCGCGGACGGCGCCGCCCGCTCGGTGGGCCCGATCTCGGCGGCACCGGCGTCCGGCCGCTCGGACGGGCGCTCCACCGCGGGCGAGCCTCCTCCACCGCCGAAACGCAGCCAGCTGCGCCAGAAGCCGGGGGCGGGCCGCGGCGGCGGGGCGTAGAGACGGTGGAGAAACCGGCGCAGCGAGGCGCCGTCCAGCGGCCGATGGAGCCGCCCTCCTATCGCGAGCGCGATCTCGCCACGTTCCTCGGAGACCACGACCACCGGCGCGTCGACCTCCTCGCTGAGACCGAGCGCGGCGAGGTGGCGGGTGCCGAGCTGCCGATCGCTCTGCTGGGAGCTGCGCGGGAGCATGCAGCGCGCGGCGACGAGGCGGCCGCTGCGCACGATGGCGGCTCCGTCATGCAGCGCCGAGCCCGGGTGGAAGACGGTCTCGAGCAACTCCTTCGAAACGCGGGCGTCGACCGGGATCCCCGTCTGGGCGTAGTCGGCGAGGTCCGCGATCCGCTCGATGACGATGAGCGCCCCGACGCGCCGAGCGGCCATGGCCTCCGCCGCGCCCGCGACCTCGTCGACCGTGTCGCGTCCCGTCGCACGGTCGAAGCGACCGAGGATCCGGTTGCTGCCGAGCCGCGCCAGTCCTCGCCGGATCTCGTCCTGGAAGACGACGACGAGGCCGAAAGCCAGCCCGTACGTCAGGAAGCTACCGACGAGCCAGTCGAACGTCGCGAGGCCGATCCAACGCGCGACGAGGTGGATGGCGAGGAGGAGGAAAAGGCCGCCGAGGACCGAGACGGCGCGCGTCCCGCGGATCAGCAGCAGTACGCGGTAGATGACGTAGGCCACGAGGAGTATGTCCGCGGCCGCGGTCGTCATCCGCCAGAGCGAGGCGACGTGCGCCGGCTGGAACAGGTCGCTCACGCGGACCCCGCCGGCGCGGCGGCCCGCAGGGCGGCGACCGTCTCGGCCACGTCGTGGACCCGTACGAGCCGCGCCCCTCCGCGTACCGCCGCGACCGCGGCGGCCAGCGACGCGGCGAGCCGCTCGCGCGGCGGACCCGCAGCCTGCCCTCGGTCGAGGAACGACTTGCGCGAGGCGCCCACCATGATCGGGCGGCCCAGCGCCGCGACGGCCGAGAGGTCGGCCAGGATCGTCCGGTTCTGCTCCGGCGTCTTCGCGAAGCCGAGCCCGGGGTCGAGGGCGATGCAGTCCGGAGAGACGCCCGCCGCGAGCGCGGCCTGGAGCCGCGCCGACAGTTCGGCCGCGACCTCCGCGCCGACGTCACGGTAGGTCGCGAGCGAGGCCATCGTCTCCGGTGTCCCGCGCATGTGCATCAAGACGACCGGCACCCGGCGGCGGGCGACGAGCCGCAGCATCTCCGGGTCGAAGGTCCCGCCGCTCACGTCGTTGATCCAGTCCGCACCGGCGTCCAGCGCCGCCTCCGCGACAGCGGCCTTCCGCGTATCGATGGAGATGGGCACGGTGACACGTCGGCGCAACGCTCGGGCGACCGGGACGACGCGGGCGATCTCCTCGGAGATTGGTACCTCGCGCCGCCCGACGCCATAGGTCGCCCCCGAGGGGCGGGTCGACTCGCCGCCGATGTCGACGGCGTCGGCTCCCTCGGCCACCATCCGACACCCGTGCTCGACGGCCGCGAGCACGTCCAGGTACTGCCCGCCGTCCGAAAAGCTGTCGGGTGTGACGTTGAGGATGCCGACGACCCAGGCGTGCGCGAGAAGGCCTTCCCGCAGACCAGTCCTCATAGGCAGCGCCCACGGCTCCGGGACAGAAACGGAGAGACGCGCGGCACCCGCTGCACTCACCGCCGCCGCTTGTCTTTCCGCCAACCGCGCCTCTCCTTCCCGCCAGCGGCCCGCGCCGCTGCCGAGTTCCCCGGCGCCCCTGCCCGAGCCCGTCCGTCAGGCCTTGGTCGGCTCCGAGAGCTTGCCGAGTCCTTCCAGCGCGTCGAGGATCTTCTTCTTCTCCTTGCGCTCCGCGGCAGGTTTCACCTGAGACGCCGGCTTCTGCGGCTTCTCCCGAGCGATGGTCCCACCCTCGAGGACGGTCTGGATTTCGGGCCCATCGAGCGTCTCGTACTCCAGCAGCGCGGCCGACAGCCGCTGGAGCTTCCCGACGTTGTCGGTCAGGATTTGCCGCGCACGCTGGTACTGCTCGGTCACGATCCGCCGCACCTCGGCGTCGATCTGTTGCGCGGTCTGCTCGCTGTAGTCCTGGTGGCTCGCGATCTCGCGGCCCAAGAAGATCTGCTCCTCGCGCTTGCCGAAGGCGAGTGGTCCGAGCGTCTCGCTCATGCCCCACTCGCAGACCATCTTGCGGGCGAGGTCCGTCGCCTGCTCGATGTCATTGCTGGCCCCGCTCGTCATCTCGTGGAACGTCAGCTCCTCGGCGATCCGGCCTCCGAGGCAGATGGCGATGCGATTGAGCGCGAACTCGCGACTCGCGTTGTAGCGGTCCTCGGCCGGGAGCTGCTGGGTCAGCCCCAGCGCCGGTCCGCGCGGAATGATCGTGACCTTGTGCACGGGGTCCGCGTCGGGGAGCATCTCGGCAACGAGCGTGTGCCCCGACTCGTGCACCGCCGTGACCTTCTTCTCCTTGTCGCTGATAATCATCGAGCGCCGCTCGACGCCCATCAGGACTTTGTCTTTCGCGAACTCGAAGTCGGCCAGATCGACCTTCTCCTTGTTGGACCGGGCCGCCAGCAACGCCGCCTCGTTGACGAGGTTCTCGAGGTCCGCGCCGGAGAAGCCGGACGTTCCGCGGGCGATCTGGTCGAGATCGACGTCGCCCGAGAGCGGGGTCCGCTTGGTGTGGACCTGGAGTATTCCGAGCCGCCCCTGCACGTCGGGCCGCGGCACCACGATGCGCCGGTCGAAGCGGCCCGGCCGCAGCAAGGCAGGGTCGAGGACGTCCGGCCGGTTCGTCGCCGCGATCAGGATCACGCCGTCGTTGCTCTCGAAGCCGTCCATCTCGACGAGGAGCTGGTTGAGCGTCTGCTCGCGTTCATCGTCGCCGCCGCCGAGCCCGGGGCCGCGGTGGCGGCCGACGGCGTCGATCTCGTCGATGAAGACGATGCAGGGCGCGTTCTTCTTGCCCTGCTCGAAGAGGTCGCGGACGCGGCTCGCGCCCACGCCGACGAACATCTCGACGAAGTCCGAGCCCGAGATCGAGAAGAACGGCACGCCCGCTTCGCCGGCGATGGCCCGCGCGAGCAGCGTCTTGCCCGTCCCCGGCGGCCCCATCAGCAGCACACCCTTCGGAATGCGGCCGCCGAGCCGGGTGAACTTCTTCGGGTCCTTGAGGAAGTCGATGATCTCCTCGAGCTCGCCCTTGGCCTCGTCGATGCCGGCGACGTCCGAGAAGGTGACCTTGTTGTGGTTCTCGGAGAGCAGCTTCGCCTTGGACTTGCCGAAGCTCATCGCCTTGCCGCCCGAGCCCTGCACCTGCCTCAGGAAAAGGAAGAAGAGCAACACGAGCAGCGCGACCGGCAAGCCCTGGACGAGGATCGAGAGCCAGATGCCGTTCTGATCCTCCCGGTCGATCTTGAAGTCCACGCCGTGGTTGTGGAGCCGGTCGAGGAGGACGTCGGACGGGGAGTTGCCCGTGACCTTGAACTCGGTGCCGTTGTCCTTGACGTGCCCGGTGTACGTCTGGCCCTTGATCGTCAGGTCCTTGACGCGTCCTTGGTCGACGTAGGTCAGGAACTCGCCGTAGGTGAGGTCGCGCACCGGCTGCTGGTGGCTGTTGAAGAACTGATAGAAGGCCACGAACATCACGAGGATGACGGCCCACAGCAACACGTTCTTGTACAGCTGCTTCACGCGGTACCTCGCTCAGGGCCCGTGGGGGGCAAGAACTTTGTAACAGAAGCGCTCCAACGTCCGCAAGCGGTGCGCCTCGTCCGGCGGCCTCTCAATTCAACCTCTTGTAACGGCTGCGCGGCTCGGTGCAACTGGAAACTCGGAGCGAGCGCCGCGCTGCTTCACGGAGGAGTCGCGGCGGCCGGCGCGAGCCACGGCTCGGCGCGGAGCTCCCACGCCTGCCGGCCCGCAGGCGGTCGGCGCGCCTCCTCGGCGGGACGGATCCCGACCACCCAGAGGATCGCGCTTCCGGCGCACAGCAGAGGGAGCCGGTCGCGCCGCTCTCGAGGCACGCACGCGTCGATGAGGAACCGCTTGAGCTTGCGGCTCCCGCCCCCCCCCAGCGGATGGAAACGATCGCCCGGTCGCCGGCTCCGTACCGAGAGCGGGAAGCGGTTCGCGGCGTCCTCGAGCCAGAGCCGCGCGGGATCGGCATCGCGCTCGGGCACGGCGGCGCGGCGGACGTGCATCACGATCCGCGCCTCCGGGCATGGCCAACTCCCCTCCCCTCCGATCGCGTACGAGAACGGCCTCGACACCACATCGTGCCGGCGCGGCGCGACGGACAACCATCCCCGCCGGACGGAGGCCGCGAGATTGCCCGCGAGGTGGACCTCCGCAGGCGTTCCCCGCGCCAGCAGTTCGAGCAACCGGACGATCTGCGCGGCGGTGGGCACCGTTCCGCCGCCCGCTTCCGCCGCCGCCTTGCGCAGCACCCGCCGGCCGACGGCCGGAGGAAGTGCCGCGATCCGCGACGCCGAGAGACCCCGCCCGTCCCGCAGCCCCTCGAACGCCGCGCCCGCGAGCGCGTCGAGCGCCTCCTCGTCGGCGCGGCACGTCTCGGCGAGCTCGGCGAGCCGCCGCTCGAATTGCGGTGAGAGCGCCTCCAGCAGCGGCCAGAGGGCGCGCAACGCGTTGCGCCGAAAGCGTGGGTCGCGATTCGTCGGGTCTTCGCAAGTCGGCAGCTCCCGCGCCCGCGCATAGGCGCGAACGGCCAGGCGCGTCACGTCGAGCAACGGCCGCACCAGCCGAGCGTCCGCCGCGGCCCCTTCACCGTCGTCCGCGAGCGGACGCGAAGCCGCCATCGCGGCGAGCCCGCGCAGGCCGGCCCCGCGCAGCAGCCGCAGCAGGACGGTCTCGGCCTGGTCCGTCCGGGTGTGACCGACCGCGACGTGCGTCGCACGCAGCCCGCGGGCCAGCGTGGCAAGCGCCGCGTAGCGCGCGCGCCGCGCCGAATCCTCGGGCCCCGCGCCGCCCCGCACCTCGACGGTCCGGACGTGCAGCGGCAACCCGAGGTGGGCCGCCAACCGCGCGGCAACCTCCGCGTCGTCGGTCGACGAGGGCCGAAGGCGGTGGTCCACGTGGACGAGTTGCAGATCGGCGAGCCCCAGCCGGTCCGCACCGTGCGCGAGGAGCGCCGCCAGCGCGGCCGAATCGGCGCCACCGCTCACCGCACAAAGGACACGTGAACCCCTGGGCGCGAGCCGTTCGGCAGCCCGCAAAGCCTGCGTCTCGACCCGGTCTACGTCATAAGTCTCTGACATGACTTGACGATTCTGCACCTGCGGGGACCGCGCAGGAGCCGCTCGGCCAGTTGCTTGATATGGCCAGGGGGATGCGTTATCATACGACCAGGAAGTGGAGCTCCTGGTTCCGCCCCCTCGGGTGGCGGAATGAAGTTGGGGGAGGCGCGGTTCTCCCCACCAGGAAGGCATCGTCGCTTCCGCGGAGTTGGGCCCAGGGGTCCCCCCCCTCCCCCTCTGGGTCCACGGGGCTGGACAGGGCAACCTGTCCGGCCCTTTTTTTTGCCCACGTCACGCTCGCCCGCCGGCGGCCACGGCGCGGGGCGCATCCTGGGGGATCGCCGGGTAAATCTGCCGGAGTTCCTCGAGGATGCGACGCGTCGCGCGCGACCGGTTCAGCGTGTAGAAGTGGATGCCCGGCGCGCCGCGCGCGAGGAGGTCGCGGCACTGCTCGATCGCGTGGGCGACCCCCAGCTCCACGACCGACTCGGGATCGTCACGCCGCCGCTCGAGCTCGAGGACGAGCCGCATCGGCACCGTCGCGCCGCACATCCGGGTGAAGCGCTCGATCTGCGCGGCGTTCGTGATCGGCATCAGCCCGGGCAGCACCGGCACGCGGATCCGCCGTTCGCGCGCCCGCCGGACGAAGTCGAAGTAGAAGGCGTTGTCGAAGAAGAGCTGCGTGACGAGAAAGTCGACGCCCTGCTCGACCTTGGCCGAGAGGTGCGCCATGTCCCGGTTGCGGTCCGGGCACTCGATGTGCCCCTCCGGGTACGCGGCCGCCCCGACGCAGAAGTCGTAACCGCGACGCCTCACGAAGCGGACGAGCTCCGATGCGTGGCGGAATCCGCCCTCGGGTGCGCCGTCCTTGCGCGGGTCGCCGCGCAGCGCGAGCACGTTCTCGACGCCCGCCGCCGCGAGCCGATCGAGCAGCGCCGCCACCTCGGCCTCCGCGTGCCCCAGGCAGGCGAGGTGCGCCATCGCCTCGATGCCAGTCTCGGCCTTGATGCGCGCCACGAGATCGAGCGTCCGCTCGCGCGTGCCGCCGCCGGCCCCGTAGGTGACCGACACGTACGCAGGCTGCAGCGGCGCAAGCTCCGCGATCGTCTCGAACAGATCCTCGACGCCCTGCTCGGACTTCGGCGGGAAGAACTCGAACGAAAAGCACGGGGCGCCCACGACGCGCGTCAGCCGCTCGACGATCTTCACCCGGCGATTTGTACCAGCCCGGCGCCCCGCGGGCAAAGCCGCGCGCCGGCGGAGAGGCCCACGCCTTCAAAAACTCCCGTCGGTCGTGCTCACCTGCTCGGAGCTGGCGATGCGCTTTCGTCCAGAAGCCGATCACGCCCCAGCTCCTCGGCCGCAAGCTCCGCGAGGTCCTCGCCGCCCCGGCGCTTGCGGGAGCGCCCGGCAGCGGGTAGAGGGGGCCATGGCAAAGACCAAGGAAGACTTGCCGGGCTCCTCGCGCGAGACCGATTGCCGGTTCCTCCGCGCCTGCCGCGGCCAGCCCACCGACGCGACGCCGGTCTGGTTCATGCGCCAGGCCGGCCGCTACCTGCCGGAGTACCGCGCCATCCGCGCCAAGCACGGCTTCCTCGAGATGGCGACGACGCCGGAGCTCGCCGCCGAGGTCACGCTCCAACCGGTGCGCAGGCTCGGCGTCGACGCGGCGATCCTCTTCGCCGACATCCTCCTGCCCCTGCCCGCGATGGGCGCGCCGATCCGGTTCGCCGAGGGCGAGGGGCCGATCATCGAGCGGCCGGTCCGCGCGGCGCGCGAGGTCGAGGCGCTCCGCGCCGCCGACCCGGGCGACCTCGCCTACGTCGGCGAGACGCTCCGGCGCGTCGCCCGCGAGTTGCCGCCGCAGGTCGCCCTGATCGGCTTCGCCGGCGCGCCGTTCACGCTCGCCTCCTACCTGATCGAGGGCGGCCACTCGAAGAACTTCGAGCGCACGAAGACCCTCATGTGGAGCGCGCCCGAGCTCTGGCGGGCGCTGATGGACAAGCTCGTCGACACGACGATCGGCTACCTGCGGCTCCAGATCGCCTCCGGCGCACAGGCGGTGCAGCTCTTCGACTCGTGGGTCGGCTGCCTCGCGCCGGCGGACTACGAGGCGCACGTCCTGCCCCACACCCGCCGGGTCTTCGATGCGGTCGCGGCGGCGGGCGTGCCGTCGCTCCACTTCGGCGTGGGCACCGCCACCCTGCTGCCCCTGATGGCGCGCGCGGGCGGCGACGTGCTGGGCGTCGACTGGCGGCTCCCGCTCCCGGAGGCGCGCCGCCTCGTCCCCGGCCGGCCGCTGCAGGGCAACCTCGATCCCGTCGCGCTCCTCGCCGGGCCGCAGGCCGCGCTCGCCGCGGCGCGGCGAATCCTGCAAGAGGGCCGCGGCGGCCCGCACGTCTTCAACACCGGCCACGGCCTGCTGCCCGAGACCCCGGTCGAGGCGGTCCAGAGCGTGGTCGAACTGGTCCACCGCGGCGCTCCACGAGCTTAGCGGCGAGCGCGCGAACGCGCGGCTCGACTCGCGCGATTCGACGCGGGTAGAGTCGTGACCAGCGTGCGCACCGCCCTCGCCGCCGTCGTCCTCTCCGCCGCCCTGGCCGGCTGCTGCCGGCGCGGCCCCTCGCTCGCCGCGGTCCCCGAGCAGGCCGACACCTTCCTGCAGAACGGCGCCGATACCATCACCGCGAAGTTCACCCAGCGGCCCGCCATCGTCGACATCCTCTTCGTCGTCGACAACTCGCCGTCGATGTGCAGCAAGCAGGCCGCGCTCGAGGCGGCGTTTTCGGGCTTCCTCGACGCCATCGGGCAGCAGCAGTTCGACTTCCACGTCGGCGTGACGACGACCGACTTCCAGAACCCGCAGTTCCAGGGGCGGCTGGTCGCCGGCCCGAGCGGCCACCCGATCCTCGACAGCACGATGTCGACCGCCCAGCTCCAGCAGTACTTCACCGAGGACGTGAAGGCGGTCGGGACGGCGGGCGCCACCCAGTCGCAGCCGCTCCTCGCCGCCGCGGTCGCGCTCCAGCCGCCGCTCACGACCGGCGCGAACCAGGGCTTCCTCCGTGACAGCGCCTCCCTCGCGGTGATCGTCGTCACCGACGAGGACGACTACTCGCTCACGCTCCCACCGTCGAACCCGATCGAGGACCCGATGCCGCACTACTTCACGCGGCTATTCCTCGGCCTCAAGGGGCCCGGCAACGACGGCCTCGTCACCGTCTCCGCGATCTCCGGCTTCGACCCGACTTCCAATCCGCCCACCGCCGCCGACTGCTCGGTGCCGGCAGCGAACCCCGCCGGCTGCGTCGACGGCAACAACGACGGCAGCGCCGCGGCCCGCCTGCTCGCGGTGGTGCAGGGGACTTCGGGGGTCGCGCAGTCGATCTGCCAGAGCGACTTCGCCACGCTGCTGAGCAACCTCGGCCGCCTCATCGGCGGCCTCTCGCGCCGCTTCGACATCTCCTCCGCGCCGGTCGGCCAGGACTTCCAGGCGAGCTCCTTGACCGTCGTCGTGACCCCGCCCGGCGGGCAGCCGCAGACCATCCCCCAGAACGACCAGACCGGCTGGCACTACGACGCCTCGGCGAAGAGCGTCGAGTTCATCGGAAGCTACGCGCCGCCGCCCGGCGCGCAGGTGACCATCACCTACGCGGCGCTCCAGGCGCAGTTCAAGCTCTCGCACCAGCCGCTCCAGAGCAGCCTGCAAGTGACGGTGACGCCCAAGGGGGGCACCGCGAAGACCGTGCCGCCGTCGAGCCAGGATCCGATCCACGGCTGGACCTACGACCCGCCGTCGCAGAGCGTGATCTTCCCGCCGGCCAACCTCCCGCCCCTCGGATCGACCATCGAGGTCGACTACCAGATCCAATGAGCCCTCGCCTCGCAGCCCTCGCCGCGATCGCGGCGCTCGCCGCCTGCGGGCCGCCGCCGGGCACGCAGACCCCGGCCTGCCAGAAGGACTCCGACTGCCCGCAGGGCTTCTTCTGCAACGGCAAGCAGAGCTGCCAGGTGAGCCTCGGTTGCACCTCCGACGCGCAGTGCACGGCCCCGCTCCGCTGCAACGTCGAGACCGGCGAGTGCCTCTGCAGCCAGGACTCCGACTGCGCCGCCGGTCAGCTCTGCAACACGACCGGCCACTGCCAGTCCCCGACCGACTGCTTCTACAACACCGACTGCGCGAGCGGCTTCATCTGCGACACCAAGAGCCACGGCTGCATCCCCGCCCACTCGTGCCTCCAGGACGTGCAGTGCCCGCTCGGCCAGGTCTGCCACCCGAACTCCGACGGCGGCGGCGCGTGCCAGCCCGGCTGCATCCAGGACGGCGACTGCCCGCTCGCGACCATCGAGGGCCCGGGCCAGGTGCAGTACGTGCCGCAAGCGTGCCTGAACGGTCAGTGCACCGTCGGCGCCTGCAACTTCACCTCGACCTGCCCCTTCGGCGACAGTTGCCAGAACAACTACTGCGAGTCCGCCTGCTCCCCGCAGACGCCGTACTGCCAGACCTGCGACCCGAACCAGCCCAACTCGTGCGGCGGCGGCGCAAACTTCTGCGTCATCGACTCGCGCGACGACCCGAGCTGCGGCAGCCCGCTCCCGCCGAGCAACTGCCTCCACTACTGCAGCATCGACTGCGACAAGACGCCGTGCCCCGCGGGCTACGACTGCTCCGCCGTCGTCCTCCTCAACCCGACGGCCTCGAGCGGCCAACCCGACAGCTCCTGCCAGTGCGGGAGCAACTGCAACGACGGCACCCCCTGCCAGTGCTCCGAGGGCGACACGAACGGCCTCTGCCCGTGCCACGCCGACTCCGACTGCCCGCAGGATTCCTGCGTCGGCGCCGGGCTCGGGGCCGGCATCTGCGGCGCGACCGGCGCCTCGTGCCAGAGCGACTCCGACTGCCCGCAGGACTCATGCCAGCAGGGCGCCTGCGTCATCGCCCACACGTGCGGCGTGCAGAAGCAGTTCGAATGTCCCGCCGGCGGCGGCGCCTGCGAGGGCGGTTGACACTCGGCGTGTGGGTCGGGGAGGATCGAGGCCGTCCCGTCCGCGCAAAGCCAGGGAGGCCCCATGCGCCGCAGCACCGCCGTCCTGCTCGTCGCCGCATGCGCCTCGCCCTCGACCTCGCACGGGGTCTGGAACCCGTCGGCGACCGCTGCCGACGCCGGCTCCCCGGTCGGCGGGCACACCGATTCCGGTAGCCCGCCGGGCGCTGCGGACGCCGGGGCTGCGAACGGGCCGGACGCCGGCGGCGGTCGAGACGCCGGGCAGGGCTGCTTCCAGACCTTCGGCGGAAGCTGCGCATTGCCCTGCTTCCCGGACGGCGGCTGCCCCTTCGGATTCGACTGCACCCAGGGCCACACCTGCGTCCCGGGCTGCAGGCTGGGCTGCACGAGCAGCGCGGACTGCTGCGAGGGCGACGTCTGCGGGGCAGAGTCCGACGCCGGCGCGCCGGCAGGCATCGGAGGCGGCCGATGCTGCAAGGGGGCCGGCGGCTCGCCCGCCGGTGGCGTCGGATGCTGCCCCGGCCTCGCGACCGTCGTCGACTTCAGCGGGGGCGGCGGCGAGAGCTGCTGCGTTCCGGACGGCGGAAGCTGCGCGTCGACCTCCGACTGCTGCTCGGGAGTCTGTGCGGGCGGAACGTGCGCGTGCGGACCCGTCGGCGGCCCGTGCAAGTCGGACGGCGACTGCTGCAGTCAGATCTGCGACGCCGACGCGGGCGTCTGCGGCTGCCGCGGGGGATCGGCCGGCTGCTCCTCGTCGGTCCAGTGCTGCGAGGGCCTGCAGTGCCTCGGCCCCGCCGATCCTTATCCGGGGGGAGACGCAAAGCCCCACGCGACCTGCGTCGCGCTCGCGGGCAGTCCCTGCAACTCCGACGTCGACTGCGCGGGCCCCGCGGCGTGGCCTCCCCCCGGCGCCTGCGGGTACGGCGCCTACCCGCCATGCCAGACGGCCGCCTGCGTCGACGGCGGCTGCACGCCGTCCGGCGTCACGGCACCGTGCCTTTCCGATTCCGACTGCGCCCCACCCGGCATCTGCCGCGGCGGAGTCTGCTGCGGCGTCTCGGGGATGTCCTGCGGCGTCGGCTCGGCCTCACCCGGCGACTGTTGCGGGAAGGCCGACATCACCGGTTACGCCAACTCGCCGAATTGCACCTGTGGCCAGAGCCAGCCCGGCCAGGGGTGCGCGACCAACGCCGACTGCGCCGTCGGCGGCTGCGTCGGCGGATACTGCGCGGAGCTCCCGCAGGGCGCGCCGTGCCGCGCGGCAACCGACTGCCTCCAGGGCGTCTGCGTGGGCGGGAAGTGCGGCTGCACCTCCAACGCCGACTGCACGGCCGGCGCGTGTCTCGACGGGGGCTGTTCGCCGCTACCGGTCGGCGCGAGCTGCGAGGGCTCGCCGTCGACCTGCGCGTCCGACGCCTGCGGCGACGCCGGAGTCTGTTGCGTCCCGCAGGGGACGACCCGCGCGCCCTGCTTCCAGAGCTCCGATTGCTGCCTTTCGAGCGACGAGTGCGTCCCCTTCCCGGCGCAGTCGGGTGACGGCCCGGGCGGCTATTGTTCGCCGCGCCCCGGCGGGAGCCCGTGCACCGCGGACGCCCAGTGCCCGATGGATCAATGCAGCGGCGGTAAGTGCGCCTGCCTCGCGCCGCACGCCACCTGCCTCGCCGGCCAGGACGCGTACTGCTGCACCGGCCTCTGCCTGGTCCCGAGCTGCGGCAGCCTCGGCTGCACGCCGCCGCCGGGGAGCTGCTTCGGCTGCACCTCGGACGCCGACTGCTGCGGCACGGGCGGCACGTGCGACACGGCGACCTACCGCTGCACGAGCTACGGCTCGGATGTCGGCAGCCCCTGCTCCGCCAACGCCCCCTGCTGCGGCGGGACGGTCTGCGAGAACGGCGTCTGCGAGAAGCCCCCGACCTGCCAGCCGAACTGCCCGACCTGCGTGCCGCCCGGCCAGCCGCTCCCGGGCGACGGCTGCGGCGGCCAGTGCGGTCTCGGCACGTGCCCCGCGGGGTCCCAGTGCGAGAGCGTCGGGAACTGCGTGGTGTACGCCACCGGCGGTAGCGGCGGCTCGGGATCGGGGAGCGGCTCCGGCTCGTCCGGCTCCGCCTCGTCCGGTTCGGGCTCCTCGGGCTCGGGCACCGGTTCGGGCTCGGGCGGTGGCGGCGTCGGGCCGCCGGCCGGCTGCGCCAACGACACCTACTGCATCACGCCGACCCTGGTGCCACCGGGGGCCGCGTCTTGCGCGGGCGGCTGGTCGGCGCTCTGGAGCAACGCCTGCGGCTACGACGTCGCCGTGAGCTACTGCTTCCAGCACACCGACGGGAGCTGCGACTGCGGCGGGGTGACCGTCCCGGCCGGGGCGAGCCAGTGGAACAGCTTCGGCACCTGGACCTGCGACGGGACCGGCAACATGACCTACCTCGGCACCGACCCGAACGCCGCCCCCTCCTGCGGCACCCTCACGACCTGCGGCTGACGCGCCGCCGCCGCCGGCCGCTGCTCCGGGGCCACCCTCCGAGCCCCTGAAGCCTCCGTCCGATGCTCCGGGGGCTCCAGCTCGTGCCCCCGGGCCGCCCTCCGAAGCCTCGAAGCCTCCATCCGGCGCTTCGGAGCCGTCCTCCGCCGCGGCCGGTGCCTCCGCCGCCGCGGTCGGAGCCTCGGCCGGCGCCCCGAAGCCTTCCGTCGAGCCCACGAAGGCTCTCGTCGATGCCCTGCGGCCTCCGTCCGAACCGGCGGACGGTCCCTCCGCATCGGAAAGGCCACCGGCAGCACCGGAGGGCGCCCCCTCCGCGGCGGATGGAAGGCCTCCCGGGCCGGATGGAGCCTCGCCGGCGTCGGCGGGAGCCTTCGAGGCACCGGCTGGAGGCTTCGAGGCATCGGATGGAGGCCCGGGAGATGCGGATGGAGCCGCCGCCGGTCGCCCCACCCGTCTCGGCGGCCGAAGATGCTCCCCGCCCGATTTCCTGTCACGCTTTTCGATCTCTTCATCTACGGATAGGGGCCCACGCACCACCACCTTGCGAGCCCGGGGCGCCCGTTGTACGGAAGGCGCGGCTCACCACACCCAACCGGAGGCGGGGCATGAGGTCCATCGTTCGCAAGCTGGGGCTGTTCGCCGCGTTCGCGGTCTCGGGATGCAACTGCGGGCAGCCGGTCGCGCCGGCGCTCGGCGACGGCGGGCGGGACGCCGGCCTGGACGCCGGCCTGGACGCCGGCCTCGACGCCGGCTTCGACGCGGGGCCGCCGGCCGTCGCCTGCACCGGCGCCGCGTACCGCATCTGCGGGGCGGTCTGCGTCGACGTCCTGACCGATCGGGCGAACTGCGGCGGCTGCGCGGGCGACGGCGGCGCGGTCTGCCCCGCGGGCGAGATCTGCGACGGCACGGGCCGGTGCGCGGTCTCCTGCGTCGCGGGCGAGTCGCTCTGCGGCGGTCTCTGCACCAACACGACGACCGACCCGCTCAACTGCGGCGGCTGCGCCGGCGACGGCGGCACGGCGTGTCCCTCGGGCGAGGTCTGCGCCGCGGGCGCATGCGCCGCCTCGTGCCTCTCGGGCGAGGCGCTCTGCGGCGGCCTCTGCACCGACCCCCGGACCGATCCTGCGAACTGCGGCGGCTGCGCCGGCGACGGCGGCGTCGCCTGCCCCCCGGGCGAGGCCTGCGCGGCCGGCGCCTGCGCGCCCGCGTGCCTGTCGGGCGAGGCCCTCTGCGGCGGCCTGTGCACGAACACCCGGACCGATCCTGCGAACTGCGGCGGCTGCGCCGGCGACGGCG
>DAIDIT010000202.1 GCA_027451705.1 Pseudomonadota bacterium
GTGAGAATGTCGACGGCCCGCGTGACGGCGTCGATCGGTTGCGTGAGAATGTCGACGGCCCGCGTGACGGCGTCGATCGGTCCCGTGGGCACGTCGACGGCCCGCGTGACGCCGTCGATCGGTTGCTGGACAAGGTCTGCCGCGAGATCGATGACCTCCCTGGTCCTGATCGCGACACAACCACCTGGAATCACGGCTGAAAGCCAGGCCGCCGGGTTTGTCCGTCACCCGGGGCCCGACCGCGACCCTTCGGCTCGCCAGAAGGTGCCTCTCTTTGCTATACGCTTGCGGCCATGACGACTTCGAATGGGGTGCTGCGGCACGACTGGACGCTCGACGAGATCCTCGCGATCTACCGGCGGCCGCTGCTCGAGCTGTTGCACGACGCGCAGGAGGTCCACCGCGGCCACCACCCGCCCAACGCGGTGCAGCTCTGCACGCTGCTGTCGGTCAAGACGGGCGGCTGCTCGGAGGACTGCGCGTACTGCTCGCAGTCGGCGCGCTACGACACGGCCGCGGGGGCGGAGCGGATGATGGACGTGCCCGCGGTGCTCACGCACGCGAAGGCGGCCGCGGAGGCGGGCGCGACGCGCTTCTGCATGGGCGCGGCCTGGCGCGAGGTCAAGGGCGGCCCGGCGTTCGACCGGGTGCTGGAGATGGTCCGAGGGGTGAAGGCACTCGGGCTCGAGGCCTGCTGCACGCTGGGGATGATCGACGAGGACCAGGCGCGGGCGCTCAAGGAGGCCGGGCTCGACGCCTACAACCACAACCTCGACACCTCGCGCAGCTTTTACGGGAAGGTCATCACGACTCGCGGCTACGACGACCGGCTCCGCACGCTGCGCAACGTCCGCGCGGCGGGCATCACCGTCTGCAGCGGCGGCATCATCGGGATGGGCGAGAAGGTCGAGGATCGGGCGGCGCTGCTCCAGACGCTCGCGAGCCTGGACCCGCACCCGGAGAGCGTGCCGGTGAACGCGCTGGTCGCGGTCGAGGGGACGCCGCTCGAGAAGCTGCCGCCGATCGACCCGCTCGACCTCGTGCGCACCATCGCGACGGCGCGGATCCTGATGCCGGCCTCGCGGGTCCGGCTGTCGGCGGGCCGCACCTCGCTCAGCCGCGAGGCGCAGCTCCTCTGCTTCCTCGCGGGCGCGAACTCGGTCTTCTACGGCGAGAAGCTCCTCACGACGCCGAACCCGGGGACGAGCGACGACGACCGGCTCTTCGCGGACCTCGGCCTCCAGCCGCTTCCGCCCGATCGCCACCACCACGCGGAAGTCTAGCTAGGCCGCGAGCTCGAGGGCGGCGCGCTCGGCGCCCGCGAGCCACAGGCCGACGGGCACGGTGAGCACGAGCAGCGCCGCGCTGCCCGCGAACGGCAGGAACGCGGCGCGGCCGAGCAGCGAGGCGCCGACGACGGGGCCGAGGGCCCCGCCGGCGTCGCCCGCGAGCTGGAGCCAGCCGACGGCTCGGCCGCGCTGCCCGGCCTCCGCGAGGTCGCCGACGAAGGCGGCGAGCGGGGTCGTCAAGGTCGCGATCCCGAGGCCGGTGAGGGCGAGGCCGACGCCGAGCAGGGCGGGCGATGTGGCGGCGCCGATGCAGAGCATCCCGGGCGCCATGGTCACGACGCCCACCGTCGCGAGGCGCGCCCGTGTTCCGGCCCGGTCGGAGAGGCGGCCGGCGAGCGGGGCCGCGGCGATCATGAAGACCACGAAGAGGCCCATGTAGAGGCCCGACGAAGTCTGGTTCGAGAAGGGGCCGATCGCGAGGCCGTTCTTGTCGACGAGCAGTACGAGGGTGGTCAGGACGACGCCCTGCACCGAGAAGACCCCGGCGAAGTTGAGCGCGGAGGCGGCGTAGAGGCGCGGGTCGAGCAGTCGAAGCCGGGGGACGGAGGCGGAGGCCCGCTCGCCGCGGAGGTCGGGGATACGGGCTTCGGCGACCGCGGCGGCTGCGACGGGCGCGAGCGCGGCCACCCCGAAGGCCCATGCAGGGCCGACGAGACCCGCGAGGAGGCCGCCCGCGACGAGCCCCAGGGGCATGCCGGCGGACTGGGAGGAGCGGACGATCCCGGCGGTCAGGCCGCGGTGGCGGTCGCCGCCGGCGTGGAGCGCGAGGGTCTGGGCGGAGACGAAGACGGCGGCGGAAGCCGGCCCGTGCAGCAGCCGGCCGGCGAGGAAATACGCCCCGGGGTGGCCGGTGACGACGCCCGCGCAGTAGAGGCCCAGCACCAGGACCTGCGCGACGAGGCCGAGGACGAGCAGCCGCTTGGCCCCGAAGCGGTCGGTGGCCTGGCCGACGAAGGGGTTGACGATGACGCGGCCGATCCGGTTCGCCGCCAGGATGACGCCGATGAACGGCAGGGAGAGGCCGGCGTGCAACCCGACGAGCGGCAGGATCGGGAAGGCCATGCCGCCGCCCACGCCGGCGAGCAGGACGCCGGGCGCGATCCGGTAGGCGGTGGCGCGGGCCTGCGCCTCGGTCGGCGCGGCCGCGGCCTCCTCGATCACTCCGCCTCCACGGCCAGGTGCCGTCCCTTCGGCCGCACGTTCTCGAGGACGAGCACGAGCGGGATCGAGACGAGAAAGGTGATGCCGATGAAGGCGAAGACCCGCTCGAAGGCGATCAAGGCGACCTGCCGGGCCAGCACGAGGTCGAGGATCCGCAGCGCGCCGCCGCTGGAGGAGAATCCGAAGTGGGAGGACATGAGGGCCGCGATCCCGTGCAGCCGCTCTTGCACGAGCGGGCGCGTGGGCGCGAGGTTTCGGACCAGGCCGGTCCGCGCGACCGCCTGGGAGCGCTCGAACATCACCGCCACGATGGCGGTGCCGATCGAGGCGCCGAGGTTGCGCACGAGGTTGTAGAGCCCCGTCGCGGCGCTCATCTTCGGCTTCGGGATGTGGGAGAGGGTGGCGGTCGAGAGCGCGACGAAGGTGAGGGAGAAGCCCACGCCCTGGACGACCTGCGGCAGCACCATGTCGGTCAGGCTCGAGTCGAGGGTGAAGTTCTTCATCGTCCAGGCCGCGTAGCCGCCGATGGCGAGGCCGATGGCGATCATCGGCCGGGCGCCGAAGCGGTTGAAGAGGAGCCCCGCGATCGGCATCGCCGCGATCATCACGATCGTCCTCGGCATCAGCTCGATGCCGGACTGCTCGGCGGACAGCCCCCGCAGCTCCTGGAAGAACAGGGGGAGCATGAAGAGGCTTCCGAAGAGCGAGAGCCCGAGCACCGCGCCGATGAAGGTCCCGGTCGAGAAGCAGCGGTCCTTGAGGACGGAGAGGTCGACGATGGGGTGCGCCGTCGTCAGCTCGCGGATGACGAAGGCCGCGAGGGCGAACAGCGAGAGGAGCGCCAGGGCGTCGATGAATCGGCTCTGGAACCAGTCGTCCTGGTCGCCGCGCTCGAGGAGGAACTGGAAGGCGCCGATGCCGACCGCGAGCAGCGCGAAGCCAGGATAGTCGACCGGCTCCCGGCGGGCCCGTTCGCGTCCCTCGACGAGGAATGCCGGGTCGTGGACGAAGCGCTGGACGAGCAGCAGTCCGAGGGCGCCGAGCGGCAGGTTGATGAAGAAGATCCACGGCCAGGCGTAGTTGTCGACGATCCAGCCGCCGAGGGTCGGGCCGAGCGCCGGGCCGATCATGACGGCGAGGCCGAAGAGCGACATGGCCATCGCCTGCTCCTCGAGCGGGAAGGTCTCGCGCAGGATGGCCTGCTCGGTCGGCTGCAGCCCTCCGGCGCCCGCGCCCTGGAGGATGCGGAAGAAGACGAGCGTCCCGAGCGACCGCGACAGGCCGCAGAAGAACGATCCCACGAGGAACAGGACCATGCACGACTGGTAGACGGTCTTGCGGCCGAAGCGGCGGCCCAGCCAGGCCACGACGGGCATGACCAGGACGTTCGCGATGATGTAGCCGGTCGAGACCCAGGTGATCTCGTCGACCGAGGCGCCGAGCGAGCCGCGCATGTGCGGGATCGCGACGTTGACGATCGAGCTGTCGATCGCCCCCATCAGCGTGCCGAACGTGATGGAGACGGTGACGACCCACTTGTTGGGGGATGGCGTTCCGCCGGGGATGGTCACACGCGCTCCGCGGGCCCCCGGTGCCGCGGGACGAGACTAGCAGGGGAGGGCGGTGCTAGTGAAGCAGTGCCTTGTTGAAGCTGACCAGCTCGACGGGGGGGCGGGCGAGGCCGAACGAGACCCCGTCGCGGTAGCCCTCGGCGTCGCCGCCGATCTGGAACGGCATCGGCCGGTCGAACTTCACCGAGATGCCGTCGCAGAGGAAGTCGAAGCAGTCCTCGTCGTTGACGTACTTGCCCTTCCAGACCGCGGGCAGGTTCGCGAGGACCGTCCGCGCCGGGACGCGCGACACGCGGAGCTGCATCTTGCCGTGGCTGCGGCCGGCGTAGGGGAAGAACTTGAACTGGAAGCCGAAGTTGGGGACGGTGCTGCACGCGAGGACGTTGCAGTTGCCCCGGTAGAGGACCTCGCCGTGGGCGACGGGCGGGCCGAGCGGCCGGCCGCCGCCGGTGACGCGCTGGGCGGGGCTGCCCGTGTTGACGATCTCGACCTCGGCGTGGCCTTTGCCGGAGAGGAAGTGGGGGGCGGTCTTGCCGGCGATGGCGACGGCGTAGCCGGGCCCGCCGCTGGCGAACCGGCGGAACGGGCTCGACCCGTACCGCCGATTCAAGTCCGCGTAATCGTTGATGATCGCCGCATCGATGCCGAAGCCGGCGAACGGGCAGCGCTTGCCCTCGGTCTCGACGAGGTCGAGCGCGTAGGTGCCCGGGATCTCGCCGTCGCGGGCGCGCAGGAGGTCGTCGAGGATGCCGCCGCCGCGGACGGGCGAGGCGCCGACGAAGTCCGCGACCGCGTTGCCGGTCCCGAGCTTGAGCATCCCGAAGCGGGGGAGCGGGCGGCCGGGTCCCGGGACGCCCGGCCGGGCCGAGTCGAAGATCTCGTTGACGAAGCCGACGAACGTGCCGTCGCCGCCGCCGATGAACACCGTCCCGTAACGCCGATCGAGCACCGCGCGGGCGATCGTCCGGGCGTCGCGCCGGTGGCGGGACAGGAAGATGTCCTCCGGCGGAACGACGTGCGAGATCGCCCCCTGGATGCGGTCGGACACCTGCTTGGCGTTGGCATTGAGGAGGACGGCGACGGCGGACGGCTCGATCATGGACGCTCCGTACCGGGCAGCCTCCCCGGCTGGCGACCGAAAAGCAGGAAGGATGCCACGGTGGTGGCAGCCGCTCCGCTTGTGACAACCATTTGAAATGACTGTCTCTGCCCGGTGACGGGATCGGCGTTCGAGGCCGGCGGGCGCGAAGCCCGGGTGGCGGCACCGCGTAGCCTCCTTCGCGCCGCCGCACTGCGGCATTCCCCCTCCGTGCGCCGGCGGAAGCGTTTCTTCGCGACCGCCGGCCCTTTGGGTTGACAGCCCCCAGGTCAAGGCTATGTTGCACGCAGCTTCGACGGGACCCGGTGGCAGTAGGCCGGCGCCGGGCACCGGCAAATCCGTCGGAAATGCGCGAATTTCAGCCCACGGGGCGAGCGTCCCGGGACGGAGGAGAGCGGTCAGGTCATGGCAAAAGTCATCGGAATCGATCTGGGGACGACGAACAGCGTGGTGGCGATCATGGAAGGGCGCGACCCCGTCGTGATCACCAACGAGGAGGGCAGCCGCCTGACGCCGTCGGTCGTCGGCTACCTGAAGAACGGCGAGCGGGTCGTCGGCCAGGTCGCGAAGCGGCAGGCCATCACCAACCCCGAGCACACGATCTACTCGATCAAGCGGTTCATGGGGCGGAGGTTCGAGGAGGTGGGCGAGGAGGCCAAGCTCGTCCCCTACAAGGTCGTCCGCGGGCCGCACGGCGACGCGCGCGTCGACATCGACGGGCAGCAGATCGCCCCGCCCGAGATCAGCGCCCAGGTGCTCCTCAAGCTCAAGCGGGCGGCCGAGAACTACCTCGGCGAGACGGTGAGCGAGGCCGTCATCACCGTCCCCGCCTACTTCAACGACAGCCAGCGTCAGGCGACCAAGGACGCCGGGGAGATCGCGGGCCTCAAGGTCAAGCGGATCGTCAACGAGCCGACCGCGGCGGCGCTCGCCTACGGGCTCGACAAGAAGAAGAACGAGAAGATCGCGGTCTACGACTTCGGCGGCGGCACGTTCGACATCTCGATCCTCGAGGTCGGCGAGAACGTCGTCGAGGTGCTCGCGACCAACGGCGACACCCACCTCGGCGGTGACAACGTCGACCAGCGGGTGATGGACTGGCTGATCGCCGAGTTCAAGAAGGACACCGGCCTCGACGTCAGCCACGACAAGATGGTCCTCCAGCGGCTCAAGGAGGCGGGCGAGAAGGCCAAGATCGAGCTGTCGTCGATGCTCGAGACCGAGATCAACCTGCCGTTCCTGACGGCCGACGCCTCGGGCCCCAAGCACCTCAACGTGAAGCTCTCGCGCGCCAAGCTCGAGAGCATGATCGAGGACCTCGTGCAGCGGTCGCTCGAGCCGACGAAGAAGTGCCTCGCCGACGCGAAGCTCGCCGCGAACCAGATCGACGAGGTCGTGCTGGTCGGCGGGTCGACCCGCATCCCGATGGTGCAGGAGGCGGTCAAGAAGATGTTCGGCAAGGAGCCGAACCGCTCGGTCAACCCCGACGAGGTCGTCGCCGTCGGGGCGGCCGTGCAGGCCGCGGTCCTCACCGGAGAGGTCAAGGACATCCTGCTGCTCGACGTGACGCCGCTGTCGCTGGGCGTCGAGACGCTGGGTGGCGTGATGACCCGCCTCATCGAGCGGAACACCACGATCCCGTGCCGCCGCAGCGAGACCTTCTCGACCGCGGCCGACAACCAGACCTCGGTCGAGATCCACGTGCTGCAGGGCGAGCGCGAGCTGGCGAAGGACAACCGCAGCCTGGGCCGCTTCCACCTCGAGGGGCTGCCGCCCGCGCCGCGCGGCTTGCCGCAGATCGAGGTCACCTTCGACATCGACGCGAACGGGATCCTCAACGTCTCGGCGAAGGACAAGGCGACCGCGCGCGAGCAGAAGATCGTCATCACCCACAGCTCGGGCCTGGCCAAGGACGAGGTCGGCAAGATGGTCGCCGACGCCCAGAGCCACGAGGCCGAGGACAAGAAGCGCCGCGAGCTGATCGAGCAGCGCAACCGGGCCGAGAACCTCGCCTACCAGATGGAGAAGCTGTTGCGCGAGAACAAGGCAAAGCTCTCGGAGGGCACCGTCAAGGCGGTGGAGGACGGCGTCGCGGCGGTCCAGAAGGTCAAGGACAGCGACGACGACGCCGCGATCAAGAAGGCGGTGGAGCAGCTCGAGGCCGCGAGCCACAAGGCCGCGGAGGAGCTGTACCGCGCCGCCGGCCCGGGCCCCGGCGAGGGCGGCGGGCCGACGGGTGGGCCGACCGGCGGGGAGGGCGCGCCCAAGGAAGCGCCGAAGCCGGGCGAGGTGGTCGACGCCGAGTTTCGCCAGGCGTAGCAGGCCCCGGCCCGGGACGTCGCCGTGGCAGAGCCGCTCGGGCGCAGCTACGACGTGATCATGCGCGGCCTCGCGCTGCTCGGACTCGAGCGCGCGCGGCGCCGCCTCGTCGAGGGCGTGCGCGGGCGGGTGCTCGAGCTGGGCGTCGGGACCGGCCTCACGTTCCGGCACTACGACGCGGGGGACGGGCCCGCGGTCGGAATCGACCTCGATCCCTCCGTCCTTTCGCGGGCCGCGGGGCGCGTCCGGGGCCGAACCGCGCTCGCCTGCGCGGACGTCCAGGCGCTGCCCTTCCGGGACGGCGGCTTCGACACGGTCGTCGTCTCGCTGGTCTTCTGTAGCGTCGAGGACCCCGCGCGGGGCCTCGCCGAGGTGCGGCGCGTCCTGCGGCCCGGAGGGGAGCTGCGCCTGCTCGAGCACGTCCGCTCCGAGGGCCCGCGGCTGGGACGCTGGCAGGACCGGCTCGCGCCCGCCTGGCTCCGCTTCACGGGCGGCTGCCGGCTGGACCGCCGCACGGTCGACGCGGTGCGGGCGGCGGGCTTCACGATCGAACGCGAGCGGCGCCCCGGCCGCGGCCTGGTCGCCGAGATCGCCGCGCGGCGGTGAAGGGCCGGGGCCCTTCCTCGCCCTCGACCATGCGAGCCCCATGGTCCGACCGCGGAACCCGAGCGTCCTTGGCCGCGCTTGACGGGCCGGGGGGCCGGCGCTAAACCGCCTCGGCTGGCCGCTGGCCGGCCGTTTGGAGACACCCATGGCCCAGATCCCCCGCGAGGTCGTCGACGTCTCGGGCGCGCGGACGCCCATCGGAAGCTTCCTCGGCTCGCTGTCGCCGCTGCCGGCCCCGCGCCTCGGCGCGATCGCCGTGGGCGCCGCCATCGAGCGGGCGGGGATCGCCAAGGACGCGGTCGACGAGGTCTTCATGGGCTGCGTGCTCCAGGCCGGCCTCGGCCAGGCGCCCGCGCGCCAGGCCGCGATCCACGCCGGCCTCTCGGACCGGACGCCCTGCACGACGATCAACAAGGTCTGCGGCTCCGGCCTGAAGGCGGTCATCGCGGGCGCGCAGGCGATCGCCCTCGGCGACGCCGAGATCGTGGTGGCCGGCGGGATGGAGAGCATGTCGAACGTCCCCTACTACGATCGCTCGGCGCGGCAAGGCGCGCGCATGGGCAACGTGGAGCTCGTCGACGGGATGATCTACGACGGGCTCTGGGATGCCTACGGGCAGGTCCACATGGGCGCGTGCGCCGAGAAGTGCGCCACCACCCAGGGCATCTCCCGCGGGGCACAGGACGAGTACGCGAAGACGTCGACCGAGCGGGCGCAGAAGGCCCAGAAGGACGGGGTCTTCGCGGCGGAGATCGTCCCGGTGCCGGTGCCGCAGAAGAAGGGCGAGCCGGTGGTCGTCTCGGAGGACGACGGTCCCAAGAGCGCGAGGCCCGAGAAGATCCCGTCGCTCAAGCCCGCGTTCCAGAAGGACGGCACCGTGACCGCCGCGAACGCCTCGTCCATCAGCGACGGGGCCGCGGCGGTGGTCCTGATGTCCGCGGAGCGGGCCGCGGCCGAGAAGCGGCCGGTGCTCGGCCGGATCGCCGGCTGGGGCGGCGCGGCGCGCAAGCCGGAGGAGTTCACGATCGCGCCCGCCGACGCGATCCGCGCCGCGCTCGAGCGCGTCCGGCTGCGGCCGGCCGACATCGATCTCTGGGAGATCAACGAGGCGTTCGCGGTGGTGGCGATCGCCAACAACCGGCTGCTCGGCCTCGACGGCGCGAAGGTCAACGTGCGCGGCGGCGCGGTCTGCCTGGGCCACCCGATCGGCGCCTCGGGCTGCCGGATCCTCGTGACGTTGCTCCACGCGATGAAGGACATGGGAAAGAAGCGCGGCGTGGCCTCGCTCTGCATCGGGGGCGGCGAGGCGCTGGCGATGGTCGTCGAGCGCTAGGGAGCCCTCCATGAACAAGGTCTTCCCGAACGCGGACGCGGCGCTCTTCGATCTGAAGGACGGGGCGGTGATCCTCAGCGGGGGCTTCGGGCTCTGCGGCAACCCCGAGAACCTGATCGCGGCGATCCACCGCCGCGGCACGAAGAGCCTGACGATCGTCTCGAACAACTGCGGCACGACCGAGCTCGGCCTGGGGATCCTGCTGAAGGCCAGGCAGGTCCGGAAGATGATCAGCTCGTACGTCGGCGAGAACAAGGAGTTCGAGCGGCAGTACCTCGCGGGCGAGCTGGAGGTGGAGCTGAACCCGCAGGGCACGCTCGCCGAGCGGATCCGCGCGGCGGGCGCCGGCCTCGGCGGTTTCTTCACCCCCACCGGGGTGGGGACGAAGGTCGCCGAGGGCAAGGAGACGCGGGTCCTCGACGGGCGCGAGTACGTCCTGGAGCGGCCGCTGCGGGGCGACTTCGCGATCGTCCGCGCCTGGAAGGCGGACCGCTGGGGCAACCTGGTCTTCCGCAAGACCGCCCGCAACTTCTCGCCGGTGATGTGCACGGCGGCAAAGGTGACGATCGTCGAGGCCGAACAGCTCGTCGACGTGGGGCAGCTCGAGCCGGACCAGATCCACGTTCCGTCGATCTACGTGCACCGGATCTTCCAGGGCTCGGGCTACCAGAAGTGGATCGAGAAGCGGACCGTGCGGCCGCGCGCCGGCTGAGGAGATGCGATGGCATTGACCCGTGAGCAGATCGCAAGGCGCGCCGCCCAGGAGCTGCGCGACGGCTACTACGTGAACCTCGGGATCGGGATCCCGACCCTGGTCGCGAACTACATCCCGGCGGGCATCGACGTCGTCTTCCAGTCCGAGAACGGAATGCTCGGCATCGGCCCCTACCCGGTCGAGGGGACGGAGGACCCGGACCTCATCAACGCCGGCAAGGAGACGGTCACGGAGATCCAGGGGACCGCGTTCTTCAGCTCGGCGGACAGCTTCGCGATGATCCGGGGCGGCCACATCGACCTCGCCATCCTGGGCGCGATGGAGGTCAGCGAGCAGGGCGACCTCGCGAACTGGATGATCCCGGGCAAGATGGTCAAGGGGATGGGCGGGGCGATGGACCTCGTGTCCGGGGCCCGCCGGGTGCTCGTGACCATGGAGCACTGCTCGAAGGACGGCAAGTCGAAGGTCCTGAAGCAGTGCTCGCTGCCGCTGACGGGCAGGCGCTGCGTGGCCACGATCCTCACGGACCTCGCGCTCATGGACGTGACGGGCGAGGGGCTCCTCTTGCGCGAGCTGGCGCCGGGCGTGACGGTCGAAGAGGTGCGGAGGGCGACAGAGGCGCGGCTGGTCGTGCCCGCGAGCGTCGCCGAGATCCGCGCCGCCTGATTCGGCGCCTTTGTTGCCGCTCCTCCCCTGGGTGCTATAGTCACCCGTCGCATGGCACCGACGACTGAAGACGTGCCTCGCAGGGTGCGCGAGGGAACCGGGAGCCGCTGAAGGATGGTCGACGGAAAGCCGCCGCACCCGCCCCGCCGCGCCGCACGGCTGAACCACGAGATCCTCGTGGCGTACCGGACGATGGACGGCTTCATCACCGACTGGGCGGTCAACATCTCGAAGGGTGGCCTGTTCGTGAACACGCGGGCCCCGCTCCCCGTCGGATCGCAGGTGCGGCTCATCGTCTCGCTGCCGAACGCGGCGTTCCCGTTCGACCTGCAGGGCAAGGTCTCGTGGGTCAACGAGTTCGACAACGCCTCGAACCTGGTCCCCGGGATGGGCATCGAGTTCGTCGACATCGACGAGGACAAGAAGGCCCGCATCGCCGACTTCGTGGAGACGCTCCGCAAGGACCTGCCCGAGGCCTAGCCCGGATTGTTCATGAGCCAGCTACCGCGGCTTCCGATCCCGTGCCTGCGAAGGGGGGGCTTGCCCCCTTCCAACGGCTCGAGGGGTCTCATGAATCACCCGGGCTAGCCGGCCGGCTGGGCGAGGCGCGACGTGCCTTGGCAGCTCCAGATCGAATCCCTCGCCTACGGGGGCGCCGGCATCGGCAGGCGCGACGGCCGGGCCGTGTTCGTCGACGGCGCGGCGCCGGGCGACCTCGTGGAGGTCGAGCCCGAGGAAGCTCCCGGCCGCCTGCTGCGGGGGCGACTCCTCGCCGTCGTCCGGCCCGGACCGGCGCGCGCTGCGCCAGCCTGCCCGCATTTCGGCGACTGCGGCGGCTGCCAGTGGCAGCACGTCTCGGCCGAGGGCCAGCTCGAGGCCAAGCGCGTGGCGCTGCAGGACGCGCTCGTGCGCATCGCGAAGCTCCCCGCGCCGGCACTTCCGCCCGTCGAGGCAGTCGCGGCGCCGGCGCAGTTCCACTACCGCAGGCGGGCCCGCTTCGCGGTCGCGGGCGACGGCCGGCTGGCGTTCGCCGAGCGCGGAAGCCGGCGGCTCGTGAGAATCGAGAGCTGCGCCCTGCTCGAGCACGACCTCGAGCGGCTCGCGCTGTCCTTGTCCGAAGCCTTCTCCAGGAGGGCGGTGCCGGGCCTCGCGAACGTCGAGGCGTGCGTGGCGGAGGGCCGGGGCGCGGCGGAGCTGCAACTCCGACCGGGGGCGCGGGTGGAGGCGGCGCTCCCGGCGGCGGAATGGCTGCTGACCGCGTGCCCGGGTCTCGTCGGCCTGGTCGTCGCGGGCGGAGGCCGGAGGTGCGTCCTCGGGGATCCGGTGCTTCCGGACGGTGAGCTGCTGCTGCGGCCGGACGTCTTTGCCCAGGCGAACCGCGAGGGGAACCGCAGACTCGTGGCGATGGCACTCGAACGGCTGCGCCCGGCGGCCGGCGACCGGGCGATCGAGCTCTACTGCGGCTCAGGCAACTTCACGTTCGCGCTCGCCGAGCGCGTGCACTCGGTGGTCGCCGTCGAGGAGGACGGGGAGGCGCTGCGGCTCGCGCGCCGTGTCGCCGCGGCGCGCGCGAACGCCCGGGTGGCGTTTCGCGTCGGCGCGGCCGACGTGGCGGTGCGGGCGGCGGCGGCCGCGGGCGAACGATTCGACGTGGCCCTGATCGATCCGCCTCGGGCGGGGGCGCGCGGCGTGGTCGGCGATCTCGCCCGCATCACCGCGCGGGCCATCGCGTACGTCTCCTGCGATCCGGCGACGCTCGCGCGGGACGTCGGCGCGCTGTTCGCCAAAGGCTTCCGGCCGGTCTCCGCAGCCGCGCTGGACGTCTTCCCGCAGACGTTCCACCTCGAGGCCCTCGTCGTCCTGGAGCGCGCGTAGGTGGAGCGGGCGCTGACAGAGCTGGCCGGGTTGCTCCGCCAGGCCGGGTTGCGCGTCTCGCCCGCCGAACTGGGCGACGCGGCCAAGGCCCTGGCGCTCGTCGGCGTCGACGATCGCGCGACGGTCCGGGCGGCTCTCGAGAGCGCGCTCGTCAAGCGGGAACGGGATGCCACGACGTTCCGCAGGCTCTTCGACCTCTACTTCGGGGGCGCGGCGGCGCTCCTCGCCGACGTCGAGCGCGGCCTGCTCGCGCGGCTCCGGGACGAGGGCGCCTTCGATCCGGCGACGCTGGAGATGATCGCCTGGGAGATTCGCAACCGCGGGATGTCGGCGCTCGCCGCCGCGGCGGTGGACGGGGACGCGGCGACGATCTCGAGCCTGCTGCGCGGCGCCGCGCTCCAGGTCG
>DAIDIT010000203.1 GCA_027451705.1 Pseudomonadota bacterium
CGCCTGCGCGAGCCCCTTCTTCGCCAGCACGTTCGTGATCGCGCTCGTCAGCGACGTCTTGCCGTGATCCACGTGACCGATCGTCCCCACGTTCACGTGCGGCTTCTTCCTCTCGAACTTGGCCTTCGACATGGCGTCCTCCTTACTCCCAGGGGTTCTGCTCTATTCCTCGGTTATCCAGAGCCCTCGACCAGGATTGAACTGGTGACCTCGTCCTTACCAAGGACGCGCTCTACCATCTGAGCTACGAGGGCATTCGTCGGCTTGCACGTCCGGCTGAAGCGGGAAACGGGATTCGAACCCGCGACATTCAGCTTGGAAGGCTGACGCTCTACCAACTGAGCTATTCCCGCGCATGTTCGGTCCGTCTCCTGCTCTGTTTTCCGGGATACCGGCGGTGGAGGGGGAAGGATTCGAACCTTCGTAGGCGGATGCCGGCAGATTTACAGTCTGCTCCCTTTGGCCGCTTGGGTACCCCTCCTCTTGGTCTCCTCCGGTCCACGTCATTTTCGACTTCGTCCGCTGCCTCCGCAGCTCATCTCCGTCCCGTCGCCGTGGCTCGAGGAGCTGGCGGTGGGATTCGAACCCGCGGCCTACTGCTTACAAGGCAGTTGCTCTACCGACTGAGCTACGCCAGCGCACACCACAGACGGCCCGGCTTTGGTTGGGAACGTGGGCTAATACTCGCCGTGCCGCGCCTTGTCAAGTCCCCCGCCCTTCACCGGCCCAGATCTTGCCAAGCTCCGCTGGCGCGCGATCTCGTAGAGGGCGACCGCGGCGGCAGCCGAGGCGTTGAGCGAACCAGCTTGGGCTGCCATGGGGATGCGCACCGAAAGGTCGCAGTGGCGGCGGACGAGCGGCCGGATTCCGCGCCCCTCGGCACCGACGACCAGCGCGAGCGGCCCGGTCAAGTCGGTATCCCAGAGGGCGCGGTCGCCGGACGGCTCGGCCGCCACCGCCCACAGCCCCGCCTCCTTCGCCTCCTCGACGGCACGCGCGAGGTTGACCGCGCGCGCGACCGGACAGCGCTCGATGGCTCCCGCCGAGGCCTTCGCCGCGACCGGGGTGACGCCGGCGGCGCGATCTTGCGGAATCACGACCCCCCGTGCACCCAAGGCATCGGCAGAGCGGACGATGGCACCGAGGTTGTGGGGATCCTCGATGCCGTCGAGAAACACCACCAGCGGCGGAGGCCCCTCGCGCGAGACGAAGAGATCGGCTGGATCGGCGTAGGTATAGTCGGCGACCTCGGCCACGATGCCCTGGTGTCCCGCCCCGGCCGCGAGCCGCCGGAGCTGATCCGGCTCGGCAGGCCGGCTGTTCACGCCGGCGGCCCGCGCGAGCGCGAGCAACTCACCGACCGCACGGCCGGCGCCCGGTGCGAAATGGAGCCGCTCGACCTCCGAGGGCCGGACGCGGAGGATCTCGCGGACCGGATGGATGCCGCAGACGACCCGGCTCACCGTGCCCTCAGGTGCAGCGTCTCGGACTTGCGGTGCATGTCGCAGAGGTCGGCCGTGCAGACATAGTAGGTCATCGCGACCCGGATCTCCTGTTCGCCGGCCAACGTCGATGTCGCGTGCGCCACGAAATGGGGCGCAGCCCCGGGTGGCGGCACGGCGTCCCCGTAGTGCAGCACCGGCTTGTCGATCGTCACGGCCGGCGGGCCGCTCAAGCGAATGGAGAGCGGCGCATCCGGGCTGATGTGCGAGCCCGACGGCACCTGGAACCGGATGTCGATCGCCACCGGCCGGCCAACCCGCGCCCCCGGTTCGACGGTGACCGCCACGGTCGCGTCCTCCGCGACCGCTCGGGCAGACAGCCCGGCCATCGCCAACGCCCCGAAGACTGCTGCGATTCTCCTCGCCATGGCTCGCCTCCTCGTTCAGCGCCTGCCGCCCGCCGCGCGTGTCCCGCGCGCCGCCGCACGCGCAGCGACTTCGCGTTCCGCCAACTCGATGATTGGACCCGCGAGATCGCGGCCCGTCGCCGCCTCGAGACTCTCGAGCGCGGGGGAGGCGTTCACCTCGAAGACCCGCGTCTTCCCGCCCGCTTCGATCATGTCGACGGCGGCGACCTGCAGGCCGATGATGCGCGCGCTCTCGACGGCGAGCGCGACCTGCTCGCGCCCGAGCGCCACCTCGGCGAAGCGCGCCCCGCGTCCCAGCGTGCGGGCCAGCTTTCCCGGGCGCGTGCGCCGCCGCACGGCGGCAACGACGCGGTCGCCGACGACGAGCGCACGCAGGTCCCGGCCGCGGGGCCCCTGGACGTACTGCTGGACGATGAAGTTGTGGCCCAACCCGAGCACCGTCTCGAGCGCGGCCCCCAGGGACTCGAGCGACTCGCAGACCATCACGCCCGCGCGACCGTTTGCCTGCAAGAGCTTGACGAGGACCGGAACGCCGCCGACGCGATCGACGAGCTCGCGAATCTGTGAGGCATCGCGCGCCATGACCGTCGCGGGAATGTCGAGGCCGCGCGCGGCGAGGGCCTGGAGGCATCGCAGCTTGTTGCGCGCCTGCGCGATCGCGCCCGCGTCGTTGATCAGGACGACGCCCCGCAGGCCGAAGTGCTCGACGACGGCGAGACCGTAGTGGGCCACCGACTGGGCGATGCGCGGGATCACCGCGTCGACGGGCCCGACCTTTTTGCCGCCGTGGAAGATCTCCACCGATCGGCCGGCCATGACGAGCTCGCAATCGGTCGGGTCGAGCAGCCGGACGTGGTGGCCACGATGGCGGGCGGCCTCGACGAGCCTCCGGCTGCTGTAGATGGACCGGCTGCGGGAGAGCAGGACGAGGTGCATGGCCGAGGCGCGAAGGGCCGTGAATCATAGGGCCACGCCCCCCCATGTCAAGGCGCGCTCCCCGGCTCGGCTCAGGCCAGAGCGAGGAGGCGAAGCCAGAGAAGCACCGCGAGCCCCAGCCACGAGATGGCCGCGACCGCCAGCATCCGCGCTCCCCAGCGGCGGCGCGTTGCGCCGAGCAACCCGAGGAGCACGACGAACGCAGCCGCCGCACCGTAGGCGATCTCGTCGGGAAACGACAGGCGGGGCAGCCAGACGACGAACAGGACGATGGGCGTCCAGAGCAGCCCTCCCAGCAGCCCTGCGAGCCCCCCGACGAGCCGCTCGAGCATCGACACTCATCCCCTTTCGACGGTCATCCCGGGCGATATCGCCGACAGCCTGCCGCTCTCGAACGGCTCGAGGTCGACCGCGACGAAACGGAACCCGCACGCCTTGACCTGGCTCGTCACGTCCCGCCTCACGCGGGGGTCGAGCAGTCGACCCAGTTCACCGGCACCGATTTCGATGCGAGCGACTTCGCCGTGGTGACGGACGCGGAACGTCCGGAAGCCGAGGGCCCGCAGGCACTCTTCGGCGCCCCCGACCTGCGCGAGCCGCTCGACGGTCACCAGCGTCCCGAACGGCAGCCGAGAGGCGAGACACGGCATCGCCGGTTTGTCCCACGTGGTGAGGCCGAGCGCCCAGGAGTGTGCCCGGACCTCGTCCTTGCGAAGGCCGGCCTCCGCGAGCGGCGAGACGGTGCGGTGCTCCAGCGCCGCCTTCCTGCCGGGCCGGTGCGCGTGCATGTCGTCCGCGTTGAAACCGTCGAGCACCGCCGCGAGTCCCAGCCGGGCCGCCTCCCGGTCGCAGAGCGAATACAGTTCGCTCTTGCAATGGTAGCAGCGATCCTCGCCGTTCGCGGCGTAGAGCGGGTCCTCGATCTCCCGGCTCTCGACCAGGACGTGGCGAACGCCGAGATCGCGGCAGAAGCGCTCCGCCGCGACCCGTTCGGACGTCGCGAGACTCGGAGAGACGGCGGTCAGGGCGACCGCGCGCTCGCCCAGCGCGTCGCGGGCGAGCCGAAGCACGAGCGCGCTGTCCGCTCCGCCCGAGAAGGCGACGACCGCCGACCGGAGTTCCCCGACGAGTCGCCGGGCCGCTTCGAGCTTCGCCGCCGACTGCGCGCAGAGATCGCGCAGTCCTTCCTGGGACTGTGCGGTCCCCTCGGGCTGCGGACCCGGTCCGTCCATCCCGGTTCAGCGGCGCGCGCGGCGCGCCGACTTCGCTGTGCGAACCGCCTTGCGGGGGGCAGACCGCCGCGGCTGCGGCGCGCTGCGTCGGGCCGCCCGCGCCGGCCGCTGCGGTCTCTTCGCGGGCAATGGCCGCCGCCGCGCCCGCTGGCCGACGATCGCCGAGACCTCCGCCGGACGGAGGTAACCGAGGTCGAGAAGCGTCTGGAACACCCGGTTCGCGCTCTGCTCGACGCTCTCTTCGTGGGTCCGGACGGTCACTTCGGCATTGACGGGCGGCTCATAAGGCGCCGTGATCCCGGTGAAATTCGGCAATTCGCCCGCGAGCGCCTTCTTGTAGAGGCCCTTGCCGTCGCGCGCGATGAGCTGCTCGACGGGGCAGTCCACGAAGACCTCGACGAAGCGGCCGATCTCCTTGCGGTTGTGCTCCCTCGGCTCTCGGTCTGGGCTGAGGGCGGCCGAAATCGCGATGACGTTGTTGCGCGTCAGCAGCTTGGCGATGTAGCCGAGCCGGCGAACCTCGCCGTGGCGCGCCTCCTTCGTGAGGACGTCGACTCCGCTGGAAAGATTTGATTTTTCCAGTTCGTTCTCGTCGAGAACCTCGA
The DNA here is from genome assembly GCA_027451705.1 of Pseudomonadota bacterium. Classification (GTDB taxonomy): domain Bacteria; phylum Myxococcota; class Myxococcia; order Myxococcales; family JAKAPL01; genus JAKAPL01. Next base: position 4,644 of record DAIDIT010000203.1, read on the forward strand.
CCTGCCGCCCCACGCTCCGCAGCCGCTGGCCGAGGAAGCCGGCGAGCGTGGACTTTCCGGCGCCCCGCATGCCGGTCAACCAGAGGGTGAAGCCTGCCTTGTCCGTCGTCACGCCCGCCATTCAGCGACTCCCGTCAGACCGAGGGTTGAGCGCGGCCTTATACACCAAGAGTGACGGAACGACAAGGGGCGCGAAATTCGTGCGCGCCCGTCGAAATGCGATAAGAATGGCGCGTGAACCGCCGCCTCGCTTTGGTTTTCGCTTTCTTCGCGGCCGTCGCGCTCGGCCTGCTCGGCGCGGGACACTACTACCTCTGGGCCCGCCTCGTTCGCGACGCCGCCTGGCCGTCCCCGGTCCGGGCGATGGCGACCGGCGTCCTCGTGCTCGCCGGCAGCGGTGTCATTGTCGGCCTTCTTCTTCGTCAGCGGTCCCGCCGCCGTTTCGGCGACCGGCTCCAGACCGCGCTTTTCGGTTGGATGGGCGTCGGACTGCTCCTCGTGACCGCCCTGGGGCTGACCGACCTCGCCCGGACCGTCCTCGGTCCCCGGTTGGGCCTTCCCGCGGACGTTCTCGCGAGCCTTCCCGCCGGGCGGCTCCAGGCGACGGTCGCCATCGCCGTCGGCATGAGTCTTTCCCTCGCGGCACTTCGGGGCGGGCTCCGGCCACCGCGGCTCGCGGACGTCGCCCTGACCCTCCCGAAGCTCCCGGCGGCCTTGTCGGGGCTCTCGATCGTCCAGATCAGCGACGTCCACATCGGAGCGACGCTCGACGGCCGCTTTCTCGACGGCATCGTGGACCGGGTGAACGCACTCGCACCCGACCTCGTGGCGATCACGGGCGACCTCGTCGACGGCCCCGTGGAGCGATTGGGGGCACAGATCGAACCCCTGGCACGCCTGCGAGCGCGGCTGGGCGTCTTCTTCGTCCCGGGCAACCACGATCACTACGCGGGCCTCGGTCCTTGGTTGACACGCCTCGAGGAGCTCGGCGTCCAGGTCTTGCGAAACCGTTCGGTCGTCGTGGACGGCGGTCCGTGCGCACTCGCCGTCGCGGGCATCGACGACCCCACCGGCCGGCGGCTCGGCGACGGTGGCCCGGATCTCGACCGGGCACTCCAGGGCCTGCCCGTGGGCGTGCCGATCCTGCTCCTGTCGCACCAGCCTTCGCTCTTCCCTGCGGCCGCGCGCGCGGGCGTGGCGCTCCAGCTCTCGGGCCACACCCACGGGGGCCAGCTCTTTCCCTTCAGCCTGCTCGTCGCGCTCTTCCAGCGCTACCTGGCGGGCCCCTATGCGAGGGGGACCAGCCGGCTGTACGTCAGCCGAGGCACCGGCTTCTGGGGCCCCCCACTTCGATTGGGCGCCCCGGCGGAGATCACGCGGATCGTCCTCGCGCCGGCCGCTCAGGGCGGCGGCGCCACCGAACGGATCGTCCCGTGCGAGGGGTCGGTCACGTAGAGGACGCCCGAAGGACCGAGGGCGAGCCCCATCGGTGTCACGAGGTCGGCGGTCTGGGCTGTGCCGTCCGCCGTGCCCGACTTCCCGCTTCCCGCGTAGGTCGACACCCGCGTCGTCGCCTCGGTCGTGCCTGGCCAGATGATGCGGATCCGGCCGTTGCCGCTGTCCGACAGGAAGAGTTGCCCCTGGGGGCCCAGGATCAATCCCGACTGGGCGAGGAAGCGGGCGACGTCGCCGTCGCCGTCGGCGAACGTCCCAGGATTCGGGCCTCCGCCCGGGGGACCGCCCGCCAGCGTGAGCACGGTGTGGGCGGCGTCGTTCTTGACGACCTTGATCTTCTGGTTGAACGAGTCGAGGACGAAGACGTCCCCCGCCGCGTCGACGGCGACGGCCGTCGGGTAGTCGAACTGCGCCGACGTCCCGGGCCCGTCCTGGTCGCCGATGACCGACCCCGCCAGGGTCGTCACCGTCCGCTCGGGGTCGTTCGCGATGCGCCGGACGAGGCAATTCGCCATGTCCGCGACGTACAGGTTGCCGGACGCGTCCATGGTCAGCCCGCTCGGTCGGTTGAACGCCGCCTCGAGCCCGGGGCCATTGGCGAAACCGCCGCTCCGCGAGGGGTTGCCCGCGATGGTCGTCACCGTGTGGGCGGCATCCGTCCCGATGCGCCGGATGACGTGGTTGTCGGAATCGGCCACGTAGATGGTCCCGTCCGGCGCGACGACCGGCGAAACGGGCCAGCGGAACTCCGCCTGGCTCCCGGCCCCGTCGATCATGCCGGGCAGCCCGTTGCCCGCGATCGTCGTGACGGTGTGCGCGGCGTCGGCCCCGACGATCCGGATGCGATTGCCGCCGGTGTCCGCAACCGCGAGCCCGCCGTCCGGCATGGCCGCGACGCCGACCGGCCAGTCGAGCTGCGCGGTAGCTCCTGGCCCGTCCGTGTCGCCCGGGGTCCCGGTCCCCACCACCGTGGCGACGCCGCCGGCCCAGACCGGCTGCGGCGTCGGAACGGACTGCGCCTGCACGTCGGCCGCGAAGTCGGGCGTCGGGCGCGTCGGGCGCCGCCAGGCGAGCGAGCGCTCGAGCACGTTCCAGGTGATCTGGTAGATGCGCGGGTCCGCGAACGGTCCGGCGGCGAGGCCCTGTGTGAACCAGATGCTCGACGCGTCGAAGACGATCTGCCCGCCGGGGAGCGACCGGACGACCATCTGCGAGGCGCTCGCGGTGCCCTCCGCGGTCGCGACGGGGGAGTTCGCGAGGGTCTCCGTCCCTGCCGGCGTGCCTTCCCCCGGGATGATCCCGTCGAACTCGTAGCCCACGAGGCCCGGCAGCTCGTCGCCGGCCTGCAGTCCGGTGCCGTCGAAGACCCAGCTCCCCGGGCGCGTGATCGTGAGCGGGGACGCGAAGAGCTGCCAGTCGACGTACATGGCTCCGAAGAGCGCCCCCTCCGGCTCCGGGTTGGGCGGATCGCGGAACCGGGTGGTTGGCTGGGACGAAGCGAGCGGATCGAGGGCGTTCTCGTCCTTGTAGCAGGTGACCGTCCGCAGCGGCGCCCCAGTCGACGACGGCTCGACCCGCACCCGCCAGTAGCCACCGTTGGCGCCGAAGTAGTCGAGGCTCAGCAGGCCACCGTCGAGCGCCGCATCCACCTGGTCGCGCTCGCCCTGCGTCCAGTATTCGTCGTGGCCGCCCCCGACCACGAGCGCGCCCACCCCGTCGAGGAAGCCCGGCCGCCGCTCGAAGTCGACGTTGGTTCCGTAGGTGACGTCGTACCCGTAGCGCTCGAGGAAGGAGAGGAGCGGCTGCTGCCACCAGAGCAGGTGCTCGGCGCCGTCGCCTTCGCCGTACGGCCGGTCGTAGCTCGCCTGGAACGCCATCCCCGAGGGCGAGACGTGCGCGTCGTCCTGGTAGAGGCTCTCCCCCTCCCAGGGGTTGTACGCCTGCCAGGTGTTGGTCGGCAGCACGAAGAGCACGTCGGCGGCCCGGTGGTCGCGGACGACGAGCGGCACGTAGCGCTCGGCGCCGTCGTCGACGCGGTGGAGCTTGACGAGGTACGCCCCCGTCACCCAGGACGGATCGATCCCGAACGAGAACGCCGAAGGCCACGCGCACTCGACGATGCCCGTCGACAGGCCGATGGGACAAGGCGGCTCGGCCGGCGCGGACAGCGGGCCGCCCGAGGTGATGCGGCGCGCGCCGGCCCCGCCGTACCAGCCGAGGCGGTAGAGCGTCCACGTGAACTGCGCGCCCGACGGCTGTGCCGAGACTGAGATCGAGACCTCGTCGCCCACCTCCGCCGAGTCGGTCGAGGCATAGCCCTCGATTTCGTGGTTGCTCGCGGGGGTGGAGATTGTCCAGCCGGGATCGCCGGACAGCGCGTTCTCGACTGCGATCAGGCTCGGCGAGGTCGTGCGGCCGTAGCTCACGGTCGGCACGCCGCCGTCCGCGGGGCCCGAGCCGCCGCCATCGCCGAGGCCGCCCGCTTCCTCCCCTCCGTCGGCCGGTGGCGTCGACGGCGCGGGCCCGCCCGCCGCCGGCCTGACGCACCCCCCGAGGGCTGCGAGGCACAGCCAGATGACCGCGGCGCGCGCCCGACCGGGCAAGTCTTCATCCGTCGTTGCCATGTGCGGCCAAAGGTGGTGTCACGCTCCCGGCACCGCCATGGACCCAACTGGAACCACGGGCGGCGCGGCGACGCCCGCCGCGCGTGGTACGCTCGGGACGCATGCTCGCCGTCTCCGTCGCGCTCGCGCTGCTCGCCTCCCAGGACGCCGGACCAACGCCGGACACTCGGCTGCGCCTCCCGCAGCCGGGGCTCGTCGCCGGCCTCGAACCGGGCACGCGCCTGCTGCCGTTCGGCGAAGACGAACCTTCGCGCGGCCCGCTCGCCCCCCCGCAGCCGCCGGCGCCGCCGCCCCCCACCGAGGACGAGTGGCGCGCGCTGCGGCTCCTGCGGGCGAAGGGGGCCGCGGACGTCGATTCCTTCGGCCACGGGCCGAAGGACGTGAACCGCGCCACGGCCCTCTCCGCCGAAGGGACCCTCGCGGGCATCGTCTTCCCGCCGCTCTTGACGGTGGGCCCCGCGGCCGGCGAGGCCTACGCCGGCGACTGGACCCATGCGCTCGTGACCAGCGCGATCCGCACGGTGCTGCTCGCCGGCATCGTGGCGACGGTCGTCTCGTTCTCCTCGGCGCTGTCGACCCCCGGCGCGCAGGCCGCCCAGCTCGCGCAGGCGGCGAACGTGATGGACCTCGCGCTGGCGGCCGGGGGCACCGGCATCGCCATCACCGCGGCCTTCGACATTCTCACCGCGCCCGACTCCGCCGAGCGCGCCAACCGCCGCTGGGAGCACGAGGCGCTCGGCGAGCCGCCGTAGCCGCGGCGTCGCCGCTCAGGGGCCGGCGGTGCCGTGCACGACGACGCGCCGCTGGGTGGCCGCGGGAGGCGGCGCCCCCGGATCGGCGGCGTCCTGCGACGGCGCGCCGAACCGGAACTCGCTCGCGAGGCTGCTCTCGGCGACGCGGTCGTCGGCCACGCGCGCCGGCAGGCCGAGGGCCGCCCCGGCGCTGGTCGAACGCGACTGGATCTCGGTGACGAGCTTGTCCATCTGGAGCCGGGCGTCGAGCATCTCGGTGTCGAAGGCCACGCGGGCCAGCCGGCCGATCTGGTTCTTCGTCCCGTCGTAGAGGAAGGCGTCGAGCGCGAGGCCGTCGGGCAGCCGGTGCAGCGCGCCAAAGACGACGAGGGCGGCCCCCTGCGCCTTGGCCGCGTCCGCCGCGGCCTCGAGGGCACGCGGCTCGAGCCGGTTCTCGGCGAGCTCGGTGTTCAGCTCGGCGCCCGGCCCTTCGGCGCCGCTCTGGACGCGGATCCGCTGCGGCACGTTTCCGGGGGCGAGCTCGTCGACCTCGCCCCACAGCTCGCCGGACGGCAGCACCGCCCGCAGGTATGTCGGGCCCTGGGGAAGGTCGCGCACGAGGACCGGCGCCTTGCCCACGTCCTGGCCGTCCGCGTACAGCTCCGCCCCTTCGGGCGTCGAATCCAGCCGGATCGCCCCCTTGGGCAGCGCCGCGACCTCCTTGGCCAGCTTCGCCGCGACCGGGGCGAAGCTCGGCGCCGCCGCGATCGCGGCGACGGGCTGGCCGGCCGACAGGCGGATCGCCTCGAGGATCAGCGCCCGACCCGCGTCGTCGTTGCCGCGGCGGTAGTCGAGCGCGCCGAGCTCGGCGGTGCAGTCGACGAGGTCCTGAAACTTGTCGAGCGCCGGGAGCGCCTTCCGCAGGCCGGCGAGCGCGGACTCGTACGCCGCCTGCGCCGCGCGTGGGTCGTGGCGGGCGAGTGCGTCGCGCGCGGCCGCCAGGGTCTTCTCGGCCGTCGCCAGCTCGTCGCGCGCCAGCCCCTCGACCTTGCGCGGGCGCGGGACGACGTCCAGCTCGCCGATCGACTTCAGCTCGCTCGCGAGCAGGTCGGCCGCCTTGTCGCCCGCGCCGTTCGGCAGGTCGCCCGAGAGCGGGGCGAAGGTCAGCACCGCGATCCGGACGGGCGCCGCCACGGCCGCGGGCGCCGCCACGGCCGCGGGCGCGGCCACGGCCAGCGCCGCCGCGAGGCCCCACCGGATCGCTCGGTCGAATCGCATCCCGCGGGATCTACCATGCGGTGCCGCCCGCGCAAAGCTGGCGCCCGAAAGGACTCAGCGCCGCGAATCGAGCAGGAGCGTGACCGGCCCGTCGTTGACCAGCTCGACCTCCATGTGCGCGCCGAAGCGCCCCTCCTCGACCGTCGCGCCGGCGTCGCGGCACAACCCCGCCACGCGGCGGTAGAGCGCCTCCGCCGGACCGGGCGCCATCGCCGCGCCGAAGCCCGGGCGCGACCCGGACCGCGTGTCCGCGAGGAGCGTGAACTGCGAGACCAACAGCAGCGCGCCCCCGACCTGGCCGACCGACAGGTTCATCTTGCCCGCCTCGTCCGCGAAGACGCGCAGCCGCACGAGCTTGTCGGCGATGAAGGCGGCGTCGCCCTCGTCGTCCTCGCGCGCGACCCCGACGAGCGCGAGGAGCCCGCGGCCGACGCGGCCGACCAACTCCGCCCCGACCCTCACCTCCGCCCGCGACACCCGCTGCACGACGGCCTTCACCGCCCCACCGTACCACGCGCGGGCGACCCACCGGGTCCGCCGCGACCGGCGTTCGCGCGAGGCCCGAGCGAGCCACAACGGGGGGTTGGCAGCCCGGCACGCGCCGTGCTACCGCACGGGAGAGCCATGATCGATCGCGATCCGGAAACCCAGGACGATGCCATTGGCTCTTCCACCCCGCGCGAGGACGGCTTCCGCACGCTCGTCGAGAGCTTCGTCGACGCGGTGCTGATCGTCGAATCCAGCACGGTCACCTACGCGAACACCGCCGCCGCCACGCTCCTCGGCGCCGCTTCGTCCGCCGAACTCGTCGGCGCTGATGTCCTCTCCCACATTCACCCCGACGAACGCGCCCACGTCGCGGCGTGGGTTGGCAGCGGCCGGTCCAGTGACCGCTACCACGCGCGGACGGTTGTGCGCGGTGACGGCTCCGTCCGCATCGTCGAATCGCGCTGCGTCGAGGCCACCTTCGAGGGTCGCCCCTGCCGGGTGGTCGTCTACCGCGACCTGACCGACCGCCACCAGCTCGAGGCGCTCCGGCGCCGCACCGAGCGGCTCGCCGCGCTCGGCACGCTCGCGGCGGGCGTGGGCCACGAGATCAACAACCCGCTTTCGTTCGTCGTCGCCAACGTGGCCTTCGCGGACGGCGAGATCGCGCGCAGCCGCAAGGCCATCGCGGCCGCAGGCGCGGCGTGCCCGCAGGAGGCCCTCGGTGCGCTGGCCGAGGCCTCCCAGGCGCTGCGCGACGCCGCCGTCGGCGCCGACCGCGTCGCCCGGATCGTGCGCGACCTCAAGACGCTCACCGCCGCCGAGGACGAGCGGCGCGGCCCGACTGACGTCGGCGCGGCCATCGCGCACGCCCTCGCGGTCACCGGCCACGAGATCCGGCTGCGGGCGCGCCTCACCGAGGCCGTCCCCGACCTGCCGCCGGTCGAGGCGAGCCCGGGGCTGCTCGCGCAGCTCTTCGCGAACCTCCTGGTCAACGCGGCGCAGGCGCTGCCGGAGGGCCAGGCCGATCGCCACCGGGTCGACGTCGTCGCGCGCCACGACGTGGAAGCCGGCCGGGTCGTCGTCGAGGTCCGCGACAGCGGCGCCGGCATCGAGCCCGAGGTCCTGCCGCGGATCTTCGACCCGTTCTTCACCACCCGCCCCGTCGGCGGCGGCACCGGCCTCGGGCTCGCCATCTCGCACGGCATCGTCACCGCGCTCGGCGGCCAGATCGCGGTCGACAGCCGGCCCGGCGTGGGCAGCAGCTTCCGCGTGAGCCTGCCGGCGCTCGCCACCCCGGCGGTCGCAGCCCCGGGGCCCCAGGCGGCCGAGCGCCGCGGCCGCGTCCTCGTCGTCGACGACGAGGAGATGTTCGGCAACGCCATCCAGCGCATCCTCAAGCGCGAGCACGACGTCGTGGCCGTCACCCGCGGCGCGGACGCCCTCGCCCGCATCCAGGCCGGCGAGCGCTTCGACCTCGTCCTCTGCGACCTCGCGATGCCGGAGATGACCGGCATGGAACTCTACGAGCGGATCGAGGCGCTCGACCGCACGCTCGCGGCCCGCATGGTCTTCCTCACCGGCGGCACGCTCAGCGAGGCCGCGGGCGACTTCCTCGAGCGCTTCCCCGGCCGCCACCACGACAAGCCGATGTCCGCCGCCGCGCTGCGCGCGCTCGTCCGCGGCAAGGTCGCCGCCCCCGCCTTCGAGGTCGTCGGCGAGGCCGGTTGAGTGTAGTATCCGCGCCTCCCGTTCGCCGAAGGAGGCACGACCGTGGATTCGACCAGCGCACCCTGGACCTACGTCGAGGACGTCGCCCGACACGACGGGCAGGTGATCACGCTCAAGGGCTGGCTCTACGGCAGGCGCTCCTCGGGCAAGCTCCACTTCCTCCAGGTTCGCGACGGCACCGGCACCATCCAGGCGGTGATGTTCAAGGGCGACGTGCCCGAGGCGCTCTTCGCCGCGGCCGACAAGCTCCCGCAGGAGGCGTCGATCCTCGTGCGCGGCCGCGTCAAGAAGGACGCCCGGTCGCCCCTCGGCTTCGAGCTGTCGGTCGAGGACCTCGCCGTCGTGCAGGCCGCCGAGGGCTACCCCATCGGCCCCAAGGAGCACGGCGTCGCCTTCCTGATGGAGCACCGCCACCTCTGGCTCCGCTCGGCGCGCCAGCACGCCATCCTCCGGATCCGGCACACGATCGTGAAGGCGCTGCGCGACTACTTCGACTTTCGCGGCTTCACCCTGCTCGACGCGCCCATCCTCACCCCCGCCGCCTGCGAGGGCACGAGCACCCTCTTCGAGGTCCCCTACTTCGACCAGAAGGCCTACCTCACCCAGAGCGGTCAGCTCTACGGCGAGGCCGGGGCAATGGCGCTCGGCAAGACGTACGTCTTCGGCCCGACCTTCCGGGCCGAGAAGAGCAAGACCCGGAGGCACCTCACCGAGTTCTGGATGATCGAGCCCGAGGTCGCCTACATGGACCTCGAGGGCGACATGGCGCTCGCCGAGGACATGCTCGTCGAGGTCGTGGGCAGCGTCCTCGGCAAGCACCGCGCCGAGATCGCCGGCGCGCTCGAGCGGCCGATCGACGCCCTCGACCGGGTGAAGAAGCCGTTCCCGCGCATCACCTACACCGAGGCCGTCGAGCGGATCGCCGCCGCCGGCCACCCGATGAACTGGGGCGAGGACATCGGCGGCGACGAGGAGACCGTGCTCGCGAACCAGTTCGACCGGCCGGTCATGGTGCACCGCTACCCCGCGGCGATGAAGGCGTTCTACTTCAAGAAGGACCCTTCCGACCCGCGCGTGGCGCTCGGCGTCGATGTCTTGGCGCCCGAGGGCTACGGCGAGATCATCGGCGGCGGCCAGCGCGAGGACGACCTCGCGACCCTCGAGGCGGCCATCGACGCGGCCGGCCTGCCGCGCGAGGCGTTCTCCTGGTACCTCGACCTGCGCCGCTGGGGCTCCGTCCCGCACGCGGGCTTCGGCCTCGGCGTCGAGCGGACCGTCGCGTGGATCTGCGGCCTGCACCACGTCCGCGAGACCATCCCCTTCGCCCGCACCATCGAGCGCCTCGCCCCGTAGGGGGCGCATCCCTGGGGAAAGGCGCGCGTGGCGACACCTCGAGGTGATGCCGGCGTCACCGAGCCCCCCCGTGGCGGTGGGCTTGCGCCTCGGCCGGGCGGCCGATTCGTTGCGCACCCCGGGATCCACTGGTATCTTTTCGGCGGTATGAGTCTGTCCCCAGAGCGCCCGGCCGGGCTGGCGCTCGCCGCGGCGGCGGCGCTGCTCTCGGCGCGGCCTTCGCGCGCCGGCGAGATCCACAGCTACACGGACGCGCGCGGCGTCGTGCACCTCTACAACACGCGGCGGCCCCACGCCCGCAAGAGCGGCAGCCTCCAGCTCCCGATGCCGCTGCTCGAGGCCGTGATCGAGGAGAGCGCGGCCTTCTACAAGATCCCGCGCGCGCTCGTGAAGGCGGTCATCGCGGCCGAGAGCAACTACAACCCGTGGGCCGTCAGCGCGCGCGGGGCCATCGGGCTCATGCAGCTCATGCCGCAGACCGCGCGCGATATGTACGTGCAGGACCCCTACGACCCCGTTCAGAACATCCAGGGCGGGACCCGCTACCTGCGCGTGCTCGTGAACCGCTACGACGGCGACCTCATCAAGGTCCTCGCCGCCTACAACGCCGGCCCCGACCAGGTCGACCGCTCCTCGGCGAGCGGCGGTCTCGGCGTCCCGCCGATCGCCGAGACGCAGTCGTACGTCAAGCGCGTCATCGCGAACTACCACGCTTTCGAGGGGCAGGGGGCGGGCTAGCCGCGGATGGGACAGCCCGAACAGCGCCGCCGCGAGGAGGCGGGCGTCGAGGAGGACTACCTCTACCACCTCTACCGGGGGAGCGAGCTTCTCGCCGCCGGCAAGAGCGCCGAGGCGCGCGGCGAGCTCGAGGCCGCCTACCGGCTCAAGCCGGACAGCGCGAAGGCGCAGAGCCTGCTCGCGCTCGCCTGCTTCAAGCTCGGCGTGCTCGACTGGGCCGCCGAGCTCTACGGCGTCCTCGCGCGCGACAACCCGACCGACCCGACGCTGCACGTCAACCTCGGGCTCGTGCACCTCAAGACCGGCGCACTCGAGAGCGCGATCCGGGAACTGACGGCGGCGGTCGACCTCTCGCCCGACCGGCAGAAGCCGCTCAACTACCTCGGGCTCGCCTACACGCAGGCGCACCGGCACGACCTCGCCCTCGACGCGTTCCAGCGCGCCGGCAACACGGCAATGGCGCAGAAGATGGAGGCGCTCCTCGCCGCCCACGCCGCCCCCGCGGTCGCCGAGCCGCCGCCGCCCGCAGAGCCCGAGCCCGCCTCCCCGCCGCCGGCCGCGGCGACCGCCTCCGAGGAGTCCGGCATCGACATCCTCCTCGAGGACTCGGCGGAGTCCGCGCCCGCGCCGGCACCCGCCGTCGAGCCCGCGCCCGAACCGCCCGCGGCCCCGGCGGCGGTGGCCCCCGCGCCGGAGCCGGAGCCGACGCCCGCGCCGTCGCC